>DASQAS010000081.1:0-33608 GCA_035635635.1 Myxococcales bacterium | reverse complement strand
AGATCCTTTTTCCCTAAGATCCAATTCGTCACGACGTGGGCTCCGTCTCTGTAACGAATGGGCGTGCGATTCCACATCGTCAGGGGACTTCTCAAGCTCGGACGCAAGAGCGGAGAAGATGCGCTCGGCACAGCGATCTGGAAGTGTGGCAAATCGGCGGGCGGGGGCTGGGACCAGCGCTGCTATCTGAGCTGGCGCCAAGGCGTCCTACTTGCCGCTGAGGTCGAGCGTCACCGTCCCCTGGCCGCAGTTCGTGGGGCTCGCGATCTCGCAGATCTGGTACACGAGCGTGTAGGTCCCGGACTGCGTGCGCCGCAGGATGTCGACCGAGCCGTCCGAAAGATCGAGGCGGATGTCGTTGTTGGGCGGCGAGATCGACACCAAGGACAGGCTCACGTTCGCCGGGGTCGCGCGCGCATTCCCGAGCCAGTCGTTGGCGAGGACGCTGGCGATCGCCGTCCCCGGCGTCTTCGACGACACTCTGGCCCGATCGGCCACCGCCACCACCTGGTACGGCTGGACCGTGACCGTGACGGACGCTTCGGCGCAATTGGAGGGGTTCGCGATCTCGCAGATCCGATAGACGAGCGTATGCGTCCCGATGTCGGCACCCATCGCAACGTCGACGGAGCCGTCGGATGCGTCGAGAGCTACCCTCGGGTTGGTCGATGACATCTGGGTCAACGTCACGTTGGCGAGGGTGGCGACCTGAGCTCCCAGCGTGTCGTTGGCCAGGACGTTCGCGACCGCCGCTCCGCCGGTCGAGGGGGAGATCGTTCCTAGATCGTCCACCGCCCTCAGGACATAGGGCGGGACGATGACCTTCACCGACGCCATGTCGCAGTTGTCCGGATTCGCGCTCTCGCAAGCCTTGTAGACCAGGGTGTGGGTCGTGGCCTGCGTCCCGGACGCCACCAGCACCGCGCCGCTCTGCGAGTCGAGCACCACTCCGGCGCTGGTCGACGACTCCTGGGACAGCGTCACCGTCGCCGTCGTGGCCCGTGCTCCGGCGAGCCAGTCGTTGTCGAGAACGTTGGCCACCGCCGTTCCGCCTGCCGGAGACGCGACCTGGCCCACGTCGTCGTTGGCGATCACTGCGCCGGTGTCGAGCCCGGTGGGCCGCCAGAGGAAGACGCCGATGAACCGGTCCGTCGCGGCCGGATCGCTGGCTGGCGCGACCCCGAACGATCCGCCGATGGAGACGGGTGTCGTCCCCGCGCTGACGCTTCCCACGAGGGGCAGGCCCGCGGCGTCCGTGGACGCCGTCCAGCCGGAAGCAAACTGGCCGGTCTGGTACGTGATGAAGAAGGAGAACGTCGGACGGAAGGACCCGAAGAATGTCTGTGCCGCGAAGAAGGCTTGCTGGCCCTGCACCGGAGAGCCTGCCAGGATCTCCGGAACGTAGAAGCTGAACAGCTCGATGACCTCGGAGTCCGTCGCCCAGGTCCAGCCGGTGAGATCGAGCGCGCCCGCCACGCCCGCGCACGGGGAGAGGCCGTCGCGCGGGCAGACTTCGGCCACCTGCTCCCAGCTCAATCCGACGGAGTCGGTGAGCTGGCGCCACTCCTTGCCGTGGCCGTCGTTCACCGGGCTCCCTTGGGCGCGCGCGGCCGGCGAAGTGAGGGTAGTGGCAAGCGCAAACAACAACGCGCACGTCTCGATCAGTCGCATCATCATGGGAGCCCCCTGCGCCGGCATCTGGCTCGGCCCATCCGCAGAACCCTGGACTCCGGGCGGCGGGACAATTTTCTCGCGCGCTGCGGATCGGTTCCTAGTCCGGGCCGAGCAAGTGCGCTTCTTCTGGCGATGCTGTTCGTGCGCAGCGCGACCTCGCCGTCCGGGAGTCGCCGCTCGATGTCCCGGACCGGCAGCCGGACTCCATCCGCGTAGCCTACGGCCGCGAGCGTCCGCCAAGGAATCGAATCGTTCCTCTCCCGCCGGAAGTGAACCCGTCCCGCCTTCCTTGACAGGTCGGGATCAGATGGTGTCAGTTCGCCCGCCGCAGAGAGACGCGGGGGACAAATCATGCAAAGAACATGGCGTTACTCGATGCTCGGAATCCTGGCCGGCTGTCTCTTCGGCGCAACGTCGTACGCGGAGGAGGCGGCCAAACCGGCGGCTCCGCACGTGATGCTCACCGGCGGCGATCTCAAATGGGTCGACGGACCGCCTTCGCTGCCGCCGGGCGCGAAGGTCGCGGCCATGGAGGGAAACGCAAAAGACCCTGGCCTCTTCACCCTCCGCCTCAAGCTTCCCGCCGGCTACAAGGTGCCGGCCCATTGGCATCCGGCGGACGAGCACATCACCGTCATCAGCGGCACTTTCTACATGGGGATGGCCGACAAGCTGGACGAGGCCGCCGCCAAGGAGTTGCCCGCGGGCAGCTTCGTGGTGATGCCCGCCAAGCACCACCACTTCGCCCTGACCAAGAGCGAGACCGTCGTCCAGCTGCATGGAATGGGGCCGTGGGGCATCAACTACGTGAACCCGACCGACGACCCGCGCAAGGCCGCGGCGAGCAAGTAGGACGGCGAGGCTGCGCCAGGACGAGCTCGACACGCCGGCGGTGATCGTCCGGCTGGACGTCGTGGAGCGCAACATCCGGCGCGTGCACGGGCATCTCGCCCGGCATGGCATCGCCATCCGGCCGCACGTGAAGACGCACAAGATTCCGGCGCTGGGCCGCCTGCAGATGGCGGCCGGCGCGGTCGGGATCACCTGCCAGAAGCTCGGCGAGGTCGAAGTCTTCGCCGACGCCGGCGTCGCGGACGACGTGCTCCTCACGTTCAACGTGATCGGGCGCTCGAAGATCGAGCGGCTCCTGGCGCTCTCGCGGCGCCTCCGCAGGCTGGCCGTCGTGTTCGACAACGAGGTCGTCGCGCGCGGCCTGTCGGAGGGCGCCCGGGCGGCCGGCACCGAGGTCCCCTTCCTGGTCGAGTGCGACACCGGCTTCGGGCGCAACGGCGTCCAGACGCCCGAGGCTGCGTTGGACCTGGTGCGGACCGCGATGCGGCTGGGCGGCTTGCGCTTCGAGGGCCTGATGACCTTTCCCAACCGCGAGCCGGGCACGCGCGTCTTCTTCGAGCGCGCCCTCGAGCTGTTCGGGCGCGCCGGCATCGCGGTGCCCGTCGTGTCCGGCGGCGGCACGCCGGCGGTCTTCACCGCGCAGTCGATCCCGCAGCTCACCGAGCAGCGCGCCGGCGTGTACGTCTACAACGACCGGATGGTGGTCGCCTCCGGCACGGCGACCTGGGACGACTGCGCGATGCGCGTACGCTGCACGGTGGTGAGCCGGCCGACGCCCGACCGCGCTGTCCTGGACGCCGGCAGCAAGGTGTTCACGTCCGATCTGTACACGGTCACCGGCTACGGACACCTGCTCGAGTATCCGCAGGCGGCCGTGGTCAACCTCTCCGAGGAGCACGGCGTGGTCGACCTCTCGGCCTGCCGGGAGCGCCCGAAGATCGGCGAGGTGGTGGAGGTAGTGCCGAACCACTGCTGCGCGGTCAGCAACATGGTCGACGAGGTGTACGCCGTCCGCGACGGCGCCGTCGAAGCGGTCTGGCCGGTGGCCGCGCGCGGAAGAGTGCGCTGAACGAGCGGTCCGATACGACCATCTACCAATGGGCAACCCCGCGCGTTTGCGCTCTACGAGTGCGCGTCCGGAGGGTTGAGCATGAAACGACGATATTCCGTGAACGCCGGGATCCGCCGGCTGATTGGACCTGCGCTCGTCGCCGGGCTGGCCATCCCTGGCCAGGCTCTGGCCGGCGGAATCAGCGCGTACGAGATCGGCAGCGCGGACGTCGGGCTCGGTTCGGCCGGATTCGGCGCGCGCGCGCAGGACGCTTCGACCATCTGGACCAATCCGGCGGGGATGACCCGACTGGAGGGCACCCAGATCCTGCTCGGCCCCCAGCTCCTGTACGGGAACCTCGGCTTCACCATCAAGCGCGGGACGTCGGCCGCGCTGGGCACCGACAACGGCGGCAATCCCGTCGGCTGGTTCCCCAGCGGCGGCACGTACTTCACCTACAGCGTCTCGCGGGACTTGAAGCTCGGCTTAGGGGCCGCCGGTACATTTGGACTTGGCGAGGAATACAACTCCGGGTGGGTGGGCCGGTACTACAACCAGTCGGCGACCTTGCTCGGCATCTCGTTCCTGCCCTCGATCGCCTACCGCCTGAGCGACAAATTCTCCGTCGGCCTGACCGTCAACGTCATGTACGGCGTTCTCAAGGAGCAGGTGGCGATCAACAACCGCAGCGGCGCCGACGGCCAGCTCAAGCTCGACAGCAACGCCTGGGGCGCGGGCGTGAACCTGGGCGTCCTCTACGAGCTCAGCCCCGATACCCGCTTCGGGCTCACCTACAACTCGCGCGTGAAGCTCGGCTTCTCCGCGCCCGCGCAGTTCTCGGGCCTCTCTCCCGCGCTGCAGGCGCTGTTGAGCGCCAAGGGACTGCTCACCTCCAACATCTCCTTCGACACCCTGGTCCCCCAGGGGTTCATGCTGGGCGCCTTCCACCAGCTCAATCCCACCTTTGCGATCCTGGCGAACTTCGGCTGGCAGCAATGGTCCAAGTTCGGCACGCCGACCATCGGCATCGAGGATTCGAGCAACCCGCAGGGCCTGACCATCGACCTGCACTACAACGACACCTGGCACGGGGCGGCCGGCACCCAGATCCGGATGAGCCAGACGCTGCTGCTCAACTTCGGCGTCGCCTACGACTCCGCGTTCCAGGACACGTCGAACGTATCGCCGATGCTCCCGGTCGCCTCGGCCTGGCGTGTCGGCCTCGGTGTGCAGCACCAGATCAGCAAGTCCTTCGGCTGGGGATTCGCAGCCGAATACCTGTTCGGCGGCACGCTCGACGTCAACGAGCAGAGCACCTTGCCGGTCGCGCTGGGCGGGCGTGGCAACCTGGTGGGCTCGTACCAGGACACCGGCATCCTGTTCCTGACCGCCCAGCTGGAGTGGAAGCTCTAGGCGTTGACATCCTTGCAATGCGGGGAGTACGCAGGCGTCCTGCTCCGTCAACCCGGGGGACCCGCCATGAGGAAGATCCTGCTCGCAATCTGCGCGCTCGCCTTGCCCGCGCTCGCCGGCGATCGGCCGCCGGACTTGACCGGCACGCCGGACTTGATCGTCGATGCAAAGACGCTGCAAAACCATTGGATCGTGCGCGACGAGGACTTCGTCGCCACCGCGTGCGATGCCATCGAAGGCGGCATCAGCGCGGGGACTCACCGTGTGATCCGCTTCACCGTCTCGACGCCGAACGTCGGCGACGGCGACATCTTCATCGGGGATCCGAACGACCACGTCGCCAACAACGACGGGCTCTACGAATTCGCCACCTGCCACCAACACTTCCATTTCCGCCATTACGCCCGCTATGAGCTGATCGACCCCGCCACGGGCCGCGTCTGGCGTGCGGCCAAGCGCGGCTTTTGCATGATCGACGTCTCGCCGGCTCCTGTCGCGGACGGCGCGGTCAAGACGTGGGCGTACCGCAATTGCGGGCGGGTCGGCATCCCCGGCAATCAGGGCATCAGCCACGGATGGGCGGACGTCTACGCCTGGCAGCTGCAAGGCCAGATGTTCGTGCTCGACGGCGGCGATGGCCAGCCGCCCGTGCCACCGGGCCGGTACATCATCCGCATCACCGTGAATCCCGCGTTCGTGTCCAGCGGTCCCAACGACCCTTGCCGGTTCAGGGACCCGGCGGGTCTTTGCCATCAGCTTCCCGAGTCCAACTACGCGAACAACGTGGGCGAGGCGGTGGTCAACATCCCCGACCACCCGGGTCGGAGCGGAGTCGGCCCGGGCACGCAGGACAAGCCCCCGCACGACAGCGACATCCACGACGACGCGGGCGAGCCGATCGACTGAAGGCTTCAGCCCCCAGCGGCGCGGCGCCAGGCCTGCAGCACGTGTCCGGCGATGGCATCGATCCCGACGCCCTTGGTCACCTGGGCAAAGACGGTCGGTCCGTCGCCGCGCATCTTGCGGGCGTCGCGATCCATCACGGCCAGATCGGCGCCGACGTGAGGCGCGAGATCGGTCTTGTTGATCACCAGCAGATCCGACTGCGTGATCCCCGGCCCGCCCTTGCGCGGCACCTTGTCGCCGCCCGCCACGTCGATCACGTAGATGGTGTAGTCCGCCAGCTCGCGGCTGTACTGCGCGGCGAGGTTGTCTCCGCCGCTCTCCACGAAGAGGAGCTCGGGGCGGACTTCCTCCATCAGCTGCTCGAGCGCGAGCAGGTTGTGGCTGATGTCCTCCCGGATCGCCGCGTGCGGGCAGCCGCCGGTCTCCACCGCCTTGATCCGCTCGCGGGGCAGCGCCTGGTTGCGAACCAGGAACTCGGCGTCCTCGCGGGTGAAGATGTCGTTGGTCACCACGCCCAGGCTGATCCGGTCCCGCAGCGCGCGGCAGAGCGCGAGAACCAGCGCGGTCTTGCCGCTCCCCACCGGACCGCCGACGCCCACCGTGAACGCGCGGGCGTGGAAGTCGCGGCGGCGCGTCCGTTCCCGTTCGTGGAAGTGGCCCGGATGATCCGCGTGCTCGTGATCGCCCTCGTGCGCCATGGTGCCTCCCTAGGACTGGAACAGCCGCGAGTACAGCCGGTCGTGCGTTCCCTGCAGCAGGTCCAGAAGCGGCGCCGGCTGCGCCAGCGCATCCGGCCCGAGCCCGCCGCACCGGGCGTGGACCTCGTCGAGCAAAGGCGCCAGACCCGCGAGGATGGATTGCGCCTCGTACGTGCCGGCGAGGCCCAGGCGGACCGCGGCGGATAGCACGTTGCGCGCGGCGCACCAGAGCAACACGCGCTGCGCGTCGGGCAGATCGACGTCCAGCGCCGCCACCACCGCGCCCCAGATCGGCGCGAGGTGCAGCTTCAGGCCCTCGGCGCGCCGCTGCACGGGCGCGATGCGCTCCGCGAAGACGCGCGCGGCCGTCGCCAGGAAAGCCCGCCCCTGCGTCCGGCTCGCCCGGTTGGCCACGTGGTTGGCGAGGAAGGCGTCCGCGCGCGCATCGAGCCGCGGCAGCGACTCCGGCTCGGCGTAGACCCCGCGCACCAACGGCAAAGCGCCGAAGCCCGCCTGCCAGACGGCGTCTCGAGCGAAGCGGCGGACATCTTCCGCCGAGACGACTTCTCCCGCCTGGGCCGCCGCTTCCAGCCCCGCGGAGTGCGCGAAGCCACCCGTGGGGAAGGCGGAGTCCGCGAGCTGGAGCAGGATCCACATGCGCGCCTCTCAGAAGAGCGAGTACCGCTGCGCGAGCGGCAGCTGGGCCGCGGGCTCGCAGCCCAGGACCGCTCCGTCCGCGCGGACCTCGTACGTCTCCGGATCCACCTCCAGCTGCGGCAGCGCGTCGTTCAGCTTCATGTCGCGCTTGCCCAGCCCCCGGCATCCCCGCACCGCGTGGAGCCGCTTGCGCAGCCCGAGCCGGCCCGCCGTCCCTTCCTCGAGCGCCCGCCGCGAGACGAAGGCGAGGCTGATCGCGCCCGGCGCCCGCGCGCCGAACATCGGCCGCATGCAGAGCGGCTGCGGCGTGGGGATCGAAGCTCCCGCGTCTCCCATCTGCGCCCAGGCGATGAACCCGCCCTTGATCACCAGCTCCGGCCGGATCCCGAAGAAGCCCGGCTTCCACAGCACCAGGTCCGCCAGCTTTCCCGTCTCCACCGACCCCACCGCGTCCCCGAACCCGTGCGCGATGGCCGGGTTGATCGTGTACTTGGCCAGGTAGCGGCGGATCCTCAGGTTGTCGTTGTCGCCGCGCTCTCCGGGAAGCCGCCCGCGCTGCTCGCGCATCTTGTGCGCCGTCTGCCAGGTCCGGGTGATCACCTCGCCCACCCGGCCCATCGCCTGGCTGTCGCTGGACATCATGCTGATCGCGCCCAGGTCGTGGAGCACGTCCTCCGCCGCGATGGTCTCGCCGCGGATCCGGCTCTCCGCGAAGGCTACGTCCTCGACGATCTCGCGGTCGAGGTGGTGGCAGACCATCAGCATGTCCAGGTGCTCGTCCAGCGTGTTCACGGTGAACGGGCGGGTCGGATTGGTGGAGGACGGGAGCACGGAGGCCACGCCGCAGACGCGCAGGATGTCGGGCGCGTGCCCGCCTCCCGCGCCTTCCGAGTGATAGGTGTGGATGGTCCGGCCCTTGAAGGCGGCGATCGAGTCGTCCACGAAACCCGACTCGTTCAGGGTGTCGGTGTGGATGGTGACCTGCACGTCCTCGCCTTCGGCCACCGAGAGGCAGCAGTCGATGGCGGCGGGCGTGGTGCCCCAGTCTTCGTGAAGCTTGAGGCCGACGGCCCCGGCGCGGATCTGGTCGAGCAGTCCCTCCGGCCGCGAGGTGTTGCCCTTGCCGGTGAACCCCACGTTCAGCGGCAGGTCGTCCACCGCCTGCAGCATGCGGGCGAGGTTCCAGGCCCCGGGGGTGCACGTGGTCGCGTTCGTGCCGGTGGCGGGCCCCGTGCCGCCGCCCACCCAGGAGGTGATGCCGCTGGCGATCGCCTCCGGGGCCTGCTGCGGGCTGATGAAGTGGATGTGCGTGTCCACGCCGCCCGCCGTCAGGATCAGTCCCTCGCCGGCGATCGCCTCGGTGGTGACCCCCACCACCATTCCCGGCGTCACGCCGGCCATGGTGTCCGGATTTCCCGCCTTGCCGATTCCGGCGATCCGGCCCTCCTTGATGCCGACGTCGGCCTTGTAGATCCCCGTCCAGTCGAGGATCAGCGCGTTGGTGATCACGCAGTCGAGCGCCTCCGCATCGGAAGCGCCCGCCTTCTGTCCCTGGCCGTCGCGCAGCACCTTGCCGCCGCCGAACTTGCACTCGTCGCCGTAGGAGGTGAAGTCGCGCTCCACCTCGGCGATCAGCGCGGTGTCCCCCAGCCGGAGGCGGTCCCCGGTGGTGGGCCCGTAGAGGTCCGCGTAGTGCCGCCGATCGATCCGCCGGCTCACGGCTTCTCCTCCGCGTGGCCGAAGCCCTGCTTCGCGGCTGCCGCGAGCAGGTGCGCCCGGGTCTCCGCCGTGACCGGACCTTCGCCGAGCGCGTTTCCCCCGCGGACGACCTTCGCGCCCGCGAAGGGTACCAGCTTCACCGTCTTGCTTTCGCCCGGCTCGAAGCGGACGGCAGTGCCGGCGGGAATGTCCAGCCGCTTCCCGTGCGCCCGCCCCCGGTCGAACACCAGCGCCCGGTTGGTCTCGGCGAACGGATAATGGCTGCCCACCTGGATGGGCCGGTCGCCGTGGTTCACCACCGTCAGCGCGATGCTCTCGCGCCCGGCGTTGAGCTCGATCTCACCGGACGCCGTCAGGATCTCGCCCGGGAGGATGCCGTCCGTCGCTGGGACCGGCGCCGGCACCGCCGCGGGCGGAGGCAGGAAGCTGCCGTACAAGGCGAGCGACAGGTCCCCCTGCTCGAGCGCGATCGGATGGTGCACCGTCACGAGCTTCGTGCCGTCGGGGAACGTCCCCTCCACCTGCACCTCGGCGATCAACTCCGGCACGCCCGGCAGGACCTGCGCCCGCCCCAGCATGCGGCGGCCCAGGTCCATCAGCTCGGCCACGGTGCGCCCGTCGCGGATCAGCTCCAGGAGCTGCGTCGAGATCAGCGCCACCGCCTCGGGATGGTTCAGCCGCAGCCCGCGGGCCAGGCGCTTCTGGGCGAGGAACCCGGCCTCGTGCAGCACCAGCTTGTCGAGATCGCGCGGTGTCAGATGCATCCGACCACTCCTTTCAGGCGCGGCGCGCCCAGGGATCGTCTCCGAGCAACAGCGGGATCGCGGCGAGGCGGGCCCGGAGCGCGCGGACCAGCTCCTCCACCGAAGCCGCGGCGAAGCGGACGACCAACACGTCCTCGGCAAGCGCGCTGGCCGACTCCAGCAGCGCGGATCGCGCGCCCACCGGCCGGGCCTCGATCCGGGACCGCAGCTCGTCGCGCGCCGGACCGAACAAGGGCCCGGCGAGCAGCAGCGTCGCGAGCGCCTCGAAGCGGCCCAGGCGATCGCGGAGCGGGCCGTGCTCCGGCTCCAGCAGCCAGCACTCGTCGAGCAGGGTCTGCCCGCCGCGGCGCAGCGCCAGTCCGAGAGCGCACCGGTCGAATGCCCACCGCTCGCCGCGCGCGCTGCGCCCGGAGGTGAGGATGTCCCAGGCCACGGCCGAGGCTTCCTCGGCGAGGTCGAGCTCCGTCCGCTGGCGGTAGCGCGCTCCCGCGAAGCAGGCGGTCGGGTCCGGAGCGAGCACCAGCGCAGCGCCGCGCTCCACCGTCGCCACCGTCTGGCTCTCGCACCCCGCGGGCGACCGGTACACGCGGGTCGGGCCCTGGGTGGAGACGAACGCGCGCGCTCCGGCGCCGACCGAGATCTGCAGCCGCACGCGATCGCCGTCCACGAACCCGCCGCCGAGGGTGGCCGTGTAGACCCAGGCCGCGGAACCGTGGTTGCGGGGCGTGAGCAGCCGGAGCGGGCTCTCGGCATAAGCCCCGCGCAGCACGGTCGCGGCGCCCGCTCGCTCGAACGGGAGCCGGCCCTGGGCGACGCGCGACATGGCGCGTCTTCTACCCCGGTTTGGAGTGAGCTCGCCTGCCTCGATGCTCGCGGGGCGCATCAGACGGAGAGGTGGCGGCGGACCATCCGACGCACGTCGTGCGGACCGGGCGAACTTCACTCGGGCCAGCGCGGTCGTCGGGAGGGCAGGGGCTCGCCGGATGCAAGATCAAAGGCGACGGCAATGTGTGAATTGCAGGGGTGGCCGACAGTTTCGTCGGACGGGTCGTTGCTTTGTTAAAATCCTGTGAAGCTGTAGGTTCGCCTCGATTCGGATTTGACAACGCAATGCGTCCGGCGCTAGCCATAGACCCCGATGAACCCCGTGCTCCCGCGCGCCAAAGCTGTCGCCGCTCCCGCGCCGGAGCTCCGCTGCTCGCTTCTTCTCGTCGTCGTCGGACTGCTTCCGCTCATTAGCAGCGGGTGCGGGCCGCCGTCCTGACCGAGAGACGTTTTCCGGAAGGAACCTGGCCCCCGCACCCAACCCGGTGCGGGGGTTCTTTTTTTCCCCGAGGTCCGCATGTCGTCGCAGCTACCAACTCCAGGGGACACGAATCGCGGCTCCGCCGCTCATCATGTCCCCTACCCGGCGACCCAGAAGACGGGCGCGCAGATCATCTGGGAAGTGCTGGTGCGCGAGGGCGTCGAGGTCGTGTTCGGCTATCCCGGCGGCGCGATCATGCCGACGTACGACGCGATGCCGGCCTACCCGATCCGGCACGTGCTGGTCCGGCACGAGCAGGGCGCGGCCCACATGGCCGACGGGTACGCGCGGGCCTCCGGCAAGGTCGGCGTGGCCATCGCCACCTCGGGCCCCGGCGCGACGAACCTGGTCACCGGGATCGCCACGGCGATGATGGACTCGACGCCCATGGTCTGCATCACCGGCCAGGTCCCCTCCAGCGCCCTGGGCAGCGACGCGTTCCAGGAGACGGACATCACCGGCATCACGCTGCCGATCACCAAGCACAACTACCTGGTCAGCCGCGCCGAGGACGTGGCGCCCACCCTGCACGAGGCGTTCTACATCGCCCGCAGCGGCCGGCCCGGCCCCGTGCTGGTGGACATCACCAAGGACGCGCAGCAGGGGCTGGCAATGTTGGAGACGCGGCCGCCGCCGCGGCCGCAGCGCCGCCGTCCGATCCCGCGGCCGACCTCGGAAGCCATCGCCCGCGCCGCCATGCTGATCGACGCCGCCGAACGCCCGCTGATCTTCGCGGGCCACGGGGTGGTGCAGTCGGGATCGGGAGCGCTGGTGCGCGAGCTCGCGGAGAAGACCGGGATCCCGGTGACCTCCACGCTGCTCGGCCTGGGCGGCTTTCCGGCCTCGCATCCGCTCAGCCTGGGGATGATGGGCATGCACGGCGAGGCCTGGGTGAACGCTTCCATCCAGGAGGCGGATCTGCTGATCGCGCTGGGGATGCGGTTCGACGACCGCGTCACCGGCAAGCTCGCCACCTACGCGGTGCACGCGCGGAAGATCCACGCCGAGATCGATCCCTCGGAGATCAACAAGAACGTCAAGGTCGACGTGGCGCTGCCCGGCGACGTGCGCCACACCCTTGCGGCGCTGCTCCCGGTGGTGCAGAAGCGGGAGCGCACGGCGTGGGTGGAGCGCATCTCGGCGCGGCGGTCCGAAGCCAAAGGCCGCGACGTGCAGACCATGCCCTCGTGCGGGAAGCTGCTCGCCGCGCACGTCCTGCACGATCTCTGGCGGCTGACCGAGGGCAAGTCGCTGGTGGTCACCGACGTCGGGCAGCACCAGATGTGGGAAGCGCAGTACTACAAGCACGAGCGGCCCCGCTCGCTGATCACCTCCGGCGGGCTGGGCACCATGGGGTTTGCGCTGCCGGCGGCGATGGGCGCGCGCTTCGCCCGCCCGCAGGACGACATCTGGGTGGTGGCCGGCGACGGCGGCTTCCAGATGACCGCCTGCGAGATGGTCACCTGCGCCCAGGAAGGGCTGAAGCTCAACATCGCCATCATCAACAACGGGTATCTGGGGATGGTCCGGCAGTGGCAGGAGTTCTTCTACAACCGGCGCTACGTCGCCACCCCGCTGCTCAGCCCCGACTTCGTGATGCTGGCGCAGGCGCACGGCCTCACCGCCTTCCGCGTGACCAGGCGGGAGGAGATCCCCGCCGCGGTGGAGCGCGCCCGCAAGGAGCCCGGCTCGGTGGTGATCGAGTTCCGGGTCGAGCAGGAGGACTCGGTCTACCCGATGGTGCCGGCCAACACGGACCTGCGCGACATGATCCGGCGGCCCGCCTTCGCCGAGGAAGGAGAGGGAGCCGAATGAGCCGCGAATCCGCATTTTCCATCCCGGCCGGGCGCCGCAAGGCGCAGACGCTGATCGCCTGGGTCGAGGACCAACCGGGAGCGCTGAACCGGATCGTCTCGCTCTTCCGGCGGCGCGGCTTCAACATCGAGTCGCTCACGGTCGGGCGCACCGAGCGCGAGGGCGTCTCCCGGATCACCGTGGTGGTGCGCGCGGACGACGACACCACGCACCGGCTGGAGGCCAACCTCTACAAGCTGGTCAACGTCCTCTCGGTCGAGGACGTGACTCACGCGCGCTCGGTGTCGCGGGAGATGGCCTTCATCAAGGTGCGGGCCTCCCAGGACCGCCGTTCGGAGCTCTTGCAGCTCGTGCAGACCTTCCGCGCGCGCGTGGTCGACCTGTGCCCGGACTCGGTGATCATCGAGACCACCGGCACCCAGGAGAAGCTCGACGGTTTGATCGAGGTGCTGCAGCCCTTCGGGATCCTCGAGCTGGTGCGCACGGGCGCGGTCGCGATGCTGAGAGGGCAGGGAAACGGGGCGATGGACGAAGCGCCCGAGTCGGACGACGGAGTGGCGGCATGACCTTTTTTCCAGAGTCAGGAGTGAAGCGGATGAACGGAAACGGGAACGGGATCAACGACCGGGTGATCGTGTTCGACACCACGCTGCGGGACGGCGAGCAGGCGCCGGGCGCGAGCATGAACCTTGCGCAGAAGCTGCAGGTGGCCCGGGCGCTCGCGTCGCTCGGCGTGGACGTGATGGAGGTGGGGTTCCCGGTGGCCTCGCCCGGCGACTTCCAGTCGGTGGAGGCGATCGCGCGCCAGATCGAAGGCCCGATCGTCGCCGCGCTGGCCCGGGCGAACCGGCCGGACATCGACGCCGCGCTCAAGGCGCTGCAGCCCGCGCCGCGGCGGCGGGTGCACGTCTTCCTCGCCACCAGCCCCATCCACCGCGACTACAAGCTGCGGATGACGCCGGCCGAGGTGGTGCGCGTCTCCTCCGGCGCCATCGAGTACGCCCGCGAGCGCTGCGAGGACGTGGAGTTCTCCGCCGAGGACGCGGCGCGCACCGAGCCCGACTTCCTGGTCGAGGTGGTCGAGCGCGCGATCGAGGCGGGCGCCACCACCATCAACATCCCCGACACGGTCGGGTATGCGGTGCCCTCGCACTTCGCCGGGATCATCGAGAACCTGCGCGCCAAGGTGCGCGGCATCGACCGGGTGATGCTCAGCGTCCACTGCCACGACGACCTCGGCATGGCGGTGGCGAACAGCCTGGCCGCGCTGGCCGCGGGCGCCCGGCAGGTGGAGTGCACGGTCAACGGCATCGGCGAGCGCGCCGGCAACTGCTCGCTCGAGGAAGTGGTGATGGCGCTGCGCACCCGGCACGACTTCTTCGGCCTGCGCACGGGCATCCGCACCCAGCAGCTCTGCTCGGCCAGCCGGGTGGTGGCCGGGGCCACCGGCTTCCAGGTGGCGCGGAACAAGGCGGTGGTGGGCCAGAACGCTTTCGCGCACGAGTCGGGCATCCACCAGCACGGGATGATCACGAACCAGCAGACCTACGAGGTGATGCGTCCGGAGGACGTCGGCTTCAAGAGCACCAATCTGGTATTGGGCAAGCACAGCGGCCGCCACGCGCTCACCGCCCGCCTGCGCGACCTGGGCTACCAGCTCGAGCCGGAGCAGATCGACCGCGTCTTCGAGGAGCTGAAGAAGCTCGCCGACAAGAAGAAGGAGATCTACGACGGCGACCTGGACGCGCTCCTGGTCGGCCTGTTCCAGAACGGGTCCTCGCGCGCCCGCTGGCAGCTCACCAGCTTGAGCGCGGTGAGCGGCACCGGGACCCCACCCAGCGCGGCCGTCTCGCTGCTCTCGCGCGACGGGCGCAAGCTGGACGAGGCCGCCACCGGCGACGGCCCGGTGGACGCGGTGTTCAAGTGCATCGAGCGGATCACCGGCATCAAGTCGCGCTTGCGCGACTTCCACGTCGCCAGCGTCAGCGCCGGCGAGGACGCCCAGGGCGAGGTGGTGGTGGTGGTCGAGCACGAGGGCCGCACCTACCGCGGCCGCGGGCTGAGCACCGACATCGTGCTCGCCAGCGCGGAGGCCTACCTGGAAGTGGTGAACCGCATCGCCGCGGGCCGCCTGCAGCGCAAGGCGCCGCCCGAGCCGGAGGTCGTCTGTGGTGCAGTCTGAGCCACGCACGCTCTTCGCGAAGATCTGGGACGCGCACCTGGTCCAGCCGGAGACCGGGGAGGTTCCGGCCATCCTCTACGTCGATCTGCACCTGGTGCACGAGGTGACCTCCCCGCAAGCGTTCTCGGTCCTCCGCGAGCAGGGGCTGCGCGTGCGCCGGCCGGAAAAGACGGTCGCTACCATGGACCACTCCACGCCGACCACGCCGCGGCGTCCGGGCGTCCCGCTGGTGATCGAGGACCGGGAGTGCGCGGCGCAGCTCTCGGCGCTGGAGACCAACTGCAAGGAGTTCGGCATCGAGCTGCACGCGCTGGGCAGCGAGCAACAGGGGATCGTGCACGTGATCGGTCCCGAGCTCGGGCTCACCCCGCCCGGGACTACCGTGGTCTGCGGCGACAGCCACACCAGCACGCACGGCGCCTTCGGGGCCTTGGCCTTCGGCATCGGTACCAGCGAGGTGGCGCACGTGCTCGCCGCGCAGTGCCTGCTCCAGCGCCGGGCGAAGACGCTGCAGATCCGCGTCGAGGGCCGCCTCAAGCCGGGCGTGACGGCGAAGGACCTGAGCCTGGCGGTGATCGCGCGCATCGGCATCGCGGGCGGGACCGGCCACACCATCGAGTACACCGGCGCCGCGGTGCGCGCGCTCTCGATGGAAGAGCGGATGACGGTCTGCAACATGTCGATCGAGGCGGGCGCGCGCGCCGGCCTGATCGCGCCCGACGACACCACCTTCCAGTACCTGGCGGACCGGCCGCGCGCGCCCAAGGGCCGGGACTGGGACCAGTCGCTCGCGCGCTGGCGCTCGCTGCAGACCGACGCGGGCGCGGCCTACGACCGCACCGTCGAGGTCGACGGCAGCGCGCTCGAGCCGAGGATCACGTTCGGAACCAACCCTTCCATGTCCGCGCCGATCCGCGGCGAGGTGCCGGATCCGGGGTCCGTCACTGACGCCGCGGATCGGGCGGCATTGGATCGGGCCCTGCGCTACATGGGCCTGCGCCCGGGCCAACCCCTGCTCGGGCATCCGATCGACGTGGTGTTCATCGGGAGCTGTACCAACTCGCGCCTCGAGGACCTGCGGGCCGCCGCCACCTTGCTCCGGGGCCGCAAGGTGGCGAAGAGCGTGCGCGCGCTGGTGGTCCCGGGCTCGCAGAAGGTCAAGCGCGCCGCCGAGGCCGAGGGTCTCGACCGCGTCTTCCTCGACGCGGGCGCGGAGTGGCGCGAGCCCGGCTGCTCGATGTGCATCGCGATGAACGGCGACCAGCTCCGGCCGGGCCAGTCGGCGGTCAGCACCAGCAACCGCAACTTCGAGGGCCGGCAGGGAGCGGGCGGCCGCACCTTCCTCGCCAGCCCGCTCACCGCCGCGGCCGCCGCCGTCGCCGGGGCCATCGCGGACCCGCGGGAGATGCTCCGATGACGCGGCAGCCCTTTCGCCGGCTCGACTCGCGCACGGTGGTGCTCAACCGGCCGGACATCGACACCGACCAGATCATCCCCGCCCGGCATCTCAAGGGGACCACGCGCACCGGCCTCGGCCGCTTCCTCTTTGCCGGCTGGCGGTACGACGAGAGCGGGCGTCCGTACGCTGACTTCCCGCTCTCGCGCCCAGAGGCGCGCGGCGCGCAGGTGCTGGTGGCGGGGCCCAACTTCGGCTGCGGATCCTCGCGCGAGCACGCCCCCTGGGCGCTCCTGGACCATGGCTTCCGGGCCGTGATCAGCTCGTCCATCGCGGACATCTTCCGCGGCAACTCCCTCAAGAACGGCCTTCTGCCCGTGATCGTCGACCCAGTCACGCACGGGATCCTGCTCGCCTCTCCCGGGACCCGCGTGAGCATCGATCTGGAGACCTGCACGCTGGCCTTCGGGGACGCGCGCGTGACCTTCGACATCGACCCCTTCGCCCGCCGCTGCCTGATGCAGGGCGTGGACGAGCTCGGGTACCTGCTCACGCAGGAGCCGGCGATCTCGGCCTGGGAGCACAAGGAGGACGGATGCGCGCCCTGATCGCGCTGCTCCCGGGCGACGGCATCGGCCCGGAGGTGATCTCCGAGGCGGCGCGCGTGCTGACCGCGGTGGGAAAGCTCTGGCGCCATTCCTTCGAGCTGCGCGAGGCGCGCATCGGCGGAGTCGCCATCGACCGCGCCGGCGTCCCGTTGCCGCCGGACACGCTGGCGCTCTGCAAGTCGGCCGACGCGGTGCTGCTCGGCGCCGTGGGCGGGCCGCGCTGGGGGGCCAACGCCCCGGTGCGGCCGGAGCAGGGCCTGCTCGCGCTGCGGCGGGCGCTGGGCGTCTTCGCCAACCTGCGGCCCGCCGCGATGCATCCGCGGCTCGAGGGGATCTCGCCGCTCAAGCCGGAGGTGGTGCGCGGCGTGGACGTCCTGATCGTGCGCGAGCTGACCGGCGGGATCTACTTCGGCGAGAAGCGCCGTGAGGCCGACTGGGCGGAGGACTTCTGCACCTACAGCGCGGACGAGATCGCGCGCGTGGTGCGGGTGGCCGCCCGCCTGGCGAAGTCGCGCCGCGGCCGCCTGACCTCCGTGGACAAGGCGAACGTCCTGGAGACCTCCCGGCTCTGGCGCGAGGTGGCGAACCGCGTGGTGCGCGACGACTTCGAGGGGATCGAGCTCGAGCACCAGCTCGTCGACTCCTGCGCGCTGCGCCTCATACAGCGGCCGGCGGAGTTCGACGTCATCGTCACCGAGAACCTCTTCGGCGACATCCTCACCGATCTGACCGCGGTCCTGGGCGGCTCGATCGGAATGCTGCCCTCCGCGTCGATTGGCCTGGGCGGCCCGGGCCTCTACGAGCCGGTACACGGCTCCGCGCCGGACATCGCCGGCAAGGGCGTCGCAAACCCGTACGGCGCGATCGCCAGCGTCGCGCTGCTCCTGCGCCACTCGCTCAGGCTGGAGGCGGAGGCGGCGGCGGTGGAGGCCGCGATCTCCGCCGCCCTGGAGTCGGGCGCGCTCACGCCAGACATCGTGGAGAAAGGTCAGAGACCGTCCACCACGTCCGAGGTTGGCGCCGCGGTGCTGCGCGTCCTCGCCGAGAGGAAGGAGGGGCGCTGATGCCGGACGATCCGCGCTCGCGCAGCAAGGCGATCACCGAGGGCCCCGACCGCGCGCCCGCGCGGGCGATGCTCAAGGCCATCGGCTTCAGTGACTCCGACCTCTCGCGCCCGATCGTCGGCGTGGCCACCACCTGGACCGAGACGATGCCCTGCAACTATGGGCTCCGCAGGCTGGCCGAGCGGGCCAAGGAAGGCATCCGCGCCGCCGGGGCCACGCCCATGGAGTTCAACACCATCGCCATCAGCGACGGCGTCACCATGGGCACCGAGGGCATGAAGGCCTCGCTGGTCAGCCGGGAGGTGATCGCCGACTCCATCGAGCTGGTCGGCCGCGGCCACCTCTTCGACGCCATGGTGGTGCTGGTGGCCTGCGACAAGACGATCCCGGGGGGAGCGATGGCGTTGTTGCGCCTCGACATCCCCTCGCTGCTGCTCTACGGCGGCTCGATCGCGCCGGGCCGTTTCGACGGCCGCGACGTGACCATCCAGGACGTCTTCGAGGCGGTGGGCGCCCACGCCGCCGGCAAGCTGCCGCTGGCGAAGCTCAAGGAGCTGGAGGACGTTGCGTGTCCCGGCAGCGGCGCCTGCGGCGGCCAGTACACCGCCAACACCATGGCGCTGGCGATGGAGGTCCTGGGCCTCTCGCCGCCCGGCTACGCCACCATCCCCGCCGAGGACCCCCGCAAGGACGAGGCGACCCGCGCGGCCGGCGCGGCCGTGGTGCAGCTGTTGCGCGAGAACCGCAAGCCGTCCGACGTGGTCAGGCGCGCCTCGTTCGACAACGCGATCGCGGCGGTGGCGGCCACCGGCGGGTCGACCAATGCCGTGCTGCACCTGCTCGCGCTCTCGCGCGAGATCGGCGTCCCGCTCGGCATCGACGACTTCGACGCCGTCAGCCGTCGGACGCCGCTGATCGCCGACCTGAAGCCCGGCGGCCAGTACACGGCGGTGGATCTCGATCGGGCCGGAGGCATGGGCCTGGTGATCCAGCGCCTCCTGGCGCGCAAGTGCATGGACGGCGAGGCGCGGGCCGCGGACGGCAAGCCGTGGCGCGACCACGCCCAGGATGCAACCGAGACGCCCGGGCAGAAGGTGGTCCGGCCCGCCTCGGACCCCATCCGCCCGACCGGCGGCCTGGTGATCCTGCGCGGCAACCTCGCGCCCGAGGGCTGCGTGCTGAAGATGGCGGGCCACGAGCGCTCGTACCACCGCGGGCCGGCGCGCATCTTCGATCGCGAGGAGGACGCCTTTGCGGCGGTCCGCGATCGCCTCATCCACGCGGGCGACGTGGTGGTGATCCGCTACGAGGGCCCGCGCGGCGGCCCGGGCATGCGCGAGATGTTGGGCGTCACCGCCGCGCTGGTGGGCGAAGGCCTGGGTGAGTTGGTGGGCCTGCTCACCGACGGCCGCTTCAGCGGCGCGACCCGCGGCCTGATGGTGGGCCACGTCGCTCCGGAGGCGGCGGTGGGCGGCCCGATCGCCGCGCTGCGCGAAGGCGACATGGTCGTCTTCGACATCGAGCGCCGGAAGCTCGAAGTGGAGCTGCCGGACGCCGAGCTCGCTGCGCGCCTGCGCGCCTGGACACCAAGAGCGCCTCGCTATCGCTCGGGCGTCTTCGCCAAGTACGCCGCGCTGGTCTCTTCCGCCGCCGAAGGCGCGGTCACCCAAATCCCCGCACCAAGCAGTTCCACTCCGCAAGAAGCGAAGGACTGAACGATGGCCACCATCTACACCGACAAAGACGCAACGCTCGACCTGGTCCGCACGCGCAAGGTCGCCGTGATCGGATACGGCAGCCAGGGTCACGCGCACGCGCTGAACCTCAAGGACTCGGGAGTCGACGTACGCGTCGGTCTGCACGAGGCCAGCAAGTCGCGCGCGAAGGCCCAGGCCGCAGGGGTGCGGGTCCTGTCCGTCTCTGAAGCGGCGCAGGAAGCCGACCTGATCATGATCCTCACGCCGGACGAGAAGCAGCGCGCGATCTTCGAGAACGAGATCGCTCCCCACCTCTCCGCCGGCAAGGCGCTCTTCTTCGCCCACGGGTTCAACATCCATTACGGGCAGATCAAGCCGCCGCCCGAGGTGGACGTGGTCCTGATCGCCCCGAAGGCGCCCGGCCACATGGTGCGGCGCCTCTTCGAGGGAGGGCAGGGGACCCCGGCGCTGATCGCCGTCCATCAAGATTCGAGCGGCCAGGCCAAGGCGCTGGGCCTCTCCTACGCGCGCGGGATCGGGGCCACCCGGGCCGCAGTGCTGGAGACCACCTTCAAGGAGGAGACCGAGACCGACCTGTTCGGCGAGCAGACCGTGCTCTGCGGCGGGATCACCTCGCTGGTGCTGGCCGGATACGACACGCTGGTCGAGGCCGGCTACCAGCCGGAGAGCGCCTTCTTCGAGTGCCTGCACGAGCTCAAGCTGATCGTCGACATGATGTACGAGGGCGGCCTGGGCTGGATGCGCTACTCGATCAGCGACACCGCCGAGTACGGCGACTACACCCGCGGCCCGCGCATCGTCACCGAGGAGACCCGCGCGGAGATGAAGCGGATCCTGCGCGAGATCCAGACCGGCCGCTTCGCCAAGGAGTGGATCCTCGAGAACCAGGCCGGCCGGCCCTCGTTCGAGAAGCTGCGGGCGGAAGGCAAGGCCCATCCCATCGAAGAGGTCGGCCGCCGCATGCGCGAGCTGATGAGCTGGCTGCGTGACGCGAAGAAGGATTCCAGCGAGGCGCCGCGCAAGCCCCGGCCCGCGGCACAGGCATGAGGGCGGAGCGACGGGAAGGGGGGGCCATGAGAACGGAGGCGCGGGAAGGATCGTCCAATACGGCGGTGCCGGCGCTGGCGCCGCCGCAGATCTGGCTGAACGGGAGGCTGGTCGCGCCCTCGGAGGCGCGGCTGGACTTCCTCACGCCGGCGCTCCACTACGGGGTGGCGGCGTTCGAGGGGATCCGCTGCTACCGCACCGCGCGGGGGCCGGCGATCTTCCGGCTCCAGGACCATCTCGAGCGCCTGGTTCATTCCGCGCTCGTGCTCGGGTGGCGCTCGCTGCCGTACGACCTCGCCCAGCTCACCGAAGGCTGCAAGGATGTGGTGCGGGCGAGCGGATTCGGCGAGTGCTACATCCGCCCGCTGATCTGGCTGGCCGAGGGCGGCTGGAACCTGACGGTGGACGGCGGCAAGGCGCACGCCGGCATCGCGGTCTGGGAATGGAAGGCGTACCTGGGAGCGGCGGCGCTGGAGCACGGAGTGCGCGCCAACATCTCCACCTTCACCCGCCATCATCCCAACGTGATGATGACCAAGGCGAAGATCAGCGGGAACTACCCCAACTCGGTGCTGGCCAAGACCGAGTCGCTGCGCCTGGGCTTCGACGAGGCGATCATGCTCGACGCGCAGGGCATGGTGGCGGAGTGCACCGGCGAGAACATCTTCTTGGTCCGCAAGGGCAAGCTGTACACGCCGCCGCCGGGAGCCATCCTGGAGGGGATCACGCGCGACTCGATCATGACGCTGGCGCGCGATTTCGGCTACGAAGTGATCGAGCAGTCCATCTCCCGCGATCAGCTGTACATCGCGGACGAGGTGTTCGTCACCGGCACGGCGGCGGAGGTGATCGGCCTGCGCGAGATCGACTTCCGCACCATCGGGTCGGCGGGGGGGACGCCCGTGACACGGGCGCTGCAGCGCGCCTATTACGCGGTGGTCCGGGGTGAGCACGCCCGCTCGAAGGACTGGCTGACGTCCGTCGGCTGACGCCCGTCGACAACCGCCGCGAACCTCGCTAGGGTTCGCGGCCCCAAATCCGGAGGTCGTTCCGATGCGCCTCTCGTCGTTGCTCGTGATCCTGGCGTGCGCCTGCGCCACTGCATCGTCTCCTCCCGCGTCGTCCACCCCGGCCGCGGCGCCGACCCCCGCGGCGGCTGCGCCGGAACCGGTCACGCCCACGGCCGTGACGGCGACGCTCGAGTCGCGCAGCAACAGCAGCGTCACCGGAACCGCGCGCGTCACCCCCGGCGGCTCCGGGGTGATCGTGATGGTGGACGTGTCCGGCGCGACCCCCGGCGAGCACGGCGTGCACATCCACGACAAGGGCGACTGCAGCGCGCCGGACGCGACCAGCGCGGGCCCGCACTACAACCCGAAAGCCTCGCACCACGGCGGCCTGAGCACGCCGGTGCGCCACACCGGCGACCTGGGCAACATGCAGGTGGACTCGAACGGCAAGGGCCTTCTGGTGGTGGCGGTCCCCGACCTCACCATGGACCAGGTGGCGGGGCACTCGGTCCTCGTCCACGCCGGGAAGGACGATCTGCAGAGCGATCCGGCCGGCAACTCCGGCGCCCGCATCGCCTGCGGCACGCTCCAGGCCGCCCCTGCCCAGTAACGGGATGAATCTCCGTCGGGCGCTGGCGGCCGCGCTGCTCTGCGGCTGCTCCTCGGTGTCGCAGCCGCCGCCGGCCGTGGCGCCGAAGGCGGAGCAGCCGGCGGCGTTGCCCAAACCGGAGGAGAAGCCGAAGACCCCGCAGGCGCCGCCCGGCAAGCAGCCGCTGCACGAGCTGCCCTACGCGCCGAGCCTCGATCCGGCCGCGATGGATCGGTCCGCGGATCCCTGCGTGGACTTCTACCAGTACACGTGCGGCGGCTGGCTGACGGCCAATCCGATCCCGCCCGACCAGGCGCGCTGGAGCGTCTACGGCAAGCTCTCCGACGAGAACCAGCAGTTCCTCTGGGGAATCCTGGAGGAGCTGGCGAAGGGCGGGGCGGAGCGCACGCCGGTGCAGCAGAAGATCGGGGATTTCTTCGCGGCCTGCATGGACGAGCCCGCCGTGGAAAAGCTGGGCGCGTCCCCGCTGCAGGCCGATCTGGCGAAGGTGGATGCGCTCCGCGACACCGGAGAGCTCTCCAGCCTGCTGCCCGCGCTGCACCTGGCGAACTCCGGCACCGGCCTGATGCTGGGATTCGGGAGCGCGCAGGACTTCGGGGATGCCACTCGCGTGATCGCCTTCATCGACGCCGGCGGCCTCGGCCTGCCCGACCGGGACTACTACTTCAAGGACGACGCGAAATCGAAGGAGATCCGCGACCGCTACCTGGACCACGTGGCCGCGATGCTCGTCCTGATCCACGAGCCCGATCCGCCCGCCGGCGCGCAGGCGGTGATGCGGATCGAGACCGCGCTGGCCAAGGCTTCGCTCACGCGGGTGGAGCGGCGCGATCCCTACAAGCTCTACCACCGCATGTCCAAGGCGAAGCTGCAGGCGCTGACGCCGTCGTTGCGCTGGGACCGGTACCTGGACGGCGTGGGCCTCAAAGGGCTCGACCTCTTCAACGTGACCGAGCCGGCGTTCATGAAGGCCCTGGACGCGCAGATCCGCTCGGAGGACCTGGGTGCCTGGAAGACGTACCTCAAGTGGCACCTGGCCAGCGCCAAGGCGCGCTGGCTCTCCAGCCCCTTCGTGCAGGCGAGCTTCGATTTCTACGCGAAGACGCTGCGCGGCGTGGCGGAGATGCCGCCGCGCTGGAAGCGCTGCGTGCAGGCCGTGGACGACAACCTGGGCGAAGCGCTGGGCGAGGAGTTCGTCCGGCGCACCTTCTCTCCGAAAACCAAGGAGGACACGGTCCGGATGACCTGGCTGATCGAGGAGGCGATGGCCGAGGAGATCGAGCGGCTGGACTGGATGGGCCCGAAGACGAAGCAGCGGGCGCTGCAGAAGCTGAAGGCCATCCGCAACAAGGTCGGGTACCCGGACAAGTTCCGGGACTACTCGTCAGTCGAGGTCCGGCCGGGCGACCTCGCTGGAAATGTGGACCGCGCCACCGTCTTCGAGTCCCGCCGCCAGCTCGCGAAGATCGGAAAGCCGGTGGACCGGACCGAGTGGGGAATGACGCCGCCCACCGTGAACGCCTACTACAACCCGCAGATGAACGACGTGAACTTCCCCGCGGGCGTGCTGCAGCCGCCCCTCTACGATCCGAAGCTGGACGATGCCCCCAACTACGGCAACACGGGGTCGACCATCGGCCACGAGCTGACGCACGGCTTCGACGACGAGGGCCGGCAGTTCGACGCCGAGGGCAATCTCAAGGACTGGTGGACCAGGACCGACGCGAAGAAGTTCGAGCAGCGGGTCCAGTGCGTGCGCGATCAGTACGCCCAGTACACGGTGGTGGACGACATCAAGATCAACAGCAAGCTGACCAGCGGAGAGGACGTGGCCGACCTGGGCGGAACCCTGCTCGCGTACCTGGCCTGGCGGAAGGAGACGGAGACCGAACGGCTGCGGCCGGTAGACGGGTTCACGCCCGATCAGCGTTTCTTCATCGGCTTCGCGCAGTGGGCGTGCGAGAACGACCGCCCGGAGAACCTGCGCGTGAGCGCGATCACGAACCCGCACTCTCCCGGCCGCTACCGGATCAACGGGATCGTCTCCAACCTCCCCGAGTTCCAGCAGGCCTTCTCCTGCAAGACGGGCCAGCCGATGGTGCGGGAGAAGATGTGCAAGGTCTGGTGACCTCTCTTCGCGCCTGACCGCTCGAAGGGCGGCGCCGTGCCGCCGTCTGCTCCAACGCAGAACCCGTCCTCCCCGCACCCCGGCTGCCTGGGCCGCGCAAACGCGGACGGCACGGACGGGCGCTGTCTCGACGAAGGACAGAGCAGCTTCAACGCCGTCCGCGTCGACGACACCGCCGTCTACTATCTGAAGGACGGCGACCTCTACCGGCTGGCGAAGTAGCGCGCGACCCGATTAGTATCGCGGCGGTGCCGCTGCGCGCGCTCATCTTCGTACTGGCGCTGCTCGGCTGCGTGGGCGGCGTCACGCCCTTGCAGTGCGCCATCGATTCGGACTGCGGCGGCAGCGCCTTCTGCTTCCAGGGCGCGTGCTTCGACGGGACACGGTCCTGTCCCAAGCTGCAGCCCAGCTTCTCGAGCATCAATTCCCGGCTTCTACAAGTAAGCTGCGGCTCGACGCAGATCAACTGCCACGCCCCAGGCTCGGACGCGGTCGAGAGCGGGCCGAGCTTCGCCGGTCATCCGTACACGACGCTGGTCAACGCGCCCGCGGCCAACCGCAGAGGCTCTGCGCCGGGTCTCATCCTGGTCAAACCCGGAGATCCGGCCAACTCCTTCCTGCTCACCAAGCTGCGGCTGACGGCCCCCGCCGATCCCCTCAACGGCCCCGGTCAGCCCGCTTCCGCGCCGGGCTCGACCTGCGCCGAGTCGCTTTCCGTCATCCAGCAGTGGATCCAGAACGGAGCCCAGGACAACTGAGATGGCCGACTTCTCGCGCAGATCGATGATCCGGACCGCGGCCCTGGTCCCGCTCGCGGCGAAGCTGGGTTGCGCCCGGCGGATCGACACCAACCGGGAGGTGTTCGTGGCGGCGCCGGTGGACGGCGACGTGACGATCGCGCTCTCGCAGGCTCCCGAGCTGTCGCAGTCGGGAGGCGCCGTGATCGCGGTTCCGCCCGGCGACGTGGGCTACCTCGTTGCGAACTCCGGGACCGGATATCTGGCCCTGCGCGCCCAGTGCCCGCACGAGGGCTGCCCGGTCGCCTGGGTCCCCGAGGACAAGCAAGCGGAATGTCCCTGCCATGGCTCGCGGTTCGCGGGCGACGGCACCGTGCTGCATCCTCCGGCGATCACCAATCTGACCGCGTATCCCGCCGAGGCCGACGCTCAAGGGAACGTAGTCGTCCACCTCTTCGCGGGGGACGGCACGTTCAAGAACAAGGTCCAGGACGGCAAGTTCACGTTCCTGATCGCAGATTTCCCGGTGCTCGCGAACAAAGACGGGATCGTGCTGGGCCGGCCTGACGGTTTCCCCAGCCCGCTGCTCGTGACGCGGCTCACCGCCGGCACGGGCCCCGACGCGGTCGGCGCGATCTCGGCGGTCTGCAGCCACCTCGGATGCACGGTGCTGCCGGCGACGCCCAACCTGGAATGCCCATGCCACGGGTCGACGTTCGACCCGACCGGCAAGTTCCTGCAGGGTCCCGCGAACGGGAATCTCCTCCGCTATGCCGCCGACTTCGACGGCACCACGGTGACGGTCTCGACGACCCTGCGCCCCTGAGCTACTGCGCGTTCGGGAGGATTTGTCCCCGGATCTCGCCGCTGCCGTATTTGGTGGTGTGGATGTTCGTATAGGCGTTCCCGGCCTTGAACGCCGCCAGCAGCGAGTCCAAGCTGCCCGCCGTGACGGTGACGCCGCCCGCCGAACCCGCCTTCACGTCCGCGGCGGTGAACGACCCGCTGAAGTTGTTGGTGACACCGCTAGGCAGCCCGGTGAAGGGCACGACCACGCCGCCGCTCACAGCCGGGGTCCCGACATGGATGTGCCCCATCGTCGGCGACCCGGACAGGTTGGTGTAGCTGATCGTGTAGTTCACGGTGGCGCCGTTCACCACGTACGTCGCGGTTCCGGTCGCGTTCGAGACTACCGCCGGATTTTGAATTTCGTTGCCGGCCGTCATCGACACCGATGAGAAATTGGTGCTCGACGGGGTAGAGCTGCCTCCGCAAGCCACAAGTGCGAGCACTGCAGCGACGATTCCGTGCCTGATCATGGGGGATCCCCTTCTGAGGGTGCAAACTACCTGGACGATTGGACTTCCTGATACCGTCTTATGTTCCAAAAAAAAAGCGGCGGCTCCAGCAGCGGCGGATCCCGCATCCGCCACCGCCGGAACCGCCTCCCCGGAAAGGGGTTGAAGTTCCGTAAGAATTTCAGGGCAGGGGAGCCCCGGACGCCGCCGAACCGCGGCGCTCATGCGCCCAAGCCGTCACCCTGCTCTCCAGCACGTCGAGGGGCAGGGCGCCTCCTCCCAGCACCTCGTCATGGAAGCCGCGCATGTCGAACCGCGGCCCCAGCTCTTTGATTGCCCGATCGCGCAGCTCGAGGATCTTGAGCTGGCCGATCTTGTAGCCGAGCGCCTGCGCGGGCCAGGCCATGTACCGATCGGTCTCGCTCTGCACCGTCGGCTCGTCGATGCCCGAGCTGGCGTGGAAGTAGTCGACGACCTGCTGTCGGGTCCACCGCTTGGAGTGGAACCCGGTGTCCACCACCAGCCGGATGGCCCGCAGCAAGTCGTCCTGGAGGTGGCCGTACATGCTGTACGGATCCTGGAAGAAGCCCGCGTCCTCGCCCAGCCGCTCCGAGTACAGCGCCCATCCCTCGATGAACGCGACGTAGAACGCATGCTGCCGGAACTTCGGCAGCGCCGGAAGCTCCTGCGCCACCGTGAGCTGCAGGTGATGGCCCGGGACTCCCTCGTGATAGGCGGTGGTCTCGATGTCGAGGGTGAGCCGCTTCTGGAAGTCCCCGGTGTTCACCCTCACGTGGCCGGGACGCTTCCCGTCGGGCGTGCCCGGCGTGTACTGGGCGCCTGAGGCTTCCTTCTCGCGGTACGACTCGACCGGCAGCACCTCGACGTTCGCCTTGGGCAGGCGGCCGAAGTACTGCGGCAGCTTCGCCCACATCCGATCGATGTACTTGCGGTAGAGCTCGAGCATCTGCTCGCGCGATTTCGGGTGCAGCTTCGGGTTCTTCGCAATCGCCGCCTCGAACGACTCGAGGTCCTTGTAGCCGAGCTTGCGCGCGATCTTCAGCATCAGCGCGCGGTCGCGGGCCACCTCCCGCAGCCCGAGCTGGTGGATCTCCTCGGGGGACATCCGGGTGGTGGTGAGCTCCTCGACCGCGTGGGCGTATCGCGCCTCGCCGTCTGGCAACGCCCAGACGCCAGGCTCGGCCCGGCCTTTGGGCGCGTATTCTTCCTCCACGAACTTCGTGAACTTCTGGTACGCGGGCCGGACTCCTTCGCGGATCGCCGCCAGCATTTCCTCGCGGATCCGGGCCTTGTCCGCGTCGGAAAAGGAGGCCGGGATCTTCTTCGCCGGCTCGAAGAACGGGTTCTGTTCGGGCTCGGCGCCGGCGATCTGGCCCGACTGGCGCGCCACCTTGGTGAGGAGGATCTTCGGCGGCGTCAGACCGTCCGCCATCCCCTTCTTCATCATGTCGGTGGTCTGCTCGAAGGCGGTGGGGAGCTGCCGCAGCCGGGCGATGTAGTCGTCGTAGTCCTTCACCGTCTCGAACGAGAGCAGTGAGACGAGCTGGGGAGCCTGGATGTGGATGCCGCCGGACTGCGAGACCGGCATCTCCCAGTCCTTGAACCGGGCGCCCGAGAGCGTCATGTCGATCTGCCGCACCATCAGGGCCTGGTTCAGCGCCTCCTGCTCGGGGAAGCCCGAGATGTCCACGGCCTTGAAGCGCGCGAGGAACCCACGCTGCGCCTCGAGGTCCTCGAGCACCGCCTTCTGGGAGAAGTCGGAGAGCTTGTCGTTGTAGCGCTTGTCGCCCAGGACCGATGCGTACTCGGGATTGGTCCGCATCGTGTATTCCCAGTGCTCGTCGATCAGGTCGGCGAGCTGCTTGCGCCGGGCGTCCAGCCCTTGTGGCGCGGCGGCCTGCGGCGCCTCTGGAGTTGCCTGGGCGAGCAGCAGCGCGAGCAGCAGCGGGAGCTGGAGCATGCAGGGGCTACGGCGGCCCTCCGGGCAAATTTCAGGGAGAAAATGTGAAGACTGCGTGGAGCTGCTCTATGGGTGGCGGCGACCCGTTCTCCTTCGGAGCGGGCGTGCGCTACGACAAGGCAGGTCCGGTGCAACTTCTGGTCGGCGTCGGATTCGCCTGGCTGCCGCACTCGGGCCTGGGCCCAAACGCCGCAGGCGTGCGCCTGATGGCCACGGTCCTGTATCCGCTCCCGCAAGTGAACCGGAACCTCTCGGCGCAGACGCAGATCTCGTTCGACATCCTGAGCGACAGCGTGACGATGTTCGCCTGGACGGTCGGGGCGGGTTGGGCACTCTAGCGCCGCTCGCCCCCGCTCGCCCCGCGACTCGCCCCGGGGCGAGTTCAGATTGAGACTGGGGCGAGCGCAGAATGATACCGGGGCTCCGAAAACGAGACCTCCTGGTTCAACCGGTTGAACCACGCTCTCATCTCGGTCACCGAGATGATCAGGTCCCCCGGGAAGCCCGTCGTCTTGGCAGTCCGGCGCTGACTCAGACGACTCGCCCCGGGGCGAGCGCAGTTTGAGACCGGGCGAGCGCGGAATGGGACTCCCTGTCCGAAAATGAGACCCACTTCACTCCCCCTTGAGGGTCTCCCCGCGGGTGCGCCGTCAGCGCAGCCGCACGTCCTCGAACTCGGGGGTCGTATCGAACACGTGCCTCGCGTATGGGCAGAGCGGCATCAGCTTGATCTTCTCCGCCCGCGCCCACGCTACGGCCGCGGCCACCATCTTCTTGGGAACTCCCTTGCCGCGGAGCGAGACGTCCGCCTGGGTGTGATCGATGATCACGATGCCGGCCTCGCGGTTTCGCGAGTACGTCATCTCCGCCACGCGCTTGCCGTCCTGCTCGACGTAGAAGGCGCCGTCGTTGCGGCGGATTTCCAGCTCTTCCATGCTTCCGCAGATGCTCCGCGGCGCGTCGCGATTCTACTCTGCGGTGGCCATCTCGGGATTGATGCCGCCCCGCGACTCCGCGGGGCTCGGCAGCGGCTCCGGCGGCACCAGCCGCGGCGGGACGGCCATGGGCGGCGGCAGCGGGCAACTGGTGCAGGCGCCGCGCAGCGGGATCACGAGGTTCTGGCCGAGCTGGAGCAGCGACCTGGCCTTCATGTGGTTGGCCTTGCGCACGGCTGCGACGGTGGTCTTGTACCTGGCGGCGATCAGGCCCAGCGTGTTCCCGGCCTGGACCACGTGCACGGTACGGTTCTGGTCGGGACGCAGCGCCAGGAGCGGCTGGATCCGGCGGCCCAGCTCCTGCGAGCGCGGAGAGTAGAAGCGGGCGTGGAAGTGGTCGCGGTGGCTGCGCGCGTGCACGATGAGCCGGCCGAAGATCTGCGACAGCCAGATCGGATTCTCTCCGATGGAGAGCGCGTAGCTCTTCAGCACCCGCTGGATGCCGCGGTCCACCAGGATGAGCTGGACGTCGGTGTCCGTGATCAGCGTCCGCAGCATGGCCCAGTTTCGGGCCGGGTCCATCAACCTCTCGCGCGGCGCTCCCCGGGCGGGGAACCGGTCCCCCTTGTAGAAGAAGCCGATGTCCGCGTCGCGCCCGCTCTGGTGCGAGCGGTGGGGCCGCAAAAAGCCGCCTTCCTTCGCGCCCATGTGGCTGAGCCGGGCCGGGGCGGAGTCGGGGAACTGCCGGCGCACGGCCCGGAACGTCAGACCCAGCGCGTCCACCGTTTCCCGCGTCGCATAGGCGTAGGACGGACGTTCTACGATCCAGGCCGGATCGGAGGGCATCTGCACCGCGTTGAGCACGCGGCCGCGGTCGGCGAACCCGATGGAGATGCTGCCCAGCGACTCCAGCTGCGTGCGAACTTTCTGGGCCAGCTCCGCGTCGGTGATTTCCCGCGTGTAGAGGAGGCCTGGTCCGATGGGCTGGACCATGGCCGATTCAGCCTCCTCGGGAGCATCTCCTTCGCTGGTGGTGTCCCCCTCCTGGGCGGAGGTGGCCGCGGCTGCCAGCATGAGGATGGCGGTGAGGCGGAGTCGCATGTCCTAGCAGCATAGCGGAGATCCCCCTCCTCGCGTCCAGTCTCGTTTTCAACGCCGCCGTTGCGCAATGAAGCCGCGGACTTGCGTCTCAAGGAGGTCCAGAGGGAGGCCGCCGTTGCCGAGCACCATGTCATGGAAGGCGCGGATGTCGAATTTTTCCCCCAACTCCCGCGAGGCTAGCGCTCGCATCTCCTTCAGCTTGAGCTCGCCGATCTTGTAGGCCAGCGCCTGGCCGGGCATGGCGATGTACCGGTCGATCTCCACCACGATATCGTGCTCTGTTTTCGCGGAGTTCTGCACGAAGTAGTCGATGGCCTGCTGCCGGCTCCAGCCCAGGGCGTGCATCCCGGTGTCCACCACCAGGCGGATCGCCCGCCACATCTCATAGTTGAGCTGGCCGAGCTTCGAGTACGGGTCCTGGTAGAGGCCGAGCTCTGGGCCCAGGCTTTCCGCGTAGAGGCCCCAGCCCTCGGCATAGGCAGTGAAGTTGAAGAACTTCCGGAACTCCGGAACGCCGGGAAGCTCCTGCGCGAGCGCGATCTGGAGATGATGTCCCGGCACGGACTCGTGCAGCGTGAGCGCCTCCATCTCCCACTTCGGCCGGGTCTCCAGCTTGTACGTGTTCACGTAGTAGCTGCCCGGCCGGTTGGCCTGCGGCGACCCCGGCCGGTAGTACGCCGTGGTCTGCGACGGAGCCGAGAAGGCGGGGATCTCCACCACGCCGTACGGCAGGCGCGGCAGCTTGCCGAACAGGCGGGTGAGCTCCGGGTCGACGCGCTTGGCGATGTCGCGGTACTCGCGCACCAGCTCGCGGGCGTCCTTGAAGTAGAAGCGGGGATCGCTTCTGAGGAAGACCGCGAGCTCCGCGAGCGTGCCGGTGAAGCCCGCCTGCTGCTTCGCCTTCTCCATCTCGCCCAGGATCCGCTTCACCTCGGAGAGGCCCAGCTCGTGGATCTGCTGCGGCGTCAGGTCCGTGGTGGTCTCGCGGCGGACGCGCTGCGCGTACCAGGCGGCGCCGTCGGGAAGCGCGGTGAGCGCGACGGTGTCGCGGGCGCGGGGCAGGTACTCGCCGACGAAGAACTCCCGGAACCTGGCGAGCGCGGGCGCGATCTTCTCCCGGTACGTGCGGACGGCCTGCTCCCGCGTCTGCTCGGGGACGCCCTCGGGCAGCTTGACGAACGCCTTGAGCAGCGGCGCTTGCAACGGATCGTCCGGCGCCTGCGCCGCGAGCTGGGCGGGAACGTCCCGGAGGATCACCCGCGGGGCCACGACCGAGGTTTCGATGCCGCGCCGGAGCAGCGCTTCCGTCTGCGCCAGCCGCGGCGGGATCGCGTCCAGCCGCGCGAGGATGTCCTGGTAGTCACGCAGCGTGCGCGCGGGCATCAGGTCGATGACGTTGGACAGGTACTGGGGACCGGCGAGCTGCGTGACCGGGAGCAGCTCCTGGGGGAACTTCTCGGAGCGGACGTCCTCCTCGACGATCCGGCGGAAGACGTCATGGTCGAGCTGGTCCTTCGCGCCCAGCTTGCTGCGGTCGATGGTTCGGACCGCCTCGGCCAGCGAGATCGTCTCCCGCTTGCGCCGCGCGAACGCCTCCAGCGAGAGGTCGGTCCAGCGGGCGTTGCGGCCGGGAACGCCGCGCAGGGTGGCCACCTCGGGCCGCTCGTCGTTGTCGTGCTCCCAGGCCAGGTCGAAGATGCGGTGCAGCCGCTGCGCGTCCTTGCCGCGCTCGCGGGCGATCTTCGCGAGGGACTCCTGGAACGGCGAGGCGGCCGCGAGGACGAGGAGGAGCGCGAGCATCGGCGGAACCTACTTGCGCGTCGCCTTCCTCATCAAGCCCTCCTGGGCCACGCTGGCCACCAGCCGGCCCCGCTGATCGAAGATGAGCCCGCGCGCCAAGCCGCGCGCGTTCTGCGCCGAGGGGCTGTCCATCGCGTAGAGGAGCCACTCGTCGACCCGGGCCTTGCGGTGGAACCACATCGCGTGATCGATGCTGGCCAGGATCGTCTCGCCGCCGAGCCAGCTCGTCGCATGCGGACGCAGCGCGGTGGGGATCAGATTGTAGTCGGACGCGTAGGTCAGCATGCAGGTGTGCAAGAGCGGATCGTCGGGCATCCGATCGACTGCGCGGAACCAGATGTCCTGCCGCGGCGGGCCAACTGTGGGCCGCAGCGGGTTCCAGGGTGCAACCGGACGGAACTCGATCGCCGAGGGCCGCAGCAGCCCCTCGCGCACGCGCTCGGGAACGGAGCCACCGGCCTCCGCCAGCCAGCGCTCACGCAGCTCGGCGCTGGAGGGAAGCGACTCCGGCTCCGGCACCTGCGGCATCGGCGCCTGGTGCTCCATCCCCGGCTCGTCCACTTGGAACGAGGCGATCATCGAGAGGATGGGCCGGCCGTGCTGGATGGCCTGCACGCTCCGGGCAGTGAAGCTGCGGCCGTCGCGGATCCGGTCGACCTCGTAGACGATCGGGGCGGCCATGTCGCCCGGGAGCAAAAAATACGCGTGCAAGGAATGCGGGGCGCGCCCTTCCACCGTACGCGTCGCCGCGGCCAGCGCCTGACCCACCACCTGGCCGCCGAAGACGCTCTTGCCGCCGAGATCGCTGGATTGGCCGCGAAAGAGGTTCACTTCGAGTGATTCGAGGTCGAGCTGCCGGATCAAGTCTGCGAGAGCGGCGTCCATCGGATCATTGTCGTACAGATGTTGACAGCGGGCGACTTCCAAAGGAAAGGAAAGTGCCCGACGAAATTGGTCACCCCTTCAGAGCCGCGGAGAACGTCGATGCGCACTCGGATGTTGGGAGCGTTGTTTCTGATCCTCACCGGCTGTGCCGACGTCCAGCAGCCCCAAGACAACGCTACGCTGAGCATCCAGCCCACCGGGAACCAGACGGCGGCGGGCCCGGTGACGGTCACCGCCAGCCCGCCCGAGCTGG
>DASQAS010000080.1:0-22876 GCA_035635635.1 Myxococcales bacterium | reverse complement strand
CCGCGCGCTGCGCGACGGTCCGCTCAGCCATCCCGAGCCGCTCCTCGCAATACTGCTCGAAGGAGCGGAAGTCGAGCCGCCGGGCACCGTGCATCGTCGTGAACACCAGGGCGAGGTGCCCGAACACTTCATCCCAGCCATTCCGCATGCCCATCAGGCGCCTGAGCTCAGAGTCGAGAAATCGCGGGTCGATGCTCTTCTTCGACTCAGGAGCGGCGATCGGTTGCAGCTGGGCCAACGACGCCCACTGCTCGAGCTCGTGCTGGAGCAACTCCTTGAGCGGCTCGACCACGCGCTGGACCGGAGTAGAGAATGCCGCCTCGTGGTCACATGCGTCTGCTGAATGACTCCCGCTGAGATATTCCTGAGCGATCGCCTCCAAGAGCTTCCACTTCGGCGCGTTCGCGCCCACGGCCTTCCGCGCCAGCGCCATCGCTTCATCGACCGCGGACTGGGCGTCGGGCGGATAGCTGAACGCGATGCGCCTCCACTTCTCCTCTTCCGGCTCGGGCTCCTGCTCTTCCTCGACGCTCGCCTTCAACTCGCGCACCGTGATGCCGGGCGCCCGCGCCCGCGCCACCCAGACGTCCTCGACGTCCCCGACCGCCACGCGCATCACCGCTTCCGCCTTGCGCGTGCTCACCTCACCCGCCCGAACCGCCTCGTGCAGACGAGGCCGATCCCGCAGCGCCTTCGCGAAGCGAGCCATCTTGATCGCCGTGCTCGCCGCCAGCCCGAACCGTTCGCGGGCGTAGTCGCCGATGTTCGTGTACCCGAGCTGGAACACCCGATCCCCCACCGACAGCGCATCGAGCGCTTCTCCAATGGACACTTCCAGAGCGCCGCGACCGCGCGCCACGCAAACGAAGAGCGCATCGATCAGCCGAGCGAGCTCGTTGCACGCCGCCTCGTCGCGCTCGCGCGGCAGCGGCCATTCCAAGAGGAAAGCCGCCGAGCGAAGCGCTTCAAGCAGCTGGTCAAGTGGCGAAGGGGAGGGCGGATTTCCAAGGAGGTGAGCTTCACTCATCCCTCGTTGTTACCAGCCCCCTCTGACATTCGAGGCTGCCGGAATCTGCACCAAGCCGCACCCGACCCCCACCCACGGAAAGCAGCCGCCCCGCCGCAACGCGCCACCACAAAAGCCGCGCCCCGCTGCGCCCCCCGCACTATCCTGCCCAAGACATGCCGCGCACCATCCGCACGATGTGCCCCATGAACTGCCACCCCACCCTGTGCGGCATGCTCGTGGATCTGGACGACTCCTCCCGCCTCCTCCGCGTCCGCGGCGACCCCGAAAATCCGGACAGCCGCGGCTTCCTCTGCATCCGCGGCCACGCCGCCCGCGAGATCATCGGCAACCCGCAACGCGTCCTCTCCCCGCTGCACCGCGCCGAGAAGAGCGGCACCTGGCGCCCGATCGCCTGGACCGACGCGCTCGACCTCATCTCGGAGGAAGCCCGCGCCGCCGGCCCCGCCGCCGTCGGCACCTGGTCCGGCCACGGCTTCTTCGCCAACAACTACGGCACCCGCCTCTCCTCCGAGCTCCTCCGCCGCTTCGCCAACCTCTACGGCTGCCAGTGGTGGACCCCCACGATGATCTGCTGGGGCCTGGGCGCCTTCGGCCTGGGCCTCACCGGCATCCTCGAGGTGAACACGAAGGAGGACATGGGCGAGAGCTCCGCCCTGATCCTCCTCTGGGGTGCCAACCTCGCCAGCCAGCCGAACACCGGCCGCCACCTCGCCGCCGCGAAGCGGCGCGGCGCGCACGTCGTCACCATCGACGTCCGCCGGACCGAAGCCTCGGCACAGTCCGACGAAACCCTGTTGGTCCGCCCCGGCACCGACGCCGCCCTCGCCCTCGGCCTGATGCACGTGGTCCTCGAAGAGGGCCTGCACGACGCGGCGTTCGTCGCGCGCCACACCGTGGGCTTCGACGCGCTTCGGGCGCACCTGACAAAGCACGACGCTGCCTGGGCATCCGGGATCACCGGCGTCGCCCAGGACCGCATCGTCGCGCTCGCGCGCCGCTACGCGACCACCCGCCCCGCGATGATCCTCCTGGGCGGCAGCTCCATGTACAAGGGCAGGGCGGGCTGGCAGGGATCCCGCGCCGTCTCCTGCCTCCCCGCGCTCACCGGCAACCTCGGCATCCCCGGCGGCGGCATGGGACCGCGACACGCCGGGCTCACCCACGGCCAGGCACTTGCCAGCATCGCCGCCAACGACCGGCGGCCGCCCGGCGACGACGTCCCGCAGCAGATGTCGCGCATCACCGACGCGCTCGAGACCAGCCGCCTCCGCGTCCTGCTGCTCTTCGGGACCGATATGGTGTCGTCCTTCGCGGACGCGGGCCGCCTCGAGCGGGCGCTGGGCAAGCTGGACCTGCTCGCGACCTACGACCTCTTCATGCACGACACCGCCCGCCGCCACGCCGATCTCTTCCTGCCGGCGACCACCTGGCTGGAGGACACCGGCTGCAAGAGCACCAACACGCACCTGTACCTGATGCCGAAGGTGCTGGAACCCGCGGGCGAGGCGCGCTCCCCCGGCTGGGTTCTTCGCGAGCTCGCCCGCCGCCTGGACGTCCGCGACTTCTTCCCCTGGACCGAGGAGACCGGCCCCCTGGACGCCCTCCTCGATCACCCCTCCACCGGCCACGCCACCGCGTCATCTCTCGCGTCCGAGGGTGGAATCCGCGCGCTGCAGATCTCCCACGTGTCCTATCCCGATCTCCGCTTCGACACGCCTTCGGGCAAGGTGGAGTTTTTCTCCGAGCGAGCGAAGTCGTTCGGCCTCCCCGCGCTCCCCGTCTTCGAGCCCGCGCCGCCTTCTTCCTTTCCACTCGCGTTTCGCTTCGGCCGCACGCTCACGCAGTTCCACGCCTTCTACGATCACGGCCGCGCCCTGCCCACCCTGGCCGCAGCCGACCCGGAGCCGCGCCTGTGGATCTCGCCGGCGGATGCTTCAGCCCGCGGACTGAGCGACGGCGACGGGATCCGGATCTTCAACCAGCGGGGAGAGATGCTCGCGCGCGCCTCGGTCACCGACAAGGTGCCGCCCGGGACGGTCTGGATGCGCGACGGCTGGCAGGGCCAGAACACGCTCACGTCGGGAGCACCGGTGCTCCCGGACGCCGCCGTCGATCTGTTCGGCCGCTTCTCCGGCGGCCAGGCCGAGTTCGAGACTGCTGTCGAAGTTGCGCCGGAGCCCTTGACTCCGCAAATGGACGTTCACTCGCGCGGGTGATCCTGGATTCCGTCCTCAAGCTGCTCGGCGTGGCGGAACGCCGCGCCGACGACTGACCGAGAACGGCCGGCGAGCATAGAATGCCGCCGCGGTCTGGCGGCATCATGCGCACCCTGATCCTCGTCGACATCCAGAACGACTTCCTCCCGGGTGGCGCCCTCGCCGTCCCTCGCGGCGACGAGGTCATCGCTGTCGCGAATCGCCTCCAACCCGCGTTCGATCTGGTCGTCGCCACCCAGGACTGGCACCCCGCCGGCCACGGCAGCTTCGCCTCCACCCACCCCGGCCGGAAGCCCGGCGACCTCGCCGAGCTGGCCGGCCTCCCGCAAGTCCTCTGGCCCGACCACTGCGTGCAGGGCTCCAGGGGCGCCGCCTTCGCGCCCGGCCTGGAGATGAACCGCGTCGAGACCATCTTCCGCAAAGGAACCGACCCAGGCATCGACAGCTACAGCGGGTTCTTCGACAACGGCCACCGCAAGTCCACCGGCCTGGGCGACTACCTGAAGGGCCGGGGCGCGACCGCCGTGTACATCCTCGGCCTGACCACCGACTATTGCGCGAAGTTCACGGCGCTCGATTCACGGCACCTCGGCTTCCGGACCTTCCTGATCGAGGACGCCACCCGCGGCGTCGAGCTGCAGCCGGGCGACGTCGCGCGCGCCATCGAAGAGATGCGCTCAGCCGGAGTCGAAGTCGTCCGGAGCCATCAGCTCCGTCCCTAGCGTGTCCCGCCCGCAGAAAAAGCGCAGGCGCAGAGCCGCGCCTGCGGCGCGGCAGCGCCTACCGCTGGCTCGGCGTCACGTCGTCGCGCCGGTTCTGCTGCCAGGAGGCCTCGTCGCTGCCGTGCGCGCGCGGCTTCTCCTTTCCGTTGCTCACGGCGCTGACGCGGGCGCCGATCAGGCCGAGGTTGACGAGATACTTCTTTGCCGCGTCGGCGCGGCGCTGCCCGAGCGCGAGGTTGTACTCGGCGGTTCCCCGCTCGTCGCAGTTGCCCTCCACGCGGACGAGGACCAGGGGCCGATCCTTGACCGCGTCGTAGAAGCCCTGCAGCGCGGACCGCGCGTCGGACGAAAGCTCCGCGCTGTCGTACTCGAAGTAGATGCTCGCCGGCGAGAGCGGAGCGGGTTCCGGCGGCGGGGTGGGAGCAGGTTGGGCAGGCGGCGGAGGCTGCGGAGCGGGCTGCGCGACCTGCTGGGCGGGCGCTGGCTGGGCCGGAGGCGGCGTGCTCGCGCACGCGGCCAGGAGGACGGCCGGGAGGATCGCAAGGCGCAGGGAAGGCATCAAGGCTCTCCTTTCGAAAGGACGACTGGAGTGTATCCAACTTTGTCTATGCGCGGCGCGGCAGCGGACCGCGTGTTACGGTCCGACCCCCATGGTCGTGCGCCCTTCCGTCCTCGATCGCGCGCTGCGGCCGCTGCACCACTGGGTGTGGCGGGATCCGCACCGGTGCGCGCGCAAGCTCCTGCGCTTCGCCGATACGGAGGCCGACGGAGGCCGCGACATCTCGCGCGCCGCCGAGCTCACGCCGGATCCGCTGTTGCGTCGCCTCTACCTGCGGCATGCCCATGACGAGCTGCGCCATGCCGACCTCTTCCGGACCCGCGCGCGCACGCTGCTGCTCTCGCTGCCGCGCGCGCACGCATCGTTCGAGGCGAACTGGCTCGCTCCGGGCGAGCGGGGGCTGGACGACGTGCGCGTCGGCCGGGGCGAGGACGGCTCCCTGCTGGCGTTCCTGCATCTCTCGGAAAAGGCGGCGGCGCGTCGCTTCGCCATGTACCGGCAGGTGCTCGCGTACGACCGCGAGACGCAGGCGGTCTTCGACGAAGTGCTGAAGGACGAGGTCTACCACATGAGCTACACGCGCATGCAGCTTGCCCGTGTCGCGGCGCAGCGATCCCACGCGCGGCTCCGGCAGGCCCGGCTGGGAAGGCTCTGGAAGGCTTACTTGAGGACCGCCGCGGCGCTCGCTTCCGTTCTGGGCACGCTGCTGCTCAGGTTGCAGTACTTCGTGATCCTGCCTCCCTTCGCGCTTCTGGCGCGAAGGGCGCAGCAGCGGGAACCCGAAGGCTTCGTGCCGGCTCGATCCCCCACACCGCTCGGGAGCCAGTACTGAATGCGGATCCTGGGGATCTCCGCCCACTACCACGACTCGGCGGCCGCCCTGGTCGTCGACGGGGTCCCCGTCTGCTCGGTCCAGGAGGAGCGCCTCTCGCGGCGCAAGAACGACGCCGCGTTTCCCGTCGCGTCGATCGAGTGGTGCCTGGAGCGCGGCGGCATCGCTCCGGAAGACCTGGACGCGGTGGTCTTCTACGAGAAGCCGATGCTGAAGTTCGAGCGCATCCTCACCATGGCATTGCGCGGCTTTCCGCGCACCTGGCGCAGCTTCCCCCGCGCAATGAAGAGCTCGCTGGGCGAGAAGCTCTGGGTGAAGGGGATCATCACCTCGCAGCTGGGCGTCAGAGGCCGCAAGATCCTCTTCACCGAGCACCACCACTCCCACGCGGCGACCGCCTTCCTCACCTCTCCGACCCGCGCAGCGGCGATCCTCACCGCCGACGGCGTGGGCGAATGGGCTACGCTCTCCCTCGGCCGCGGCGAGGTGCGCGAAGATGGGAGCACCCAGCTCGAGATGCTGCGCGAGATCCGCTTCCCGCATTCGCTGGGGATGCTCTACTCGACCTTCACGGCCTGGCTCGGCTTCCCGGTCAACGAGGGCGAGTACAAGGTGATGGGGCTCGCCGCCTACGGCCGGCCGACCTTCGCGGAAGACGTGCGGAGGGTGCTGCGGCGCACCTCCGACGGAGGATTCGCGCTGGATCTGTCCTACTTCGACTACCACCTCTCCGCCCGCAGCTCGTATTCCCCGAAGTTCCTCGACGCCTTCGGTCCCTCCCGCGATCCCTGGGACCCGATCGATCTGCAGACCGATCGCGGCCGCCACTACGCGGACGTGGCGGCCTCGATCCAGCTGGTGCTCGAGGACACGCTGGTCGACCTGGCCCGAAAGCTCCAGCAGGAATTGCAGCTTCCCGACCTGTGTCTGGGCGGGGGCGTGGCCCTGAATGGCCGCGCCAACGCGCGCATCCTGCGCGAGAGCGGCTTCGAGCGCGTGTTCGTTCCGCCCGCCCCCGGCGACGCGGGTTGCGCGCTCGGCGCGGCGCTCTACGCGGATCGCGTCCACTTCAAGAACCCCGCACGGCAGATGCCCGATCACCCGTTCTGGGGACCGGAGGTGCAGCCCTCCGAGATGGCGCGGGTCGCCGAGGAGGACGGCTTCGCCAGCCAGCGCCACGAGGACGGCGCGCTGTTCCGCGAGATCGCCGAAGCGCTCTGCGCGGGCCGCATCGTCGCCTGGACCGAGGGCTCCGGCGAGCTGGGGCCGCGCGCGCTGGGCCACCGGAGCATCCTGGCCGCGCCGCAGGACGCGGCCATGCGGGACAAGCTCAACCGCAGCATCAAGTACCGCGAAGAGTTCCGTCCCTTCGCGCCGGCCGTGACCGCGGAGGCTGCCTCGCGCTACTTCGACCTTCCGGCCGGCGGAGAGCGGCTGGCGCGGTTCATGTCGGGCGTCTTTCCCGTGCGCCGGGAGTGGCAGCAGCGGCTGGCCGCGGTCACGCACGTCGACGGCACCGCGCGCGTCCAGGTCGTGGACCGCGCCATGGCCCCTCGCTTCCACGCCCTGCTCCAGGAGATGGGCCGGCTCACGGGCGTGCCGGTGCTGCTCAACACCAGCCTCAACCTCGCCGGCGAGCCCATCGTGAACACCGCCGCCGAGGCGTACTCCACCTTCCGCCGCTCGGGGATCGATCTGCTCGTCTGCGGTCCCCTGGTGGTGGCGAAGGGCCGCGCGGCGCAGGCGCGCCGGGAGGTGATCGCTTGATCAAGCGTCATTCCCGCCTCTCGCACGCGCTGATCCTGGTGGGCAGCGCGGGCCCCTCCATCCTCGACGGCGCGCGCGGGCTCTGGCGCAGCGAGGCCGGGAAGAAATGGCTGGTGCCCCTGGTGGTGTTCCTCTGCGTGACCGGGCTCATCCTGGTGCTGGCCGCGGGAGTGGAAGCGCTGGCGCCGTTCATCTATGCCATCTTCTGAGCTGCTGGAGGCGCTCGACCTGCTCGCCTGCCCCCGCTGCTCGGGGACGCTGCGGACGCCGGGCCTCTCTTGCAGCCGCTGCGGCGCCGAGTACGCGGTGCAAGGCGGCATCCCCGCGCTCCGGCTCGACGCTGATGCGCGCACCGAGGCGGTGCGCGACTTCTACGCGCGGGCGCCGTTTCCCGCGTATCCCCCGCGCGACACCTATCCCTGGTTGCGCGCCCGCGCCGAGCGCAGCGAGTTCGCGCGGCTGCTCGATCGGGCGATCCCCGGCGATGCGCGCATCCTCGAGGTGGGCTGCGGCACGGGACAGATGAGCCTGTTCCTCGCCACCGCGGACCGGCTGGTGATCGGCGCGGACCTCTCGCGGCCTTCGCTCGAGCTGGCCGAGGCGGCGCGGCGGCGGTACGGCGTGGGCCGGACCCTGTTCGTGGAGACCGATCTGCGCTCTCCCGGCTTGCGGCCGGGCGCGTTCGACGTCGTGTACTCCAGCGGCGTCTTGCACCACACGCCCGACCCGCGCGCCTCCTTCGCTTCCGTCGCGCGGCTGGCCCGCCCGGGAGGCATGCTGGTCGTCGGCCTCTACAACGCGTTCGCGCGGCTGCCGCATCGGCTGCGCCGCGGTATCGCGCGGCTCACCGGCTTCCGCTGGATTCCGCCCGACCGCGTGCTGCGCGAGCGGCGCGCGGAGCCGGCGCGGCGCGAGGCGTGGCTGCGCGACCAGTACCGCCACGTCGAGGAGCATCGCCATACCCTGGGCGAGGTGCAGGGCTGGTTCCGGGAGAACCGCGTCGAGTACGTGCGCGCCTATCCCGACACGCTGCTCGCCAGCGAGCCGTTGAGCGACGACGGGCTGTTCCAGGCGGTCGAGGACGATTGGGGCTTCGAGAACGTGCTCGCCCAGCTCTCCTGGGCACGCACGCTCGGGCACGAAGGCGGCCTGTTCGTGGTGGTCGGCCGCGCCGGCGTCCATTAGGACTCGAGGCGATGCTCCGGAGGATCGCACAGGCCGCCGTCGCGCTGTTCGCGCTGGCGCTCTTCGCCTTGGCCTGGCATTGCGACGCAGCCTGGTTCGATCGGCACGTCTTCTGGCCACAGCAGTTCTTCATCGTGGCGAGCCGCGCGATCATCGTCGCGGCCCGCGCGGGCGCCGCGGCCATGGGCGTCCTGCTGCTGGTCCTGGTCCCGCGCCTTCCCCGCGGCACCGCGGGATGGCGCCTCTTGCTGGCCCTGGTCCTCACCCTGCCCGCCTCGGAGATCCTGCTCCGCTGGCGCTTGCCGCGGCTGACGCGTCCCGAGGCCGCCATGGGGCTGGAAGGGCTGACCCGCTGGACCGGGCGCTACGGGTACACGCTGGCGCCCGGAGTGGATCGCCTGGAGAGCTCGTCCGGCCGGAGCGTCCTCTTCCGCACCGACGCGGAAGGCCGGAGGATCTCCGGAGCGGCCATCGATCCGGCAGCGCCCTCGTTGATCTTCGCCGGCGAATCGACGGTGGTCGGAATCGGCCTCCAGTGGGAGGAGACGTTCCCGGCGATCCTCGGCTCGCGCCTGCACTTCCAGGCGGTGAACCTCGCCAGCCCGGCGTATTCGGCGGAACAGTCGTGGATGCGGCTGCGCGACACGCTGCCGGCCCTGGCGCATCCGGTGGCCGTCGTGGACGTCTTCATGCCCGGCTTGATCGGACGCAGCTTTGCCGGCCAGAGACACCCGCTGCCGCTCCCGTCGCCGGATTTCGCCGGCGAGCTGTTCCCCCCGGAAGCGCCGCGCTACCTGCACCTCTCCGCCCTGTACGCGCTGTCGAAGCATCTCTACTGGTCGGACGCCGCGGTCGAGGAAGGCGTCCGGGCGGTGGCCCTGGCGCTGCGGGAGACGGCCGCGCTCGCGAAGGCGCGGGGGACGCCGTGCCTCTTCCTGGTGACGGGCAGGACGCCGCAGTGGATGCTGCGCGAGATCTTCGAGGCGCAAGGGCTGGACGCGGTGGTGGTGGAAGTCCCGGAGGACGAGCTGCTTCCGGACGGACACCCTGGACCGCGAGGAAGTCTCCGGATCGCGGACGCGCTCGAGCCACGACTGCGGACGAGGATCGCGAACCGCTAGTGAGCTGAAAGAAACCCGAAACACGAAGGGGCTTGCGCTCGCGGCGCCGACGGTCGATGAACGTCGCATGCGTAACGCCGTCCCTGCCAGCGGGTGCCGCCGATGATGTGGCTGGTCCGCATGGCGCTCAAGCGCCCGTACACCTTCGTGGTGATGTCGATGCTGATCGTCATCGTGGGGGTGCTGACCATCTCCCGGATGGCCACCGACATCTTCCCGGACATCGACATCCCGGTGATCTCCGTCGTCTTCAACTACTCGGGCCTCTCGCCCGAGGAGATGGAGAAGCGGATGGTCAACAACTACGAGCGCGCGTTGACCACCACCGTGAACGACATCGAGCACATCGAGAGCCAGTCGCTGACCGGAGTCTCGGTGGTGAAGATCTTCTTCCAACCGGGGGCGAAGATCGAGGCGGCCACCGCGCAGGTGACGGCGATCTCGCAGGCCGTGATCCGCTCGATGCCTCCGGGGACCACGCCGCCTTTCATCATCCGCTACAGCGCCTCCAACGTCCCCATCCTCCAGGTCGCGCTGGAGAGCGACCAGCTCAGCGAGCAGCAGCTGTTCGACTACGGGACGAACTTCATCCGCGCCGACCTCGCCACCATCCGGGGCCTGCAGATGCCCTGGCCTTACGGCGGCAAGCAGCGCCTGATCATGATCGACATCGACCCCCAGCGCCTCTTCGCCTGGGGCCTCTCGCCGCGGGACGTGAACAACGCCATCGTCCAGCAGAACGTGATCGTGCCCACCGGGACGGCGAAGATCGGCGTCAACGAGTACCCGATCGTGCTCAACTCCAGCCCAGATCTACTCGCGCAGCTCGAGACCATCCCGGTCAAGGTGGTGAAGGGGACCACCGTCTACGTGCGGGACGTGGCGCAGGTGCGCGACGGGTATTCGCCACAGACCAACATCGTGCACGTCGAGGGCCGGCGATCGGTCCTGATGAGCATCCTCAAGCAGGGCAGTGCCAGCACGCTGGACGTGGTCCGGCGCGTGCGCGAGACGCTTCCGACCACGCTGGCCCGGCTTCCCAAGGAGCTGAAGGTCGCGCTGCTCTTCGACCAGTCGGTGTTCGTGCGGGCCTCCATCGAGGGCGTGGTGAAGGAGGCGCTGATCGCGGCCGGGCTGACCGCGCTGATGCTCCTGGTCTTCCTCGGCAGCTGGCGCAGCACCCTGATCGTGATCGTCTCCATCCCGCTCTCGATCCTGGTGTCGATCATCGTCCTCGCTTTCCTGGGCGAGACGCTGAACGTGATGACCCTGGGCGGGATGGCGCTGGCGGTGGGGATCCTGGTGGACGACGCCACCGTGGAGATCGAGAACGTCCACCGCAACATCGCGCAGAAGAAACCGATCATCCGGGCGATCCTGGACGGCGCCTCGGAGATCGCCACCCCCGCCCTCGTCTCGACGCTCTGCATCTGCATCGTCTTCGTGCCGGTGGTGTTCATCACCGGATCGGCCAAGTCGCTGTTCGTCCCCCTGGCCATGTCGGTGGTGTTCGCGATGCTCACCTCGTACTTCCTCTCGCGGACGCTGGTGCCGACCATGATGCGGTACCTGATGGCCGGCGAGGCCGAGCGCCACGCTCACGAGAGCCCGCCCGCTCCCTCCTGGTTCGGCGCGCGCTTCATCGCCGCCTTCGAGCGGGGCTTCAGGCGGATGCGCACGAGCTACGGCGGCCTGCTCGCGTCCGCCCTCCAGCACCGGAAGGCGGTGGTGATCGGCTTCCTCGTCTTCGTGGCGGTTTCCCTCTCGCTGCTCCCGCTGATCGGCCGCGACTTCTTCCCCACCGTGGACGCCGGCCTGATCAAGCTGCACGTCCGCGGCGTTCCAGGCACCCGCATCGAGGAGACCGAGCGGAGGTTCGCGCAGATCGAGCAGGCGATCCGCCAGGTGATCCCGCCGGAGGAGATCCAGACCCTGCTCGACAACGTCGGCATCCCCTACAGCGGGCTCAACCTCTCCCTGAGCGAGGGCGCGCTCATCTCCGCCGCCGACGGGCAGATCTTCATCGCCCTCAAGGAAGGCCATCGCCCGACCGACGAGTACGTGCGCAAGATCCGGGAGACGCTCACGGAGAAGTTCCCGGACCAGACCTTCTTCTTCCTGGCGCCGGACATCTCCACGCAGGTGCTCAACTTCGGCCTGCCGGCGCCCATCGACGTGCAGGTGGTCGGGGCCATCGGCAACGAGGACGCGACCTACGAGGTGGCGAAGCAGATCGGCCGGCGCATCAGCGAGATCCCGGGAGCGGTCGACGTGCACCTGGCCCAGGTGCCGAAGCAGCCCGCCCTGCGCATCGACGTCGATCGCACCATGGCGGGCCAGGTCGGCCTGACCGAGCGCGAGGTCGCCAGCGACCTCCTGGTGGCGCTCGCCTCCAGCTCGGTGGTCGCGCCCACCTACTGGCTGGACAAGCGCGGCGTGCAGTACCTGGTGGCGGTCCAGACCCCCCAGCCGTCCATCGACTCGATCGACGCGATGAAGACCCTGCCGCTCTCCAACGGCACCGAGCGGCCGCAGCTCCTCTCGAACGTGGCGTCGATCTCGCGCACGGTGGGCCCGGTGAACATCACGCACTACAACGTGGCCAGGACGTTCGACGTCCAGGCCAACGTCGAGGGCACCGACCTGGGGTCGGTGGCCGATCGGGTGGAGAAGATCGTCGACGAGCTCAAGCCTTCGTTCCCGCGCGGAACCACCGTCCGCATCAAGGGACAGGCCGAGAGCATGCAGTCCTCCTTCCGGGGCCTGGCCTTCGGGCTGATCTTCGCCGTCCTGCTCGTGTATCTATTGATGGTGGTCAACTTCCAGTCCTGGCTCGATCCGCTGGTGATCCTGATGGCGCTGCCGGGCGCCATCGCCGGGATCTCGTGGATCCTCTTCCTCGCCCACACGACGCTGAGCGTTCCGGCGCTGATGGGATCGATCATGTGCGTGGGCGTGGCGACCGCGAACAGCATCCTGGTGGTGACCTTCGCGAACGACATGCGCGCCGCGGGCCTCGACGCCACCAAGGCGGCGCTGGCAGCGGGGATGACGCGCCTGAGGCCGGTGATCATGACGGCCCTGGCAATGATCCTGGGCATGCTCCCCATGTCGCTCGGGCTCGGCGAAGGCGGCGAGCAGAACGCGCCGCTCGGGCGCGCCGTGATCGGAGGGCTCCTGCTCGCCACCGTGACCACCGTGTTCTTCGTCCCGGTGATGTACAGCCTGTTGCGCCGCAAGCCGCCCACGCCCGTCGATCCCGCCCTGGAGGAGGTATGAGCCCCTCCCGGGAGGAGCCCGCCGTGGACGCGCCCCTGCCGGAGCATGGGCCGAACCTCGGCTTCACCCTGCCCTCCGCCCGCCGGATCCCGAGGAGCAGGCTCGTCCGCGCCGGCTTGATCGCGCTGGCCGTGCTGGCCCTCGCCTTCGCGATCGGGTACCTGCCCCGCCGCTTCAAGCGCGCCGCGCTCGTCGCGTCCGCCGGAAATGCCCAGCGCGCCACGCGCATCGAGGTGGTCGCGCCGAAGACGGGCGCCAGCGATCGCGCGCTCCAGCTTCCCGCAACGGTGCAGCCCCTTCAAGAAACCCTCCTGTTCGCGCGCGCCAGCGGTTACGTCCGCGCCTGGCGCGCCGACATCGGCGACAAGGTGGACAAGGGCCAGGTCCTGGCGGAGATCGAGACACCGGAGCTCGACCAGGAGCTCTCGCAGGGCCGGGCCCAATTGCTGCAGACCAAGGCGTCGCTGACGCAGGCGAAGGCCAACCGCGATCTGGCGAACGCGAACCTGGCCCGCGCGCGGAGGCTGGCGCCGTCGGGGATCGTCTCCAAGGCGGATCTGGAGCAGAGCCAGGCCCAGGCGCAGGTCGGCGACGCGAACGTGAGCGTCGCCGAGGCCAACGTCGCCGCGCAGCAGGCCAACATCCGCCGCCTCAACCAGCTCAAGGACTTCGCGAAGGTTACGGCGCCTTTTGCCGGAACCATCACCCAGCGAAGCGTGGAGATCGGCGCGCTGGTGATGGCGGGCAACAACCAGGCGCTCTTCAAGATCGCCGCGATCGACCCGGCGCGCGTCTTCGTGCAGGTCCCGCAGGACGTCGCTCCCGCGGTCCGCGCGGACGTGGATGCCACCGTCACCGTGCGCGAATATCCTGGGCGCAAGTTCTCCGGAAGGGTCACGCGCGCGTCTGGCGAGCTCGATCCCGCGACGCGCACGATGAACACCGAGATCCGGGTTCCGAACCACGATGGCGCGCTGTTCTCGGGAATGTATGCCGAAGTGGCGCTGACGCTGCCCTCGCCCCACCAAGTCTTCGAGCTGCCGGCGACCGCGCTGATGAGCGACTCGCGCGGCCAGCGCGTCGCCGTGGTGGACGCGCAGAACAAGCTGCACCTGGTCACGGTGGTGGTCGAGCGCGACAAGGGGGCGACCATCGACGTCTCGAGCGGGCTGCACGGCGACGAGAGGGTGGCGAAGCTCGGAAGCGCGGCCTTCGTGGAGGGGATGGAAGTGGAGGTGGCTCCGTCGCCGGGTCAGGCGCAGAGCGCGCAGTAGCCTACAGCGCGTCGCGGAGCAGGACGAGGAGCAGCGGCGTCAGCGAGAGGCCGTCCACGATCGCGTTGCGCGCGATCATCTCCAGCACCTCGCGCTTGTCGAACCAGCGGGGCACAACGGCTACCGCCCCGGAGTCACGCGTCACGCGGCCGACGTGTCGAAACTCCGGGCGCTCGGTTTCGAGCCGGCCTATCCGATTGCGCAGAGCCTGGAGGATCTCTTTGGCTACAGCCGGTCGCTGTCCGCTCAAAGTCCGAATCCGCCCAGGAAGTAGACCCCGGTGCTCTCGTCCGACTTGACCACCGCCAGGCTGAAGCTCGTGACGACCTCGAAGCCCCTGCCCGCGGCGTACATGGCGAGCCAGAGGCCCCCGCCGGCGCCCAGGTGCCAGGACTTCGAAGACTCCCCGGCCAGGAAGACCCGGCCGACGTCCGCGAGCCCGAGGAGGCCGTACCGCAGCGGCAGGAGCGCGCTGTACTTGCCGAGAGCGATCCGGAGCTCGTTGTTCGACACCACCGAGGCATCCCCGGCGAAGCGGTTCAGATCGTATCCGCGCAGCAGGTTGCCGATGGAGGTGTAGGTCAGGTCGAGCGGCGAGCGGGTGGCGGCGCCGCCGATGAACGCCGACTCGAAGAACGGATACCTTCCCCAGTTCTTCTCGCCGGCCACCCGCAGGCTCAGGAGCACTTGCGGCAACAGGTCGGTCCCGGCGAGCAGTAGCGCCTCCCCCCGGAACTTGCCGAAGCCCGAGGTGCTGTCGAGCCAGGGCGGAGAATAGCGGCCGGTGACGTCGAACCTGAACCCGCGCCGGCGCGTGAGAGCGCCGCCGGTGGCATCCAGGGTAAACCCCAGGTCTCCGCTCATCAGCGTCATCGGTCCGGCCCCGTAGACGATGGTGGGGGTCAGCGGGTCACCCCGCAGGGACGAAACATGCTTGAGCAGGATCCCTGCGCGACCCCAGAGCGGGCCAACCAGGGGCATCTCCAGCGCCGGATGGACGTTGAGCTGCTTTTGCCGAGTCCGGTAGTTGCCGTTGGGAACTTTGACGGTGTCGTTCCCGGCCCCGTAATAGTCCACGAAATCCATGCCGCTATAAGAGAAGTAAAGCAGGGCGTGCACCGGGGTTCCGGTGACCTGGTCAAGGTTCATCTCCAGGCGAGGTTGGGTGGTTCCCGTGGAAAAAGCCGCCCCGAAAAGCATCTTCCGGTTGTACGGGGCGCGCTGGAAGGCCCATTGCGTCCATTGCGCCGTAGCGCCGAACACGAGCCCGCGCGTCGAATCGTACGAGAGCTGGGGAAAGAAGAGCAGGTCTGATCCCCAATCGCGCAGGGGCTCATATCTCTTCCGCAGGGCTGCGGTCTCGGGGTCGTCGGCGCTGTCCGACGAATCTTGTGATGCCTCCGCCCCTGGCCTTTCGGCCGTCACCGGCGCCTCGGCATAGGGATACTGGCGCACGATCCGTACGTCGATCGGATCTCCGGAGCCCTGCTCTTCGACCCGATCGCCTCCGCCCAAAAGGTAAAGCCGGATCTGGGACGTCTCGTCGGAGTTGAACACGCGGTGGAAGTAGGGCGTGGACCCGCTCCGCTCGTCGAAGAGCGACACCTCGACCGTGGACCCGTCGCGCCGGATCACGGCCCGATCGGCCCCGATCGTTCCGTAGATGTCCACCTTGTCGGCGAGCAGCCGGTAGAAGTCGGTGGAGGCCTGCGAGAGCCGATCCCTGCGCGCCCGGAGCGCTTGCTCGAGCCTCTCGCCTGACTTCGCGTAGATCTCGGGAGGCAACTGGCGCACCGCCTCCGAGATCGCCTGGTCGGTCAGGCGCGGCACCACGTCGGCGGACACCGCGTCCCACCCCTTCTTGTCGAGCACCGGGAGGAAGCGGCGATCGGTGAACCGCCCCGAGAAGGTCAGCTTCTCGATCGAGGGATAGTCGGAATCGAACCCGGCCAACTGCTTCACGTAGTACTCCGCGACCGACGGGACGATGCCGTCGAATCGGCTGAAGGCCTGGTCGCGATCTCGCGGGACTGCCCGCCACACCTTCTTTCCGTTCACCTCCATGCGCATCCAACGCCACTGGTCGATGTGGCGATCCCAATCGCCCACCAGCAGGTCGACGAGCCGCGCCCTCAAGTACTCGACGGCGTCCACCCGCTCGTCCGTCCGCCGCTCCAGACGCTCGATCAGCGTGAGGGTGTCGGCGTACTTCGTTGCTCCGGGATACTCGCGCTCGATGCGCGGCTCGAGCATCCCGAGGATTCCGACGAACTCCGGGAACTGCTGCCGCAATCCCGGATCGTCTCCCATGACCATGAGCTGCGGCGTCGTGTGCGGGACGTCGGCGGCATCGACCAGCCTCGGCACCACCAGCGGCGCCATCGGATGAGAGGTGCTGGTCATGTCCTGGTAGATGTCGCCGAGCACCGATTCCCGGAGCTCCGGCTCGAAGATGCGGGTCGGGTCCTTGTCGACCGAGCGAAAGGCATAGATCTGCCCGCCCGCCGACTCCAGGCGCAGGTTCATCGTCTGCAGGCCGCCGCCGCGTCGAACCGGGGCCACGCCGCCGTCGAAGATGCGCAACTCCAGCACCGGAACCCGCACCGGAGTGGTCCATTCCTCGCGCCAATGGGTTCCGAAGACGAACCGGTACAGCCAGTTCGCGTGATATCGCGGGCCCGGCTCCACCACCACCGTCGCCGCGCCCCGCTCATCCTCGGCGGCCGCCGCGGCCAGCGAGACAGCGAAGATCGCGATCCTCCATCGAGCTACCGAGGCGAGCATCCCTCCTCCGTGACGTCGAGGTTCACGGCTTCACCCACTCCACCACCCGCCGCGCCAGCTCCTCCCCTCGATCCTCCTGCAGGAAGTGTCCCGCGTCCGGCAGGACCGCATGGGGCTGGCCCTGCGCGCCCGGGATCAGCTTCTGCAACCGCCGCTCGGCACCGCGCATGATCGGATCGCGCCCGCCGAAGAGCGTGAGGAACGGCTTGCGCCACTGTTTCAGCTTCTCCCACGCCGCCCGGTTCGGACCGCTGGCCGGATCGTCGGGCCGCGTCGGGACCAGCAGCGGAAACTGCCGGGCCCCCGCCTTGTACCGCTCCTCGGGATACGGCGCGTCGTAGGCGCGGCGCACGGCCGGGTCGACCGGCTGGGCGCAGCCGAGCCGGACGATCTGTCCCGCAGGAAAGACCGGCGTGAGCTGCGAGAAAGCGCGCCAGACGCGGAAGGCCAGCGGCACGCGCTGGTCTCCGGTCGGGAGGAACGTATTGGCGGCGACCACGCGCGCGAACCGATCGCCGTCCTCGGCGACCAGCCGCAATCCGATCAGGCCGCCCCAGTCCTGGCAGAAGAGGATCGCGTCGCGAAGATCGAGCGCCCGCAAAAGGCCGCGCATCCAGTCGAGATGCCGCTGGTACGAATAATCGGACCGGCGCGACGGCTTGTCGCTGCGCCCGAATCCCACCAGGTCCGGAGCGATCGCGCGCAACCCGGCGCCGGCGAGCACGGGAATCATCTTCCGGTACAGGTAGCTCCAGGAGGGCTCGCCATGCAGGAGCAGCACGGGCTGGCCCTTGCCCTCCTCGACGTAGTGCATGCGCAGCCCGTCCACCTCGACGTACCGCGGCGGGAAAGGCCAGCCCGGAAGGCCGGCGAAGCGCTCGTCGGGGGTCCGCAGCGCGTCCATGGCGCGCGATCAAGCCTGTCGCCGCGCGAGAAGGCAAGGACGCCACCGCGGACCCCCGCTCGCTCATCACGAGGGCTGTCCGGCCGCCTGCGGTTGGATCGCCAGCGTGATCAGCGAAGCCGCCGTGCAGAAGGTCGTGCTGGTGATGCAGTGGTCTCCCCGCCAGGTTCCGTTCTCGCGCTGGATGGCGGCGAGCCGGGCGCGGATGTTCTTGTGGAACTCGGCCCATTCGGCGCCACCCAGCACCGCCTTGGCCTCGGCCGTCAGCATGTACGAGACGTGCTCCTCGCCTCCGTAGCTGCCGAAGCCGCGCAGGACCCGCTCGTTGGAGAGCTGGACATTGCCGGCCTTGCGCGCCTCCTCGGCGCGCTTCTTCACTTCGGGGCTGGCAACCGCGTCCGCCTGCGCCACCTGCGCCGCGGCCATCACGCTCGCGGCCACCGAATAGAGCTCCACGCCGGCGGCATCGGCGACGCCGAAGCTCTTCGTCTTGTCGTCATACTTGTTCACCAGTCCAGCCTGGCCTTTCGCGAGCACGTCCTTGTCCACCCGGGCGCCCGCGCGCTGCGCCGCGTACAGCCCGTTGTTGGCGAAGGCCGAGGCGAGCAGCGGGGCCCACCCGTCGCGCGAGTAGCTGCCGTCCTTCGCCTGCGCGTGCTCGATCCTCTTGACCACCGACCCGAGGGCGCGCTCCGCCCGCGCCTGCAGCGGGCCACGAAGCGTGGGCAGCACTTCGGCGAGGAATTGCGCTGCCACGAACGTGTCGATGTTGCGGCCCAGCTTGCGCTGCGGGAGGGTGCCTTGCGGATTGATGGCGATCTCGTCCTGCGGCGTGCGCTCCACGGCCGCCGAGACGTAGGCGACGGCGCGCCGCGTGTGCTCCTGGTATTGGCCGCGCGAGCCGCTATGGCCCATCCGCAACAGCGCAATCCCCGCGAGCGCGGTAGTGGCGACGTCGGGATGGGGATCCTTGACGCCGTCGCCCCAGCTTCCGTCGTCGTTCTGGGCAGCGATCAGCCAGTCCAGGGGGCGGCGCACGTCGGGCTCCGCTGGCGGACCGGCAGCGGGAGCGTGGGTGGAGAGCAGAGCACAGAGGGTCGTGCTGAGGATGAGGCGATGCATGGGAACCTCCAAGGGGTTCCCTCTGCAACGCGGGAGCTGCCGGAAGGATCTCTCCCGGGCAGCCTCGAGGCTCAGGCCAAGCGGAGCTCGATGTCGCAGACGCCGCGGGACGGAATCGCCACGCGCCCCCCGACCTTGCGCAGAAGGCCCCGCATCGCCCCGTTCTCGTAGAGCACGGCCCCCGTAAAGCGGGTCACGTCGCGCTCCAGCGCGGCTTCCCGCAGCCTCGAGAGCAGAAGCTCGCCCAGGCCCTTGCCCTGGAAGTCGTCGCCGACCACCAGCGCGAGCTCCGCCGCGTCCCCGAAGCCCGTGCCCCGGCAGAAGCGTCCGACGCCCACCAGGCGCTGCGACTGCTCCAGGGCGGCCACCAGCGCGAAGTGCCTCTCGCCGTCGACCTCGGTGAGGAAACGCAGCTCCTCGGGGCTCAGGTCGCCCCGCGGCCCGTGGAAGCGCAGGTACCGCGTGCGGTCCGAGAGCCGCCGGAATCCCTCTTGCAGCAGCGGCGCATCCGTCGGACGGATCGGACGCAGCACGACGCGCGTCGCATCGGCGAGCGCGGCGCGCTCGCAGTAGCCCGCACCGAGCCTTCGCCGCGGGATTGCAAGGGCCGTCATCGCCAAGGTCGACCTCCTGGACCAGTGGATGTCGCCAGAGGAGGAAATCATCCTGCCGCCTCGATGTCGGCGGCCGGGCCCGCCGCGACCGCGGTTGCTGGCTTGCCGGCACGCGCGGCCAGGGCCAGCGCGACCAGGTACACCGCCCCCGCCCAGAAGAACGCCACGTGGAGCGCGCCCGCCTTGGCCTCGCCATGGAAGAGAGAGGCGAAGACGGCAACACCGAGCGCCGTGCCGACCTGCCGGCTGGCGTTCAGCACGCCGGCCCCGATGCCCGACAGCGACGGCGGGACGCTGGTGAGGATGGCCGCGTTCATCGAGGGGGCGACGAGGCCGGCGCCGAAGCCCATCAGCACCAGCGCCGGCGCGAACAGCACGAACTGCACATCGGAAGGAAGCAGGGCTGCCCACCACGCGCTGGCGGCGAGCGCGAGCAGTCCCGCGAGGATGGGGACTCGCGTGCCGTAGCGTCCTGCAAGGCGCCCGGTGATCAGGCTGGTGAAGCCGAACGAGATCGTGACGCAAGCGATGCGCAACCCGGCGCGCGCCGGCGTCTCGCCGCGCACGTCCTGGAAGTAGAGCGACACGACCAGCACGCTGCCGAAGAATGCCCCGGCGTAAAGCAGCGCGGCGGACACGGTCGAGGAGAAGGTGCGGTCCGCGAAGAGGCGCATCGGCAGGATGGGATCGGCGCTCCGCCGCTCGAGCCAGACGAAGACGCCGAGGCCCGCCAGCCCGACTGCCATCGCCAGCGAGATCACAGGCGATCCCCAGCCGCGGACCGGCCTCTCGATCAGCGCCCAGGTGAAGAGGGCCAAGGAGCCTGCCGCCGTGAGCTGCGCCAACAGATCCAGGCCACCACCCAGAGAGCGGGGAGACGGCCGCACGAAGCGGAAGGTCATCGCCACCGCGACGATGCCGAGCGGAACGTTCAGCAGGAAGATGCTGCGCCAGCCGAATCCGGCGACGAGCAGGCCGCCGAAGACCGGCCCGGACGCGGCCGCCACCGCCGTGAGGGCGCTCCAGATGCCGATGGCGCGCGCCCGATCCTCCGGCTCGGGATAGGCTTGGCGTAGGATGGCCAGGGACGAGGGCATGAACAGCGCCGCGCCGACGCCTTGCAGGATGCGCGCGAACACCAGCGTCCCGAGTCCCGGCGCGGCGCCGCAGAGAGCGGAGGCGATGGTGAAGACCGCGAGGCCCGCGACGAACATGCGCCGCGCGCCGAGCCGATCGCCGAGGCCGCCGGCGAGCAGCAGCAGGCTCGCGAACGCGAGCGTGTAGCCGTCGATCACCCAGGAGAGCCCGCGCATGCCGGTGGACAATCCCGCCTGGATGGCGGGAACCGCCACGTTCACGGCAGTCACGTCGAGCAGCGCCATTCCCAGGCCGAAGGCGGCTGCGACCAACGTCCAGCGCGGCGAGGCTTGTTCGATGCTCATCTCGTCCTCCTGACCTCGTGCGTGGATGCACGGCTCCCTCGATCAGATGCCCTGCAATTTCGCGCTCCATTCGTGCAAGAATGCAGCTGATGCCGGACTGGAGCGACCTGCGGTTCTTCCTCGAAGTGGCGCGCACGGGCACGCTGGCCTCCGCAGCGCGCAAGCTCGGCGTCGACAACACCACCGTCGGCCGGCGGCTGTCGGCGCTGGAGCGCGACCTGGGAGCGAAGCTGTTCGCGCGGACTCCGGACGGCCTCGCCCTCACCGTGGCCGGCGAGGCCATGCGCGCCGCGGGCGCGGAGATGGAGCAGGCGGTGCTCCGCGGCGAGCAGCGGGCGCTGGGCGCCGACCGCAAGCCGTCCGGCGTGGTCCGCATCGCCACCACCGAGATGCTGGGCGACGCGGTGGTGGTGCCGGCGGTGCGGGTCCTCCACCAGCGTCATCCGCAGATCCGGGTGGAGCTCGCTACGAGCAGCCGCCGGTTCGACCTGGCGCGGCGCGAAGCCGACGTGGCGCTGCGATTCGTCCGGCCTGAAGGAGGAGAGCTCGTGGCCCGCCGGGCGGGGACGGTGGCGTTCGCGGCCTATGCCTCGAAGCAATACCTGGCGGCGCACGGCAAGCCCGAGCGCGGCAGCGGATTCTCGGGTCACGACGTCGTCGTCTACGACGCCGCCATCCGCTACTGGCGGCGTGGCCAACTCGGAGGCGAGCCGCTGGGCGACGTGCGCGTCGTGCTTCGCACCAACAGCACCCGGATGCTGCTGCAGGCGGTGCGGCAGGGGCTCGGCATCGGTCCCTTGCCCTGCCTGCTCGCGCGCGAGGATCGCAGCCTGGAACGGGTTCCTCAAGGAGCCCCGCCGGAGCTCGACGAGCTCTGGCTGGTCGTACACGCGGACCTGCAACGCACCGCGCGGGTCCGCGCCCTCATCGAGCTCTTGCAGGCGCGCCTGGACGAGATCGGCGGGGAGCTCTCCGGGGTGGGCGAGACCTGACGGCCGCCCGTGAACACGCAGCGAGAGGATGAAACGAGGTCCCCGATGATTCCGGCTTGCGTCGGGTCGAAAATGTGCTCCCCCTCCGCGCCCGTTGTACGAGGAGCAGGATGGTCTTCGTCCTCCTGCTCGCCGCATCCCTCGCGCCCGGGATGGAAGAGGCCACCGAAGCGGGGCCGCAGCGTCCGATCCTGATCGCGCAACGGACGAAACCTCCGCGCGACGACTTCGACCTGCTCCCGAAGGAAGCCCCGCTGAGCGCCGCCGCGCTGGCGCGCCAGCGCGAGCTGGAGCGACAGCTCGCGAAGCGGCGAACGATGCTGACGTATCACCAGATCGGCGGGTACCTGACGGTGGGCAGCCTCGCGGCCACGGTCGTGCTCGGCCAGCTCGACTACTCGGACAAGTACGGCGGCGGTGGTGACACCGGGAAATACCACGTCTGGCACCGCTGGGTGGCCGCGAGCAGCGCCGCCATCTTCGCCGGCACCGCAGCGCTGGCGATCTTCGCGCCCAACCCCATCGAGAAGCAGGCGCACCTCGACACCGCCACCGTGCACAAGGTCGCGATGACGGTCGCGGCCGCCGGGATGCTGACGCAGATCGTGCTCGGCGTGGTCACTGCCTCGAAGGAGGGGACCTCCTCGCAGCGCGACTTCGCGCTCGCGCACCAGATCATCGGGTACACCACCTTCGCGGCGACGCTGACGGGGTTCACCGTCCTGGCGTTCTAGACTAGCCCCAATGTCAGTCAGTCAAGCGACAGACGTTGACGCTGTCGTCCTACGTTGTCGTGATCGTGGACGGCGACGGCGACGGCGACGTGGCCGTGGACGACTGCTCGGCATGTCAGATGCAGCTGCTACATGAATCCCCATGCTCGTACCGGGCAGGCAGATGCCGCACGTACCTACGCCATCGCTCGCGGGTCTGCGATGGAGTGCGCGGCTGTGCTGGACGCGTTGTTCGTGCTGAAGGCTGTCGATGCCACGACAAAGCAGCGCGGCGACGACCTCCTCGAACGTATCGTCGG
>DASQAS010000079.1:0-19365 GCA_035635635.1 Myxococcales bacterium | reverse complement strand
CCCGTGCAACCAGCCCCCGGAAAGCAGGCACCCGGCATGATTGCAGGAATCGTCCATCGCCGTGATCCGGCCGCCGAGGCGCGCCAGCAGCACCAGCCGCTCCCCGACCTCCAGCCCGCGCAGCTCCCCTTCGATCAGATCCGCAGGCCCCACATCGATGAACCCCTCCATCGCGTTCTCGCTACCACCGATCGGCATTTTATGCCTAAATCCCCTGTCCATATGAGAAGAGCGTTGCTCGCCTGTCTGGTTGCCCTGGCCGGCTGTTTCGGCTCGAAGACCATCCCGGGCACCAACATCCAGGACACCCCGCAGGCCCGTGCCGTCCTGGACGTCTTCGGCCGCTACAAGCTGGCCTTGGAGAACCGCGACAGCGCGGGCCTCGTCGCCCTGGCGGCTCCCGGATACACGGACCCCGGCGATCCCGCCCGCGGAATGGCCCCGATCGAGTACGCCAACCTGAAGGACAAGCTGCAGACGGACCTCTCCAAGGTGACGGGGGTCCGCCTGGACGCGACCATCAAGGACCTGGAGGTGAAGGGCGGCGAGGCCCGCATCGACTACTTCCAGGTGCTCCGCTACGCGGTCGCCACGCCCAACGGCGAGAAGTGGAAGAGCGAGAGCGACGACGCGCGCATGAAATTCGTCCAGGTCAACGGCGAGTGGAAGATCGCCTCCGGTCTGTAAGGTTCGTCCTCTGCCGTCCGCGCAACCCGCTGAACCTGGGGGCGGTGGCGCGCGCACTGCGCTGCGGCGGCATCGGAAGCTGGGCGCTGGTCGATCCACGCACCCGCGACTTCGAGACGGCGCGCACCGCGGCGGTGCACGCGGAGGAGCTGCTCGACCAGGCGCGGATCTGCGCCACGCTGCGAGAGGCGCTGCAGGGCTGCGCGCTCTCGGTGGGCACCACCGCGCGCCGCCGCGCCGAGCGTCCCCTGCTCCACCCCCGGGAGGCCGCGCAGCGGCTGATCGAGGCAGGCGGGGAAGTCGCGATCGTGTTCGGAGACGAGCGCAGCGGGATGACTGCCGAGGAGGCGGAAGCGGTCGACCTGCTCTCGACCATTCCCGCAGCGCCCGAGCAGCCGAGTTGGAACCTCGCCCAGGCGGTGGCCATCTTCGCGCACGAGCTGCGCACGGCAGCGTCGGCGAGCGGCGACCGGAAGGAGTCACTCCCGCGCGGCGAAGCCGACCCGGGCGCGCTGGCCGCGGCCGATCGGGCGCTCGGCGAGGCCGCGCGGTCGCTGGGAAAGCCCAATGCCCGCCGACGCCTCTTTCGCGCGCTGGAACGGGCCGCGCTCACCCGCCGCGAAGCGGCGCTCTGGACGGCGTTCTTTCATGCCCTGACCAGACGATGATTCTCCCTCATCCGGCGGCGTCGCGCACTTCCGCCGCGCCGATCGAGTCGACCGCGCGCAAGGCGTCGAGCGCGCCCGCGCGCCGGGTGGCGAGATGGCGCGCGCCGTCCCGCGCCGCGGCGAAGCGGAGGGCCGTGAAGAGCGCCTCCTTCTCCTCCGGAAACAGCCTCCGCAGCGCCTGGTAACCCGAGGCGATCGCGCGCAGCGCCGCAGAGGGGCGCGGCGATCCCACCATCCATCCCAGCGCCGTCTCGGCAAGGTCGAGGACCAGCGCGACGCTCCCCGCGCATCCCGAGGGCAGGACCGCGCTGCAGCGATCCCCGATGAAGAGCGCGCAGCGGGGGGTGATCCCTCCGTGCACCGCTCCGCTCGGCAGGCGCGGAATGCTCGCTCCAACGATGGCCGAAAGCGCGTCGCGCTCCTCGCCTTCGGGAGCGCGCGAAAGCAGGGCGTTCGGGTCGCAGGGATCCGCGACCGAGGCGGGATGCGTCTCGCCCAGCTGGTGCAGGCGCGCGAGCAACCTTCCGATCTCCATCAACTGCGGGACGCTGGCCACTGCGGCGGAGAGCTCCTCGCCGGGCGGCCAGGGGTAGCACGCGCAGGCCGACCGTCTCTCGCCGAGGAGCGCGATGAACGAGCCGCCGCGAGCGCGGCGCGGGCGCGGCGCCGGATAGCGCGCTTCGACCAGCAGATCGAAGAGCGTGGACTCGAACGCGAGCGAAAGTGCGTTGGACCCGCAGCAAAGGAGGAACGTCCCCGCGGGCGCAGTCGCGCGGAACACGTCCATCTCGGGACCCGGGGCGGGCACCTCGTCAATGCGCTGGGGTGCCGCAGGGAGATCGAACTCCTGCAGCGCCTGGGCACGCAGGGACATGTTGTCTCTGTACCATCCCGCGGAGCCGCCGCGAAGGACCGCCAGCCGACCGATGCCCTTGGCCAAGGCCTTCAATCAACATGCATGGATTGAACCGCATTGGGGGGCGTGTGGCGGGTCCTGGTAGTTTTCCAGCGGTGCTGGTGGCGTTGACGCTCGCGTGCGGGAGCGATGGAACCGATCCGGACGGCGTAGGGAAAAATACATACACGCTCGCGCTGGTCGGCGGAGCCGACGTGCGGCTCCATCCCGGAGAGGAGCGCATCCTGCTCGTCCTGCTCGCGCAGGACGAGGTCGGTCCGGTCGCAAACGGACGCGTCCGCTTCTCCTTCGGGACCGGGACGGACAGCGGAGGGACGCGCATCGACGCGGCCGACGTGATCACCGACGAGGACGGCATCGCCCGGGTCCGGCTAACGGCGGGCCCGCGCCCCTCTTCGTCCCCGCTCGGGTTGATCGCCAGCGCGCCCGGGCTGTCGGCCGCGCCGGCCCGGTTCGAGATCTCCGTGGTTCCGGAGCGTCGGCTGCTGCAGATCGTGCCGACCGCGGCCACGCGCGCGAGCGCCGACGGCGCCAGCGGGTCCACGCTGGCCGGCATCTTCTCGAGCGTAGCGCTCCGCGTGCGGGAGATGGACGCCGACACGCTGGTTCCCGTCGCCGGAGACGAGGTCTCGTTTGCCCTCCCGGAAGCTGCCGGCTCCCGGTGGAGCAACACGTCGGGGCGCGTGGCCACGGTGCGGACCGGAGCCGGAGGCGAGGCGCGCGCGTTCCTCGTCACCTCCGACGCGGCCGAAGGACCGTGGCAGGTGGTGGTGCGCGCGGCGGGTGCCCCGGCGCCGGTGACGTTCACCGTCACCGTCCAGGGAGGCGGCGCCTGCGCCACCAATGCGCAATGCCCGCCGGGCCAGGTCTGCGCCGGCTCGCCGCCAGGCTGTGCGGACGATCCGGATCCGCCGCCGCGCTCGGCCTGCGATCCCGCGGCGCCCGCGTGTTCCGCCGGACAGTGCTGCGACGAGGACGCGCGGGTCTGCCGGGCTGCCTGCGCGATGAGTTGTGGAGCCGGGACGCATTGCGAGGCCGGCGAGATCTGTGGCGCCGGCTCCTGCGTCCCGGACGAGGTGGTCCCCGATCTGAGCGGTTTGTGGCTCACCCGTCACGACTTCAACCTGCGCGAGACGGTGCCGCCCGGCGTGCGCGAGATCATCGTGGCGGTGCGCCTGATCGACCAGACCCTGCTCGGCAAGCTCACCATCCCCGGCCTGCCATCCTGGCTGCAGGACATCCTGAACACCTTCGTCTCGCGGCTCTTGCAGCAGTACCTCCCGGAGTGGACGCAGCAGCTGATCCACGTCTCCGACGACCTCTTCACCGTGCTCTCGCACCTGCGCAGCGAAGGCCGGATGCGGCTGACCCGCAACGGGGACGCCACGCGGCTGCAAGGAAAGGAGGTCTGGACCAGCCTGGTCTTCTACTGGCTGCCGCTGTGCAACGGAGACATCTCGGGGGACCCCGGCGAGCCTCCCGAGTGCGCGCGCATCGACGTGGTCACCTCCGACGCGGACGGCTCCGACGAGACCGCGCAGTGCAAGGGCGAGCTGCTGCCCTCGATCCGCGTGCGGGTCTCGCCGATCACGGCCCGGGTCGTGAACGCCGGCCAACGCCACGCGTTGGAGGTCGATCGGCGGCAGGTCTCGCTCCAGATGGACAAGGTGATCCTGATCCTGTTCGACCAGATCCTCGCGCAGATCACGGGCGGCGAGGTCCGCTGCATCGAGGAGGCCGCCCTCTGCCCGCCGGGCGGCGGGTCGTGCATGGTGGACTGCGCGGGGATGGCGCGGGACGTGGAGGACGCCACCGACGGCATCCTCGACTCGGGCACGCTGCACGAGCTCTGCGGGCGCGGCGTCCGCGCCTGGGCCGATCTGGCGGTGCAAGCCCTGGGGCGGGCCTGGCCGATCACGGCCGACACCCTCGACTTCAGCGGGAGCGCGGCGATCTCGGGCCAGGCGGACGACGAGGTCTGTCACCAGGGCTCGGTGCCCGGGACCTGCGCGGGCCGGCTCGAAGCCGGCCAATGGACCGGCGACTTCTTCTTCCAGCTCCTGCAGCGCCAGCCCGGCACATGGGCCGCGTGGCGGCCGGAATGAGAAAATCAGCGGTGGGGGCCGCCCGGGATTGGCTGGGCCGCCTCGCCCCTCGGCCCGAACAGCTCGTCCTCGCGCTGCAGCAGCGCGTCGGCATCCCGCGCCGCCTGCTCGTCGCCGCAGGCGCGGGCAATCTCCAGATGCTCCTTGAACAGCGCCCGATCCTGCGCCTTCACCGCCACGGTGCGCGCCAGCACCAGATGGTTGCGCGGATCCTGCGGCGCCCGGCGGACTGCCGCGAGCAGGTGCTCGCGCGCCTCCTCCAGATCGCCTCCCGCGTACGTGGGCAGCGCCGCCTGCAGAGCTCCGAGCTCGCGTTCGGCGCCCGCGCCGTCCAGGTCCGGGGTGAGCTCCGCGACCCGCCGGAACGCGGCGATCAGCTCGCCCTTGTAATCGATCAGCGGCGTGAACCCTTGCATGCGCGCCGAGGTGGCCGAGCAGACCGCCTCGAGATAGAGCGCCTCCGCTCCCGCGGCCCCCACGCGTCCGCGCGCCCGCTGGGCGGCGGCCTCGGGGAACTGCTCCGCCCATGACCGCCGCGCGTCCGCCGCGCAAGCCTGCGCCTCGGCCGCGATCGCGGCGGTATCGGGGTCGGGAAGCCGTTCTTCCTGCGCGATCCGCAGGCGCCGCGCGCGCGCCGCCGCCAGGCTGTCCTGCGCGATCCGGGCCGGATCGGGCGCGAGCACCATCGGAGGGGCCACCGGCGGCGGCGAAACCGGCACGGCCGGCGGAGCGCGCTTCGCGGGCTGGCAGCCCGCGGCCGCGCAGAGCGCCGCGGCCGCCAGGGCACAGCTCGCGCGCTCGATCACTTCTTCTTCGGCGGCTTGGACGGCGGAGGCGGCGAGGAGGGAACCTTGCGCGGGGGGACCGCGGGCAGCGTGGGCGCCGTGCCCTGCAGCGCGAAGAGCAGGCCGCCCGTGTCGCCGCCGCCGTTCTGGGGCGACTCGTACAGCTCGCAGGTGGCCTGGCCGCGCAGGACCAGCTCTCCCTTCTGGTTCTCCGCCCAGAGCTCGACGTCGGCGTAGCAGGCGCCGTCCCTGCGCAGCTCGGCGATCCGGCCGCGGCAGGTGAGCTCATCGTTCGGCCAGACGATCTTGATGAACCGCGCGGACAGCTTGCGCACGTGCCCGCGGCGCAGCCAGGCGGAGAGGAGCTGTCCGACGAAGGCCATCGCCAGCATGCCCGGCGCGAACAGGCCCGGGAACCCGACCGCGTGGGCGTACGGCTCGTCCAGGTGCAGCCGGTTGAAGTCGCCCGACGCGGAGGCGTAGCGGACGATCTGCACCCGGTCGATGGAGGGCTTGGTGAGCGGCGGCAGATCGTCTCCCACCCGCAGCTCGCTCCAGTAGAAGCTGCGCGCCAGGCTCTGCTTGGGCTCCTGGACCTGCTTGGCTGGCGTGAGCGCCGGCATCCCCCGCTGCGGAGGCGGCGGCTCCGACCTGGGCCGCGCCGGAGGAGGAGGCGACGACTTCTTCGCGGCCGGCAGGGTCTTCTTCACGCTCGCGGTCGGGAACTTGGTCACCTTGGCCAACTTCGCCTTCGCTTTCTTGGGCAGTGACTTCGTCACGGCCTTGCTCGCGGGGCGCGAGATCCTCTTGGCTGCGCTGCGGCTACTCATGGAGGTCTCCCGGGGCGTGCTTGGGCGCCATCCGCACCACCCACAGCTGGCGCGAGCGGTAGACCAGCTCGCCGGACTCGTCGCGGCCCTCGTCCTCGATGATCACGACGTCGGTGGGCCCGCTGGGCGTCGGGCGGCTCTCGATGCCCGCCACCCGGCTGCGGATCGTCAGCCGGTCGCCCGCCACGATGGGCCGGGCGTACTCGAAATTCTGCTCGGCCTGGAGCAGGTGCTTTCCGGGCGCGAGCATCAGCCCTTCGCGAAGGTCCGACCCGGCGCGCAGCGAGGTCGGGAACGTCGGCGGGGCCACCACGCTGCGGTAGCCGGCCGCGCGCGCCGCCGCCTCCTCGAAGTAGATGGGGTTGGTCTCGCCGACCGCCTCGGCGAAGCGGCGGATGGCGCCCTTCTCCACCTCGTTCACCGCGGGCTTCGCTTCCCGTCCTGTCGCGCTGCGATCCACCACGTTGTCTCTCCCTATCTGCCCGCCGGAAGGTCGAGGACGCTGATCAGGCCTGGCTCGCTGCCCTGGACGAGCGGCGCGGCGTGCACCACCGCCCAGAGCGTGGCCTTGTCTCCGGGCGTCCCGCCCGGGATCAGGACCTTGATGCCCGGGTCGCCGATCAGCTCGATCTCGTCGCGCGGCTGCGGAGCGCCGAGGGCGATGGTGAGCGCCAGCAGGGCGACCTCCTTGCCGTCGTAAAAGGCGCGCGCCACCTGGTGGATCCCGACGATCCCGCCCTTGGGCACCGTGAAGCCGTCGCCCATCATGTCCTCGTCGGCCTCGACCGGGTCGATCGACTCGTCGACCTCGTCCACCTCCAGGCCCACGCCCAGGGCTGCCAGCGCGGCGGACTCCATCAGGCCGACGTGGCCGAGCGTCCCCTCGTCCACGCCGCGGTCGAACTCCTCCTCGTTGAGGCCGGCGCCGGTCTTGGTCTGGAGCTGCTTGCGGCGCGTGCGCGAGTCCACCACCCGGGTGACGTGGACACGCTCTACGCGGCCACACACCCCGCCCAAGGTAGCGGGCAGGCGGTCCATCACGAACCCGGGGTTCACCCCGGTACCCAGGAGAGCGAGCTTGCGCTTCTGCGCCAGCTTGTCGAGCCGCTCGGCGATCTCCGGGTGCCGCAGCCAGGGATAGGACAGCTCTTCGCAGGTGGAGACGACCGACAACCCCGCGGTGAGCGCCTGGGCCAGCTCGCCCTCGACGCCGTCGAGCCGGCTGCCCGTGGCGTGCAAAAGGACCCCACCCTGCGCCTTGCGCATCTCGGCGGCCGCGTCCGAGCCGATGGTCACGTCCGGGCAGGGGGCGTCGACCACATCCGACAGCTTTCGTCCCACCCGCGTCGGATCGAGATCGACGGCGGCCACGATCTCCAGATCCGGCTTCTGCAGCGCGCAGCGGGCAATACCGCGGCCGATGGCCCCAAGGCCCATCAGTGCGACTTTGATCGCCAACCCGCGCCTCCTAGCCCGGCTTTTCCAAAAATTCGACAAAAACGCCGGGTGTGAGCCTTATAGCCCGCCGCTCTCTGACGAAACAAGCGAAAGCCGGACGCGAGCCTGAGGACAATCTGTCGACAACGCTACACGACCGAGCGCGTCATGGCGCGGTTAAATACGTATTCTTACTACAGTTTATGTAAACGGACCGATCCACAGGCTTGCCCTGTGGGCTCAAGACCTACAGGTCGCCAATAAGGATTGCAAAATTTGAAAATGGGGCCTGTCCGACGGCGGCGGGCGAGCGGCCTAGCGCTTGCACCGCGCCCCGGACTCCTCGAGCAGCCTCTGCTTCAGCGCCGCGCGGTCCACCCGGTACTTGAACGCGCGCCTCCCGTCGACGTCGATCACCGGGATGTCGTGCTTGTAGTCCTCGTACAGGTCGCCCGACCAGCCGATGTCGACCTCGCGGAATTCGAACTCGACCTCCCGCCGCACCGCGAGGATGACCTCCCTGGCGGTGCGGCACAGGGAGCATCCGTCGCGCGTGTAGAGGACCACCTCGTGCATCAGCCGTGCTTCTTCCGCCTCTTGTAGTGCTTCACGCGGGCGACCGGCGGGTCACCGAGCGGACCGCCCACCAGGTACGCCTTGAGGGCCTCACGCGCGATGTAAGGGGCGTGCACCCGCCACTTCAGGCCGTTCACCACGACTGCCGCGACGGCGATCTTCGGGTCGTCGGCAGGAGCGAAGCCGACGAACCAGGAGTAGTCTTTGAAGGGGCCCTTGTGCGTGCTCATCGAGCCCGTCTTGCCCGCCACCTCGATGTCGCCGAGGACCATGCGGCGCCGGTAGAGAAAGGCGGTGGTCGCCGTGCCGTGGGAGACCGTCAGCTTCATCATGTCCCGGAGAGCCGCGGCGGTCTCCGCGTTGAGCAGGCGCATGGAGCCCGTCGGGTCCGCCGCCACTCCGTCCACCGCGTCGATCAGCGACGGCTCCATGGCCACGCCGCCGTTCCCCACCGATGCGGCGATGAGCGCCGCGTGCATGGGAGAGAGCTTCACGTCGCCGAATCCCGCGGCGCTCTTGGCGAAGTCCAGGCCTTCGTCGGGGATCTCCGCCCGCGACTGCTCCATCGGCTGATCGAAGATCGGGCGGTTGAAGAGGAAGCGCTCCGCCGACTTGCGCAGCTCCTCGGCATCGAGGTGCTTGACCGCCATCTTGGCGAACACCACGTTCGCGCTCCGGGCCATCGCCATGCTCAAAGAGAGGCAGCGGCGGTCGAGGTTCGGCTTGTCCTCCAGGAGCTTGCCCACCAGGCGGCGGAGGCCGCCGTGGTAGCAGGTCTCGTCATCGGGGTTGATGCCCTTCTCGAGCAGCGCCGCCCCGGTGACGATCTTGAAGACGGACGCCGCCGGGTAGGCCGGCTTGGTCACCGATCCCTCGCCGATCTCCGCCAGCGCGATGACCTTCCCGGTCTTCGGCTCGAGCGCGACCACCGCGGCGCCGACCGGCTTGTACATCCGCAGCAGCTTCTCCATCGAGGCCTGCAGCTTGGGTTCGACGGTCAGTCGCACCTGTTTGAATTCCGGCGTTCTCGCGTAATACGCGTCGCCGGAGAGCTTCGCCTTCTTCCAGAGCGCGAGGCCCTGCGGGTGATCGACGTGCTGCACGACCGCGTTGGTGGCCGCCGCCGGCACCTGGCTGATCTCGGCGGCGACCCCTGCGTCGAGCTCGCCTTGCGCCTCGCCCACCGCCTCGGCGATGTCCGAGGCATTCAGGTCGTCGGGCTCGAGCGCGGGAGGGGTCTCGCCGGGGCCGGGCATTTCGTGCTGCGCGTGCGCGGCGAAGGCGAACGCCACGGCGGCGGTGACCACGGCGATCGAGGCAAGCTGCGGGAAGCGGCGGGGCGGGATGTCGGTCACCTTGAGCAGTATCGTAACGGGGTGCGGACGCGCGGCAAAATTCGCTGTTGACGGATCGGTCCTCTGGATCAACCTTCCGCCGCGGTGAGCTCTTCCCTCGATCCGGCGGCTCCTCCGAAGCTCTCGCTCTGGAGAGCCTTCACCCAGGACCTCGAGCCGCGCCACCTGGTCACGCTCCTGGTCCTGCTGATGGCGGGCTGGGTGCTCACTCGCGTCATCAACGTCGGCTTCAAGCGCACCGTCGAGCGCCACCGGCAGCACGGGACGCTTGGCCCCGAGACGATGACGCAGCTCGCGCTCGCCCGGCGCCTGCTCGACGCCGGCGTCTGGATCGGCGCGATCGCCATCGGGATCTCGCAGTTTCCCGAGCTGCGCCTGGTGTCGGCGGGGCTGCTCGCCTCGGCGGGAGTCTCCGGACTGATCGTCGGCTTCGCGGCGCGCAGCACGCTCGGGAACTTCGTCGCCGGCGTGAGCCTCTCCGTCACGCAGCCCGTCCGCCTCGGCGACGACATCGAGTTCCGCAACGAGCGGGGCGTCGTCGAGGACATCTACTTCACCTACACGGTGGTGCGCCTGGGCGACGGGCGGCGGCTGATCATCCCCAACGACATCCTGGCCTCCGAGGTGATCAAGAACGCCACCATGGGCGGGGTCACGCGGGTCGGGCGCGCGGAGGTGCTGGTGCCTCCGCAGGGGTCGCCGGAAGACGTCCGCGCCGGACTGCTGAAAGTCGCCAACGAGTACGAGGGCCTGGACCGATCCGCTGGCCCGCCCGAGGTGTACTATGTGCGCGTGGACGAGCGGGGGACCCTGCTCCGGCTGGTCGCGACCTGCACCGACAACCAGGCCGCAGATCGGCTGGTCCAGAGGGCCTTGGCGCGGGCCGCGCAGGCGGTGTTCAGGCGGGCGACGTAGAGGAAGTTTCACGGCCCGCCGGGTGTTTCACATGATAGTTTCGCACCCTGCCGTCGGGCAGCGAACGAAGGGGACCTTCCACGTGAAGAGCAACTGGAACGTGTTCATTGGCGTCTGCGTCGGAGCCGTCGCGGGGTTCGCCGTCGGCCAGCACATGGGCTCCAAGGGCAGCGGCCTGGGGACGCCCATCCGCAACGCGCCGCAGGCGGCCGCACCGGCTGCTCCGGCCGCGCCGCCGCCCGGGTCGGACCAGATCTTCAAGGTGGCGCTCGGCAACGCCCCGCAGAAGGGCAGCCCCGATGCGAAGGTGACCATCGTCGAGTGGTCGGACTTCCAGTGCCCCTTCTGCAGCCGGGTGATCGACACGCTGCACCAGATCGAGAAGAACTACGGCTCCGAGGTCCGGTTCGTGTTCAAGCACAACCCGCTGCCCATGCACCCGGACGCTCCCTACGCGGCCAAGGCGAGCATCGCCGCGCAGAAGCAGGACAAGTTCTGGCAGATGCATGACAAGCTGTTCGAGGCCAGCGCCTCGCACCAGCCGGACGCGCTCAAGCAGGACAAGGTGGACGCCATGGCCCGCGAACTGGGCCTGGACATGGAGCAGTACCAGCGCGACGTGAACGCCCCGGACACCGCGCAGGTGATCCGCGACGACCAGGCCCAGGCGGCAAAGCTCGGCGCCAACGGCACCCCGCACTTCTTCATCAACGGGGCGCGGGTGTCGGGGGCGGTGCCCTACGAGTCGTTCAAGCCGGTGATCGACGCACAGCTCAAGCGCGCCAACGCGGCGCTCGCCACCGGGGTGGCGAAGAAGGACCTCTACGAGACGCTGACCAAGGACGGCCTCAGCGGGCCTCCGGCGCCGCCCCCGCAGGCCGCCCCCCAGCCCCAGGCCCGCAACGTCGAGCCCGGATCCGGGCCGTTCATCGGCTCGAAGAAGCCCAAGGTGACCATCGTCGAGTGGTCGGACTTCCAGTGCCCGTACTGCGCGCGGGTCGAGCCGACGCTCAAGCAGATCCTCGACACGTACAAGGACGACGTGCGCCTGGTCTGGCGCAACGAGCCGCTCAGCTTCCACCCGAACGCGATGCCGGCCGCCAAGGCGGCCATGGCGGTCGCGAAGCAAGGCAACGACAAGTTCTGGAAGATGCACGCTCTGCTGTTCGCGCACCAGACCGAGTTGTCCGAGGCCAAGTACGAGGAGTGGGCCAAGAAGGCCGGCGCCGACGTGGCGCAGTGGCGCAGGGACAAGGAGTCCTCGGAGATCGCCGACCAGATCGCCAAGGATAATTCCTACGGGCAGTCGGTGGGCGCGGACGGGACCCCGTCATTCTTCATCAACGGCAAGTTCATCTCGGGGGCCATGCCGTTCGACACGTTCAAGGTCGTGATCGACGAGCAGATCAAGAAGGCCGACGAGCTCCTCAAGAAGGGCGTGAAGCAGGAGAAGCTCTACCAGGCGCTGGTCGACGAGAACGTGAAGGCCGCGGGCGGGTCGGGTGCGCAGGCCCAGGCGCAGCCGGGAGCGGCCGGAGCGGATCCCCGGTTCGATATCCAGGTGGGGAGCGCCCCCGCCAAGGGCCCAAAGGCCGCGCCCGTGACCATCGTGGAGTGGTCGGACTTCCAGTGCCCCTTCTGCAGCCGCGCGCAGCCCACCCTGGCGCAAATCATGAAGGAGTACGCGGGGAAGGTCCGCCTGGTCTGGAAGAACCAGCCCCTCTCCTTCCACCCCAACGCGATGCCCGCCGCCGAGGCCGCCATGGCCGCCTACGAGCAGGGCAACGACAAGTTCTGGGCAATGCACGACAAGCTCTTCGAGAAGCAGAACGAGCTCTCCCCCGCCTATTACGAGCGGGTAGCCGGCGAGATTGGCCTGGACGTGTCGAAGTGGAAGGCAGCGGTGGAATCGCGCCGTTCGCAGGCTGAGATCCAGGCCGACATCGTGGCCGGCAACGCGGTGGGAGCGAACGGGACGCCGACCTTCTTCATCAATGGCCGCAAGATCGTGGGGGCCATGCCCTTCGAGTCCTTCAAGGCGGTGATCGACGCCGAGTTGGCCTCGAAGGTCGCGAAGAAGTAACGTTCGCTTCGTGCCCAGCATCCCGCCGCTGCCGCCGTCGAGCGGCAAGGAATGGCGGCTCCGTCCACTGAACCGCGGCGACCGCGAAGCGGCGTTCAAGCTGCTCGCCGGAGAGGGCTGGGCGGTGTCCGCGCTGGACCAGGAGGCCGTGATCTCCTGGGTCGTGCAGCACCCCGAGATGGAGAGCTTCGTCGCGCACGACAGCTTCGCCTACCGGCGGCTGTTCGGCATCATCACGCTGTCGCACCGGCCGCAGCTCCGGCTCGGGGGACGGGTGGCGTCGATCGACCTGTTCGTGGTGGACCCGGAGCAGAGGCAGAAAGGGATCGGCCACGACCTGCTCGCGCAGGCCATGCGGCGGGCGGAAGCGCTCGCGTGCAAGCGGATCGAGATCCTGCTGCCCGAGCCGCGCTCCGATCGACATGCCTTCTTCGAGAACTACGGATTCTTGAAGAGCGGCAACGACCTCTGGACGCGCAAGCCGTAGAGCTCAGGGGAGCGTGCGGACCAGCTGCGCGGTCTTGCCGGCCTCGACCACCACTTGCTCTTCCAGACGCTGACCGTCGGCGGTCTCGAGCAGCACCGTGTGCGCGCCGGCCGGGAGCACGATCGGGTTTGCAGCCGGGATCGGCGTCCAGCGGTTCGCGTCGCGCCCATCGATGGTCAGCCGCGCGGCGGGCCGGCTCTTCACCACCAGGTAGCCGACCTCCGGCTTGCCCACGGGCGTCGCCGCAGCCACCGGAATCGCCGTCTTGCGGGCCGCCGGCGCCGGCCTCGGCTTTTCGGCGGGAGTCGGCGGGGTGAGCACCACGCCGTCGAGCTGGAGCGGACGATCCGAAACCAGGCGCGCGATCAGCTCGGCTGGCTCGACGCCGGTGCCCACGTCGACAACGGCCGAGAACGGTTTGTACCCGTCCGCGCGCACCTCGATCTGGTGCTTTCCGGCGGAGAGGACGCGCACGAAGGGCGGAAGCTGGCCGGACGGGCGGCCGTCGACGACCAGATTGGCGGGCACCGACGGCGATGGCGTGACGATCAGCTTGCCGGCCGGCGGATCCCGTTGCAGGCGCAATGCGAGAGAGACGCCGGCGACACCGAGCGCGATGGGAAGGCCCGCATACAAGGCCCAACGCCGCGGACCCGGGCGCCGCTTCTGCGTCGCGACCGGCTTCGACAGCGGTGATGCGCGCAGCTTCCGCGGCGCTACCGTGCGCTCCTCCGCGACTTCGAAGCGGCCCTGTCCGGCCGCGGCGAGCGCGGCGTCGTCCAGCTTCATGGTGGGCAATTCCCGTGGCCCGCGCGGCGGCGTCGCTCCGTTCGTGCGGGCCGTGCGCGGCTGCGGCGGCGCGTTCTGGCCCTGCTCCAGGAATGTCACCGCCGGCATCGGGTCTCGCGGCGTCTGCGCCAGGTCCGCGACGACCACCGCGGGAACGTCGCTGCGGCGCGGCGGCGGCGTGCCGGCGGCCTGCCAGGCGCGGAGCCTCTTCTGCTCGCGTTCGAACTCCGACTTGAACTCGTCGCGCAGCCAGGAGGCGAGCTGGCGGGAGCCCAATACCGTCCCGCCGGTCATGGTGAACGGGACGAGCTCGTCGTGCAGCTCGGACGCTCCCTGGTAGCGGTCGGCCGGGTCGTTGGCCAGCGCTTTCAGGATCACCCTCTGCAGCCCTTCCGGACAGCCGGGGTTTCGCGCGCGCGGCTCGGGCACGACGCAATGCTTGACCTTCTCCAGGATGGCGAAGTCCGACTCGCCGGTGAAGAGCTTCTCGCCGCAGACCAGCTCCCAGAGCAGGACGCCGCAGGCGAACACGTCGCTGCGGCCGTCGATGGGCCTTCCCTTCACCTGCTCGGGCGACATGTAGCTGAACTTGCCCTTGAGGATCCCGGACTGCGTCTTCTGCAGCCGGCTCTCCGCCTTGGCGATCCCGAAATCGATCAGCTTCACCTCGCCGTCGAAGCTGACCAGTACGTTCTGGGGCGAGACGTCGCGGTGGACGATCCCCAGCGGGCGGCCCTTCGCGTCCTTCTTGCGGTGCGCGTAGTCGAGGGCCTCGCAGACCTCGGCGACGATCAAACAGGCCTGCGGGATCGGGAGCGCCTCCTGGCGCTTGCGGAAGCGGTCGATCAGCTGACGGAGATCGCGCCCGGAGACGTACTCCATGGCGATGTAGAGGTTCTCGTCGTGCTTGCCCAGCTCCAGCACCTGCACGATGTTGGCGTGGGCCAGCTGGACGGCAATCCGCGCCTCGTCCACGAACATGTGGATGAACTCGGGATCCTCGCCCATGGTGGGCAGGATCTTCTTGATCGCCAGCAGCCGCTCGAACCCCTCCACCCCGAACGCCTTGGCGACGAACACCTCCGCCATCCCGCCCACGGCGATGCGCTCGAGGAGGAGATAGTTCCCGAACTTGATGGGCTGGCGCATGGCGGAAGGACCCGGAAGCGTAGCGCCTCGGAAGCGGAACGGGCAAGATGACCCCGATGCACGTCTGTCACGCCTGCCGCAAGGAAGTCGACCTGGGCGTCACCGGGACCGCCGGCCGGCGCGACGACTGTCCGCACTGCCGGGCCCCGCTCCACTGCTGCCTCAACTGCCACGCCTACGACGAGACCATGCGCTACGGCTGCCGCGAGCCCCAGGCGGAGCCTCCCAGCGACAAGGAGCGCGCCAACGCCTGCGAGCTGTTCGTCTTCAAGAAGGGCGAGCGGGCGGCGAAAGAGGAGGACCCGCGGGGGAAGGCCCTGTCGGCGTTGGACGCGCTATTCAAGAAGTGATCCCGGGTGGATGTGGGTGCGCCTGCCCGGGACGCGGCAGCACAGGCCCTTGTGCAAACTTACAGGCCTTCGCTGCTAAGCGTATGAATCGTGGTCGCGAAGAGCCCTTCGTACAGCCTGCTGGTCGTCGACGACGAGCCGCTCGCGTTGAAGCTGATCGAGCGGGTGTTCGCGGCGGAATCCGACGTGGACCTGCGCCTGACCAACTCGCCGACGCGGGGACTGGAGATCGCGGAGCGGCTCGAGCTCGACGCCGTGATCAGCGACCAGCGAATGCCGGAGATGAGCGGGCTCGACTTCCTCGGCCGCCTCCGCGACCGGAGGCCCCGCGCGCACCGGATCCTCTTGACCGCCTATCCCGAGCTGGAGGTCGTCCTCAAGGCGATCAACAACGGCCTGGTCTACCGCTTCGTGCTCAAGCCCTGGGACCTGGACGACATGCGCGTGAGCGTCCGCCGCGCGCTCGAGGCGAAGCGGCTGGCGGACGAGCACGATCGGCTCTCCGCGCTGCTCCGGGCGCAGTTCGACGAGCTGGTCCGGGCCGAGCGGCTGGCGAGCATCGGCCGACTCTCTGCCGGAGTGGGCCATGAGCTGGGCAATGCCGCCACGCCGCTGCTCTTGAACGTCGATCTGCTGGTCGACGAGGTGGCCCGCCTCCAGGAGCTCTTCCGGTCCGCGCTCCAGGCGGTGGAGGGCGACTTCAAGCGCGAGGCCCTCGACCAGCTCACGAAGATCACGCGGCGGCTGCAGGCCCGCAAGGCAGACGACTTCAACGAGACCCTCACCGCACTGCGGGCGGCCGCCGCACAGCTCCAGGCGATCGTGCATGGGTTGAAGCGCGTCGCACGCGACGCGCGCGACGCCATTCCCTACGACGTGAACCAGGCGGTCCTCACCGCGGTTGCCCTGCTCAACCACCGGTTCAAGTCGGGCATCCAGCTCGAGCGCGACCTCAACGCGCTGCCCGCCGTGATGTGCCGCGTCTCGGAGATCGCGCAGGTCATCCTCAACCTCCTCGGGAACGCCGCCGACGCGGTGGAAGGCGCGCCGGTGCGAACCATCCGCGTGCGCACCTGGGAGGCGGACGGCAAGGTCCACCTGGAAGTCTCCGACAGCGGCTCGGGCATCGATCCCGCCATCCAGGCCCGCCTGTTCGAGCCGTTCGTCACCACCAAGGAGATCGGCCGCGGCACGGGGCTGGGTCTCAGCATTTGCAAGAACATCGTCGAGTCCCACGGAGGGTCGATCACCGTGGATTCCGAAGCCGGCAAGGGGGCGAGGTTTACGGTCGCGCTCCCCGCGGCTGCCTGAGCCTACGTCGTCTCCTTCACGATCCAGTCCAGATACGCCTGGTGCCCCCGCTCCACCGGGATGGCGATCACCTCGGGCAGGTCGTACGGGTGCAGCGCCAGGATCCGCGACTTGAGGGCCTCGTACTGGCGGACCTGCGTCTTGAGCAGGACCAGCACCTCGTTCTCGTCCTGGACCTTCCCCTGCCAGCGATAGATGGACCGCAGCGCCGGCAGGATGTTCGCGCACGCGGCCAGCTTCTCGCTCACGAGCCGGTTGGCGAGCTCCGCCGCTGCCTCGGAATTGGGCAGCGTGGTGAGGACCAGCACCGCGTCGGTCATCCGGGGTTCAGCCCTTCCTCAGGCGGCTCAAGGCGCTGGCGATTGCGGAAGGACCCTTCAGCCCCTTGGAGGCCATCCAGCCGATGACCCGCGTCCCGCCCGAGGCCATCACGCCGAGCCAGCCGCGCATGGTGAGCTTCAGCAGGCCGCTGTGCAGCTTCACCCGGATCTTGCTCTGTGGGTCGCTGGCCACGATGTGCTGGAAGAAAAGGATTCCCAGGTCGCCGACTTCAGCGTCGGGCTGGGCGGCAATGGCCGTCACGGCCCCCGGAGCCATCGTGAGCTCGAAGTCGGGATCTTTGGCCGGCCCGCTGAAGAAGCGCGGCTTGCCTTCCGACAGCGCGAAGTGAAAATCGCCCGGCACGTCGGTGAATTTCACCGCCACTTGCGCGGCCGATTTGAGGTGCGAGGCTGCCCTGCGGGCGGACGCGCTGGTCTCGAAAAATCGCTGAAGGACGACGTTGGAGGGCTCCGCTGTCTGCGCGGAGGGCTCGGGTGTCTGCACGGTGGACATGCGCGCCCGAAGCTATGCGCCCTGCTATGATTCTGCAACATGACACCGCGCGAAGTGGCAGCGGTGCTGCGGGAAATCTCGCAGCTCCTCCAGCTCAAGGGCGAGAACGCATTCAAGGTCCGCGCCTACGACCTGGCGGCGGACGCGTTCGAGACCCTTCCTCCCGACCCTGCCGCGGCCGGCGGCCTGAACGAGCTGGTGAAGCAGGGCCGGCTGGGCGAGATCGAGGGCGTCGGCAAGGCCATCGACCAGAAGGTCACCGAGCTGGTGACCAGCGGGAAGATGAAGTACCTGGACGAGCTTCGCCGCGAGTTCCCGCCTGGGGCGCTCGACCTGGTCCTGGTTCCCGGCCTGGGACCGCGCAAGGCGGTCGTGCTGATCCGGGAGCTGGACATCGCCTCGCTGGACGATCTGGAGAAAGCGGCGCGGGAGGGCCGGCTGCGCGAGCTCAAGGGATTCGGGGAGAAGACGGAGCAGTCGATCCTGGAGGGCATTGCCAAGGTCCGGGAGAGACAGGCGGCGCGCAGGCCGCTCTGGCATACGCGGCCACTGGCGGAGCAGCTCCTCGCCCGCGTGCGCGCGGCGCCGGGGGTGAAGCGCGCCGAGATCGCCGGCAGCGTCCGCCGGTACGCCGAGACCAACGGCGACATCGACATCGTCGCCGCGGTGGACGGCCTGGTCGATCCGGTGATGGAGGCCTTCGTCTCCGCTCCCGGAGTGTCCGAGCTCTTGGCCCGCGGCGGCACCAAGTGCTCTGTCCAGCTGCGCGACGGCCTGCAGGCCGACCTGCGCGTGGTCAGCGAGGCGCAGTTCGCCACGGCGCTGCACCACTTCACCGGCAGCAAGCAGCACCACGTGAAGCTCCGCGGCATCGCGCGCGACAAGGGCCTGAGCATCTCGGAGTATGGCCTGGCCCGCCTGGACGGCGGCCCCGCCCTGCAGCCGGAATCCGAGGATGCCCTGTATGGCATCCTCGGCCTCCAGCCGGTGCCGCCCGAGCTGCGCGAGGATCTGGGCGAGCTCGAGCTGGCCCGCAAGTCCGCCTTGCCCGATCTGATCGAGGAGCGCGACGTCCGCGGCTTCGTGCACTGCCACTCCACCTGGTCGGACGGGAAGGCCACGCTCGAGGAGATGGTCCGCGCCGCCCGCGCCCTGGGCAAGGAGTTCATCACCATCACCGACCACACCCATGCCGCGCACTACGCCAACGGCCTCGACCTCGATCGGCTGAAGCGCCAGTGGGACGAGATCGCCCAGGTGCAGGAGAAGGTCCCCGAGGTCCGCATCCTTCGCGGCAGCGAGGTGGACATCCTGGAAGACGGCGCCCTCGACTGGCCCGACGCGATCCTCGATCAGCTCGACGTGGTCATCTGCTCCGTTCACCAGCGGTTCAAGCTCGACGAGCCCCGCCAGACCGAGCGCATCCGCCGCGCGCTCTCCCACCCGAAGTGCGGCATCTGGGGCCACCCCACCGGCCGCTACCTGGGCGACCGCGATCCGATGCCTGCCCGATGGGAGGACCTGATCGCCCTGGCCGCCGAGAAGGGCGTGACCATCGAGTGCAACGGCACGCCACACCGCCTCGACTTCAGCGCCGAGCTGCTGCGCGTCGCGAACAAGCACAAGGCCAAGATCTGCCTCTCGGTGGACGCCCACTCCACCAAGGAGCTGGAGAACCTCCACTACGCCGTGGGCACCGCCCGCCGCGGCTGGACGGAACGCTCCCGCGTCGTCAACGCCCGCTCCGCGGACGAGTTCCTGAAGATGCTCTACGATCGCTCTGCCACGTCCTGACGCCCGCCGCGGCCTGACCGCTCTGAGGTCCGCCGTGGCCGGCCAGCTGCTGGGTGATCTCCGCTACAGGACGCCGCGAGCGCGCGTGCACTATCCGCGCGGCGGCAAGCTGACGCTCGCCGGCTTGACCGCTGGATCGCAGGGCGGATATAGGCTTCCCCGCTCGTGAAAGGCGCCCACTCCCAGGAGCGAGCCAGGTACCCCGGCTGGCGGCCCGAGCGGCGCGATTTTTCGCGAGCCAGAACAGGGGGAATCCAAACATGCCGTGCCATGCCTCTCGAATCGTCCGCGCAG
>DASQAS010000078.1:0-22019 GCA_035635635.1 Myxococcales bacterium | reverse complement strand
TAGTAGAGCGGCACGCAAGCCGCGTCGGCCACCGGCTCGTCCATGTGCCAGACCAGGTCGGGCAGGAAGCGGTGGAAATCCTCGGCGGTGACGGTCACCTCGCGGTGCTCGGTTCCGAGCGCGGCGGCCACTCGCCGGGCCTGGTCCAGCTCGGAGCTGCCGTCGTCGGCGAGGTAGCCGACCGAGAACGACTTCACGCCGCCTTCGCCGCGCTCCTTGCGCAGGTCGATCATCTGCGCGGCGATGCAGCTCGAGTCGAGTCCGCCGGAGAGGAACACGCCCACCGGGACGTCGGCCATCAGCCGCGCCTCGGTGGCGTCCTTCAACCGCCGCCACAGCTCGGAGGCGAGCTCCTGGTCGCTGCGCGGATCGGTGTCGTCGGGGAACTCGCACTTCCAGTAGCGCCGGATCTTCAGGCCGCCGTTCTCGAAGACCGCGCAGGAGGCCGGCGGCAGCTTCTGGATCCCGGCGAACATCGTCAGCGGCGCGGGCACGTAGCGCGCGCTCAGGTAGAGGTCGAGCGCCTCGTCGTCGAGCTCGCGCGGGACCGCGAGGTCGCAGAGCAGCGACTTGATCTCCGACCCGAAGAGCAACCGGTCGCGACCGAGGTGGTAGTACACGGGCTTCTTGCCCAGGCGGTCGCGGGCGAGGAACAGCCGCTGGCGGCGAGCGTCCCAGATGGCGAATGCGAACATCCCTGCGAGCCGCTCGGGAAGCTCGTCGCCCCACTCCTCGTAGCCGTGGACCAGCACCTCGGTGTCGCAGCGGGAGCGGAAGACGTGCCCCTTGGCGATCAGCTCGTCGCGCAGGCCGAGGTAGTTGTAGATCTCGCCGTTGAACGTGACCGTGACGGTCCCGTCCTCGTTGTGCATCGGCTGCGCGCCGGCCTCGGAGAGGTCGATGATCGAGAGCCTGCGATGGCCGAGGGCCACCGCGCCGCTGGTGTAATGCCCGCTTCCGTCCGGTCCGCGGTGCGCGATGACCTCGGTCATCCGGCGCAGCAGATCCGGGTCGGCAGGACGATCCTTGTCGCGGTTCAAGAAGCCGCTGATGCCGCACATGCTGGTACCCCGTAGAGGGAGAGAACCCGTTTCAGGCCGTCGGCCGGCGGCTCAGCCGGCCTCGCTCGCGCCTCCTTCGCTTCGGCCATGGCCTGCGCGAGCGCCGCCGCGTCTGCGGGCGGCACCAGGCGCACCCCAGGCGGACGACGGGCCACGGTGGTCGCGATCACCGGCCGCCCCAAACCCAGCGCTTCTCGCACGCTCACCGAATCGCCGTCGGCCAGCGTGGGCCGCAGAAACACGTCCGAGGCCGAAATCAGGGCCAAGGCCTGGGGCCGGTGAAGCTCGCCGAAGCCGTGGACGCCGGGATCGCGCAGCGCCTCGGTTCCCGGGCCGTACATCGCCAGCGCCGCCCCCGGCAGGTGGGAGCGCACCTCCGCAAACGCCCGGAGGAGGACTTCGAGCCCGTACACCGGACGGGAGGTGACGGCCATCGCGCAGAACAGGGGCTGCGCGGACTCGCGGAGCTCGCGCAGTCCCGGCGGGGCTGCCCCCGGCTGCAGGAACCGTCCCGAGAAGGCGGGCAGCACCTCGAGGTTCGTGACCCCGCTGACCTCGAGCGCGCTCTGGAGCGCCGCGCTGACGGCGATCACGTTGCCGAACCGCCGTCCCACGATCCTCGCCACCGCCCGCCGCGCCGGGGAACCGGACAGCCAGAGCGGCAGCAACCCCGAGTGCAGCGTGAGGATCGCGCGCCGGCCGGAGAGCTGTCCCGCCGCGGCGCAGAGAGAAGCGAGCATCCAGGACCTCGGGCTGTCCCCTCCGGTGTGCACATGGATGCAGAACCCGCGCGCCGCATAGAAGGCGAGCAGGCCGAAGAAGCGGACCGGTCCGCCGGAAGGAACGACCCCGTCCGCAGGGAGCTGCCCCTTGCCGATGTCCAGGACCTCACAGCGAGCGCCGCGCTCGCGCACGAGGCCCCGGAGCTCCTCCACGTGCGTAGCGACACCGCCGTTCGGGGGCGGGAAGTCTCCCACCAGGAGAACTTTGATGTCCTGCGGCATGGTCATCGGCGTGCGATCAAGGAAGGCTTCAGACCCTCTGCAAGCGCCGCGCCGCGGGAATGTGGATGCCTGTAGAGGGAGGCGAGGGAACGCGCGAGACCATCGCGTAGCTCCGGGCCAGCTCCTGGGCAACCGCGCGCGGAGCCGCGAGCGCGAGCGCCGCCTGGCGCGCATTCTGGCCTGTCCTCCGGGCCAGGATCGGGTCGTCGACGACCTGGGCCATGCGTGCCGCCAGCGCGACTGGAGCGTGCGGCGCCACCAGCCAGCCCGTGCGGCCCTCGCGGACCCAATTGGCGTGGAATCCGACTGCCGTGGCGATCACCGGCGCGCCGACGGCGAGCGCCTCCGGCAACGGGTCGGGAAGAACAGCGGAGCGGCTCGGGCCGATCACCACCGCCGCCCTGGCGAAGACCGAGGGAAGCTGTTCGAGGCCGATCGGGTGGACCACCACCCGGTTGAGCATGCCGGCGGCCTGGGCCTGGGCCCGCAGCCGCGGCGCGTCCGCTCCTTCGCCGGCGATCAAGAGCTTCAGCCGGGGACGGGTCCGGGCAATGGAGTGGAAAGCGAGGATCAGATCCTGGTGACCGCGATCGGATCCGTCGCACGGCCCGGCGGCAACCACCCAGCGGATCGCGGGGTCGAGCATCGGCGGAAATAGCGCAGCCGCGCGCAACTCGTCTCCTACGTCGAGCAGGCCGCGCAGGACGGTCGCGGCGGACGGCGCGACTCCCTGGGCGATCAACTGCTCCCGCACCGCCGCGCCGCCGCACACGACCCGGCTGGCCAGGCGCGCTGCCCGGGCAGTGAGCGGGCCGAAATCGGCACGCGAGATGTGCGCCACCACCGGGAGGTCGAAGAGCTTGCCGACGATGGCCGCTTTGAGATGCGCGGCCCGCGCATGCACGACCGATGGGCGCAAACGGTACACGGCGCGAGCCAGTCCGAGAGCGCCCGTCGGGGCGACCGCCTCGAGCCGGTAACCGTATTCGCGCAGCGACTCCGCGACATCCCGATCCGGCACGCCGACGAACGCGACCCTGCACATCCTGTTCCGCATCTCCGCCTCCCACGACGCCACCCCGGCAAGGGAGCGCCCGGTGGGAAGGTGGGCAGCGTCGTTCACAGCGGCAACGCCCTGGCGCCCGCATCAGCCGTCCACGGCAGGACAGCCCGGATCAAGCCGCAGCGGGCGGAGCGTAGCCGAGGAGCGTGCGCCGGATCCGGTCGAGGGCCGATCCCTCACCCGGGACGGCGGCGATGACGCCCAGGTACCCGGCGACGTACACGGCGCCGGCCGCGCAAAGGGCGAGGAACGGACGGGGATCCTCCGCCGACAGCCTGGAGATCAGTAGCACCGGAGCGCAGGCCGCCAGCGACGCTCCGCCCAGGACGGCGAGCTGCCGCCAGGGGAGCACCGCGCGCCAGGTGGTCTGCAGTTCGCGGCGGACGCGATCGAGCATCGCGATCCGCAGGGCCGACTCCGCCAGCGCGTGCCCGCCGATGGCGCCGACCAGGCCAAACAGCTTGAGCCCGATCAGAACCGCCGGAACGGTGATCAAGAGCCGCACGCAGAAGATGCGGAACATCCACCGCGTCTGCCCCAAGGCCCGCAGCACGCCGTCGAGGGGCAGCGCCGCGAACGGCGTCATGGCGATGGCGACGCGGAAGATCGGCACGCTCGGGTCGTACAGATGGGTGAAGAGCGCGGGCACGAAGAGCGCCGCGGCGGCGATCAGCCCGGCCGTGAGAGGAAAGAAGACCGCTGCCAGCCTCAGGTTCGCATCGTGGAAGAGATGGAGGCGCTGGGCGGGCTCGGTCGAACCGGCCAGCCGGACCTGGAGGATGTCGCTGACCGGCGCATACAGCAGGTTGATGATCGGCACCTGGAAGCAGCCCTGCGCATAGATGGCGAAGGTCGCCGCGTCGACGCTCCAGCCCACCGCCCATTGGTGGAACGTGCGCTGGGGGATGTCCACCAGCACCGCCGCGCCGAACGGCAGCGCGTAAGCGAGCTGCTGGCCGAAGAGCTTCCAATCGATGGTCGGCCGCCCGCGCCGGAAGAAGAACCAGCACTGCAGCCCGAAGCGCACGGCGCCATGCACCGCGTAGGCAGCGAAGAAGCCGCGCAGTCCCCATCCGAGCAGCAGCGGCACGACGCTGGCCGTCACGCGCACGGCATCGGAGAGGAAGATGATCCATGAGGCGGTCCGCACCCGGCCCTCGGCGGTGAGCGAGATCTCCAGCGGCGCCGAGGCGATCATGAAGAGCGCGATCAGCGCCATCGACGGGCCGAAGTCCGCCAGCTCCGGGTTGCCGAACTGCCTGGCAATCGCGAGCCGAGCCGCGTAGAGGAAGATGGCGCAGAAGACTCCCAGGGTGAGGAGCGAGACCGAGGCGTGGGTCAGCCAGGCGCGTTCCCGGCCGTCCTTGCGCGGGATGAAATAATAGAGGCTCTGCGCAAGCCCGAGCTGCAGCATGTAGTACGCGGTGGTGACGATCAGCCAGACCTGCTTGTAGGTCCCGAACTCCGCCTGGGGGAGCAGCCGGGTGAGGATCAGCGGCAGCACGAATCCGAGCGCGGTCGCGCCCCCGCGCCCGAGCATCAGAGGACCTGCTTGCTTGAGAATGCTTCCGGACCTGGCCATCCCCGTCACCCGTGCGCGGAGATGCCCTGCTCGTCCTCCGGCCTCCCGGAGCTTCCGAAATTGGTCGGGCGCGCGCCCATCACCGGTCGCTGCAGGGCGAGCATGCCGAGCGTGTTCTCGAACTGGCAGGCAATCAGCGCCTTCGAGTAGAAGCCGAGGATGCCGGCCGACGAGGCCTCCCACAGGACCTTGCGCTTGAGCGCGAAGGGGTCGATGCCCGGCGCGTTCGGCATGTCCTCGGTGGTGACCGCGCTGACGAAGCCCTCCGCCTTCAGCGCCTGCGCCACCCCTGCGCTGTAATACCCGTTGCAGTAGGCGAAGTGGCGCACCGGTTTGCGCACGCCTCGCTCCAAGACTGCCTTGCACTGCGCGATCTCGCGGCGCGCGTCATCGAGCCGCTGGTGGGTGAGGACCGTGTGCTCCGCCGTGTGCGCGCCGGTGAGGATTCCGTAGGCGTCCATCTCGCGCAGCATCTCCCAGCTCAGCGGCAGCTCCCCTTCCGGCGGCCGGTGGCAGGCGAGGTCGAGGCGGTCTTCGAGCGCGTCCGCCAACCGGAGCAGACCCGGGGTCGGGTAGCGCGCGATCAGCCGCTCCAGTGCGACCTCCAGAGGCGGATTGCCCCCCAGGACGTCGATCAGCCAGCGCTCTCCCGGATTTCCGACGCCGACCGCCATCGGCCCCAGGCCGCGCTCTCGCATCCGCCGCAGGGCCGCGAACAGCCGGTCGTGTCCGAGCCGCCGCTCGGTGCCCGCGAAGCCCGATGGCACGTAGATGACGCCCGGGACTCGCAAGTCGCGCATCACCGGAAACGCGTGCGCATAGACGTCGCGGTAACCGTCGTCGAAAGTGATGGTGGCCACGTCGCGGGCCGCCTGGCGCGTCCCGTTCAGAACGGTGAGGGCGTCCTCGAGGGAGACGATGTCGTGGCTCTCCTGCAGGACCTCGAGATGCCGCCGGAACGTCTGCTGCTCGATGTTGAGGCTGAAGAGGCTGCGCTTCTCTTCCTCGTCGAAGTCTTTCACCACCCGGTGATAGCTGAGGATCAGCACGCGGCGGCCGCCGACGGCCCGCCGCTGCACCGCCGAGAGGAACTCGCGAGCGCCGGAGTAGTGCAGCGCCAAGGCCGCAGCTCCCTTGCCGGCACGCCGCGCCACCTGGATCGCCCGCGCTTTCAGCCGTTCCATCTCCACCCTCCACCGCTCCACCGCAACGGAAATCTGTGCATCCGCGAGGCTCACGGCTCTCGCAGGATCCGCCACGCCCTCGAGATCCGCGTTTCACCGGCCGATGGCGCTCTCAGGATCCGGCGCGCCCGTCGCATCGCCTCCAGCGCCCGCCGCGGCACCGCGGCCTTCAAGGCCTCCCGGGCGGTCAGCGACGTCCCCAGGGCGGCCCTGGCGGCGCGGCCCCGCGCCCCGCGCCACAGGCTCATCTGCACCGTCCAGCGCTCGGCCCGCGCCCATTCGCCCTTGTAGCTCTCGTTTCCACGCAGGAAATCGAATTCCCGCGAGCCGTCCGCGAACGCATCCTTCACGGTGCGCGCGAGCAGGACGAGCCCCACGGACTTCCCGGCCCAGAGGGGATCGTAGCCGGACTGGTAGTAGTTGAACTTCTGGCCGTGCACCACGCCGTAGACGGATGCGACCGGCCGCCGCGCCACCAGGAGCGTGTACATGCGGAGCATACCCGCCCGGGCCAGCCGCTGCGTCGCGTCCCGGTGGAATGCCTCGGTGCGCTCGTCGGTCAGGCCGTCCGATCCCCCGTCCGCCGCCCAGCGCGCCCGGTGCAACGCGATGAGCTGCTCGGTGGCCGGTCCGGCCTCCTCCGGGGCGCGCGCACATCGGATCGCGGCGCCGGGCTGTCGCCAGATCCATTTCTCGCGGCGGCGCAGGTTCTCCCGCCGCGCCAGGGTGGCCAGATACTGCTCGTAGGTGCCCTCGAGCGGGATGGACGGGCAGAGGTACCGCAGACGGGCACTGCGCACGACGTCGTCAGTCACCCGCCGCGGCGGAAACCGCTCGGCCAGCTGGAGCGCCGTCTGGCTTCCGCGCCAGAGCCCGTCGAGCTCGCACACGTCCCAGGGGAGATCCATCAGCCTGTCGAGGCAGATGCGCAGGACCTCGCGCTCGCGTCCGGGCTCGGCGAGCACGTCCAGGTCGTCGCAACCGGTCTCGCCGTCCCCGAGGAAGGCGACCCGGCGCACCGGGACCCCCCCTCTCCGTACCGACTCGGCGAAGAGCGGCATCAGCCCGATCAGCCGGCCCCCCTCGCGGACGCAGATGCAGCAGATCTCGCGACCCGCCCCGAAGTGGGTCCACCATGGCTCGAGCCATTCGGGGCCGAGGAACATGTTCCCCGCTCGCGCGCGCTGGTTGAGCTCGCGCCATTCCGCGGAAGCAGGCACCCCGACTCGCGTCTCGATCGGCAGCACGTCGATCACCACCGCCTCGGTCACCGCAGCAGCTCCCGCACGCAGTTCGCCACGTGCTCCGTATCCGCGGGGGAGAGATCCTGGTGCACGGGCAGCTCGAGCACGCGCTCGCGCAGCCGATCCACTTCCGGAAATGCACCGGCCGGCAAGATGGGATGGCGGAGGCGCCAGAAGTCCACCGTCTCCACCCCGCGAGCGAAGAGGCGCGCCGCGGCGCCCGCCTTGTCGTCGACCGCCATCGGGTAGAAGAGCGGGCAGACGCCGGGCTTCAGCTCCCCGGTCACCGGAGGAACCACGTCGCGCAGCATCGCGTAGAGATGGAAGTAGTTCCGCCTGCGCCGCTCGACGATCCCGCGGAAGTCCTGGTTGCGCAGCAAGAGATGGCTGGCCGCGCTCATCCCCAGGTCGACGTCGGCGCGGTTGAAATGCTGAGTCCCGGTGGAGACCCGTTCGATGCTGGCCCGGCGCACGAACCAGTTGCCGGCCTCGCGGAAGGCCTGCCGCGCGCGGCGGCCGGCTTCGCCGGCACGCAGCTCGAGGTTCGAGAGCAGGCTGCCGATCAGGTGCGAGGCGGTGCTGGAGAACGACGGCGGGACCGGCGGCGGCAGGAGCGCAAGCCCCTTTGCGCGCTCGCCGCGGACCAGCAGCGCTCCCCCGTTCGGGACTGGGATCGTCTTGTAGAGGCAGAAGACGGAAACGTCGCCGAACGAGCCGAGCGGCATCTCGCCATCGCGCGAGAGCAGCGAGAGCGCGCAGTCCTCGATCACCGGCACGCCCAGCTCGACGGCCAGCTGACGCGCGGCCCGCATGTCCTGCGGAAAGCCGGCGTAGTGGATCACGTACAGCGCCGCGGCCCCCGCGCTGCGCGCCCGCGCGTCCTCGAAGTCCGCGCGCATCTGCCCGTCGACGCGGTAGAAGACGGGCACCGCGCCGGCCGCGAGCAGGGTCTCGAGCTCCACGCCATGGTGGTAGGCGGGCACCAAGATCTTATGACCCGAGAGACGGAGCAGCTGCACCGTGTCCCAGACCGCGTTCCGCGCGAAGTAGCGGTAGCGCAGACCCGGCTGATCGAACGGGAACACCAGGCGTGAGGTGGCCGCCAGCCGCGGGAACAGCATGTGCGGCCAGGCGGTCTGCATGCACGGGATCATCCGCTTCGGCGTGGGCGCCTTCTCGCCCTTGCCGTGGGCGATGCTGAGCCGTCGTGCGGTGTTCGCCATCTCAGGTCCTCCCCCCGCGCAGCGCCTTCAGGATCGGCCCGATGGTGAACCGCGCCGCGTGCACCAGCCTCCCGGCCGGCGTGGGCCGGAAGATGGTCAGCCAGCGGTGCGTTCTCAACTGGCTCTCCCAATCGAGCTTCCACTCCATGCAGGGGCCGAGGAAGTCGAATTCGCGAAGCTTTCCCGCGCAGGAGTCGCGGATGGCCTCGGAGACCATCTGCTGCCCCGGCGAGTGCTCGTGCAGCGACTCGTCGTAGCCGATCTTGACGAGGGAGTGGCGGCCCCCGTGCACGATGGAGAGGTGCGCGGCGACGGGCTTCCCGTTCAACCGCAGGACCCCCAGGACCAGCGCGCCGCGCCGCGCGGCATCGCGGGCGACCTGCGTGTAGAAGCCAACCAGCTCGGGCCGCTGGGCGATGGCGGTCCCGTCCCGGCCCTTCCAGCCGCTGGCCTCGATCTCGAACAGGTCGGCGAGGGCATCGTCCAGCGCCTGCTCGTCCTTGCCGTCGATGCGCGCGTACTTCACCTCGCCCTGCTCGGCGAGCCTGCGCTTGCGGCGGCGCAGGTTCTGCCGGAACTTGCCGTCCAGGGCTTTCTCCACCGCCTCGTAGCTGTCGGGCAGCGGCAGGTAGGGCGAGTTCAGCGAGAGCCACAGGCCGCAGGGGTGCCCCGCCTCCTCCGCCCACTTCTGCAGCTGCCACTCCGGGGCACCATCCGGCAGGTCGCGCAGGCGCAACCGGTCCCAGCCGGGCGCCGCCCGCAAGGTCTCCCAGATCAGCCGCAGGCCTTCGTCGGCCCTGCGTCCGAGCAAGACCCCGCCGCGCTGCGAATGGTCGTTGACCGGCGTATGCCAGGTGGTCATCGGGACGAAGCACGTGTCGGCGCTCCGTTCCCGCGTCTCGATCAAAGGGACGGCGGCGGCGATCTCCCGGCCCGCTCGCGCGACGAACGTGCGCACGATGGCGCCCGGAAAGAAGTTCTCGAGGAAGGCCCGCAGCCACTCGTGGCGCAGCATCGGCTCGTCGCGAGGCCCCTTGCCGAGCGCGTCGTTCCAGGAACGCTCCAGCCCGACGAATCCGTCGCGCCCTTCGACCACCTCGAGGCGCAGCCCGGCCGGCTCCTGCTGCCGCAGCGCGACGCTCACCGCGCGCCTCGCCCGAACAGCACGATCTTGACGGTGTGGAAGCAGATGGCGAGGTCGAGGAACAGCGACTGGTGCTGCACGTAGTACAGGTCGTACTCGAGCTTGGCGCGCGCGTCCTCGACGGATGAGCCGTACGGATAGCGGATCTGCGCCCACCCCGTGATGCCCGGCTTCAACGCCTCGCGCATGCCGTAGAAAGGGATCTGCGTCTTGAGCTGCTGGACGAAGAACGGCCGCTCTGGCCGGGGCCCGACGAACGACATGTCTCCCGCGAAGACGGCGAACACCTGCGGGATCTCGTCCAGCCGGGTCTTGCGCAGGAACGCGCCGACCCGGGTCACCCGCGGGTCCTTGTGCGAGGCCCAGACGGGGCCCGAGCCCTTCTCCGCGTCGGAGCGCATGGTGCGAAGCTTGCGGATGCGGAAGATCCGTCCCCCCCGGCCCACCCGCTCCTGTCCGTAGAAGACCGGGCCCTCTGAGTCGAGCTTGATCAGCACCGCCAGCAGCGCCAGCAGCGGCGCGGTGCAAACGACGAGCAGCGCGCTCATCACCAGATCGAAGAGGCGCTTCACGGCCGAGGGCAACGGCGAGTTGAGCCCGTCGCCGATGGCCAGGTCGCTCGGGCGCACGAGCACCATCGGAACCCGCCGCAACACCCGCTCCGCGAATCGCTGCGCGGGCAGCACGGTGACGCCGCAGAGGCGCAGCCGGATGAACTCCTCGATCGGCAGGCGCGAGCGGCGCTCGTCCGAGGCGATCACCACCGTATCGACGCGCAGCTCCCGCACCGCTTCGCTGAGCGTACGCGCGGTGACCGCGATGGTCGGATTCGCGTGCGGCTGGGTGGGTAGCGCCACCACGGCGGCCAGCGGTGTCTCCTCCGCGGGGCGCAGCGCGGCCACCCTCGCCTCCGCGATCGGTCCCTGGATCTGCGCCGGAGCGCCTCCCGGTCCCACGATCAGCTGGGAGGAGGGCAGCACCTCGGGCGCGGGCGCCGGGGCCATCTCGTTCGCGGCGGTGCCGTTCTGCTCGAGCAGCGTCCCCGCCGTCTCGATCACCTCGCCCCCCGCGGCCGCAGCGGAGATCTGCGGCTCCGAGAGATCGACGGTGGGGTCGAGCTTGCCCGCCACCTCGTATTCCCCGAATGCTTCCGTGCGCACGATGCGCTCGATCTCGGCCGCCCGTTGGCCGGCGCCAATCACCAGCACCCGGTTGTGACCTTGCTCGTCCATACGCGCCACCAGGGCCGCGCGTGCGAGCAGCACGCCCACGCTGGCCACGCCCAGAGTTTCGATCAGCGCTCCGCGGGGAAGGGTCCCGCCGCCGAGCATGCCGAAGATCGCCGCCGCGAGCGCCGCGAACCCCAGCGCCTTGAGGACGGAAGCCCCCCGGGCGCGGTCGTTGCGCATCACTTGAGGATCGTACAGATCTGCCAGGTACAGGGCGGCCGGCACGCACGCGCCGGCGGCGACCAGCGCGGCCAGCTCGCGCCAGCCGCGCGCGTCGTGCCCGCCGATCCAGAGCGCCATCCCCACCAGCGCCGCCTCGACGAATACCAGCCGGGCGGCGCGACCGCTGTACCAGTGGCCCGAGAACTGCGCCATGGAGCGCTCGCCCTCCTACTTTCCACTGGTGAGCTGCCCCTTGACCACGGGCAGCGGAGCCGGGACGCGGGACGGTTCGACGCCGTTCAGCACCAGGCCCCAGACCGGGGCGCCCTGGAGCGAGCGCGTGGCTTCCGCCACCTGCTCGCGGGGCGTCTCGTTGGCGCGCGCCACCATCACGATGCCGTCCGCCTTGTACGCGACCACCTGCGCGTCCGCCGTCGCCAGCGCGGGCGGCACGTCCAGGTAGATCTCGTCGAACAGCGTGCGCAGCAGCGATAGCGTCTGCGCGAACCGCTGGCCGGCCAAAAGCGACGCCGACTCCGCGCCGGGGGCGCGCCCGGCGGCGATCACCGCCAGGTGCCCCTCGTGGTAGCGGCCCAGCGCCTCACCCACCTCGGTCTTGCCGGTGAGCACGTCGGCCAGGCCGGCGCGGCTGCCCATGTCGAAGAGCTGGGCGAGACCGCCGCGGCGCAGGTCGCAATCCACCAGCGCCACCCGCGCGTCGCGCGAGCGCGCCGCCGTCAGCGCCAGGTTGGCCGCGGTGAGCGAGACCCCTTCGCCGCGCACCGCGCTGGTCACGGCGATGATCATCCCGCCCTGGATCGCTTCGCCGCGGAGTGCCCGGACGTGCCGCAGCCGGTGCAACAGCATCCGGTACTGCTCCGCCGCCGCGCTCATCGGCGCGGTGAGCGCCACAAGCCGCTCGTCGACCGCCGTCTCTGCCGCCGACCCGCCCTCGATCCGCTCGAGGAACCGGCCCCGGCTCTCCACTGCCTTCGGAATGCTGGACATGCTCATCTCCCTTTAGCCCCGGCCGCCGCAGGCGGCTTGGGGGCTACGCTTTTGAAAATTTCGTGGGCAGCCCTTCACGTTCTACGCCTCGACCTGGTGCATCGGGAGCAGCGCCACCGTCCCGCCACCCGCCACGTTCAGCTCGGGCACGCACGCCAGCACCGGCAGCGCCAGCGCGTCGCCCGCCTCCATCGCGCTCCGCAGCGACCTGTCCGACAGCTCCTGACCGATGGAGACCGCCGCGCCCAGCGCCAGCGCGCCGAGCAGCGCCAGGAGCAGCGCCTGGCTGCGGTTCGGGTTGGCCGGCGTCGCCGGCGGATGCGCGCTCTCCAGCACCCGGTATGAGCTGGGGCCGTTCTTCGCCTCCAGATCCGCGGTGATCTCAGCCTCGGCCTTCTTGGAGACCAGCTGGGTCACCTTGACCCGGACCATGTCGGCGTCACGGTTCAGCTCGGAGAGCTGGGTCGCGACCAGCGGCGCGGAGGCGATCAGCTTGTCCACGTCGGTCTGGCGCTTCTCCAGCGTCTCGACGCGCTTCTTGCCGCGGTTGATCGCCTCGTTCATCCGGCGCAGCTCCAGATCGTTCGCCGCGGCGCGGGTGCGGGCGGCCTGCAGACGGCCGCTGGTGGCCTCCAGCTCGCGCTTGAGGGCCTCCACGTCCGGGTGATCGGGCAGGAGCGATGCCTGCGCCGTGGCCAGCCGGGCGCGGAGCGTGTCGTGGAGCTCCTCGAGACGGCCCACCTCGGTGTCCTTGCCGAAGGGCTGGGTCCCGAGCAGGTCGATGCGGCGCTGCGCCTCCTTCATGAAGGTGTCCTCCACCTCCATCTGCTTGGTCAGCTCGTCGCGCTGGTGGTAGCGGGCGTCGACCAGCTCGGGCAGGGCGTCCGAGTTGGCGCGCTTGAAGGCGGAGACCTTCTCCTCGGCCTTGGTCAGCTGGCCGCGCAGCTCCGCCAGCTTCTGGGTGATGATGTCGCGGGTGCGGTTCACCTGGCCGGCGCGCACCTGGAGGTTGCCTTCGATGTAGAGCTCGGCCAGCCGGTTGGCGGCCTTGGCCACCGTCTGCGGATCGCGGCCGCGCACGGTGATGGAGAAGGCGCTGTCACCCTCCGGGTGCACCTCGGTGTCGTTGCGGAAGGCCGACACCGCGTCGTCCAGGCTCTTCTCCCGCTCCTTCGGATAGAGCTTGAGCTCCTCGATGGCGGTGGCCATCACCGACCGGGCGTAGACGCCCTCGCGCACCGACTTGACCTTCGTCTCCAGGTCGATGGAGCTCACCACCGGCACCACCAGGTCCGGGTGCGGCGTGAACGGCTCCACCATCACCAGCGCGCGCGCCTTGTACTCGTTGGGCAGGCGGGCGATCACCAGCGCAGCCAGCACCAGCACACCTCCGCCGACCAGCGCCAGCGTCTTCCACCGGCGCCGCACCGCGGCCATCAGCTCGTCGATCGTGTAGGTCCGATCCATCGTCTCCCCTCTCTCCTTCCCATCCGCGGCCGCGGCCGCGAGAGATCATTCGAAGCGCATCTTTTCCCAGATGAACCGCAGCTGGAGCACGTCGCGGTCCACCTGCGCCGCGACCGTCACGTCGTTGATCCGCGCGTCCCGCAGCGCGGCGAACTCCAGCCTCAAGTCGCGCGTGAACTTCCAGCCCAGGGCCACCTCGGCCCCATACCCGAGGGTACCCTCCTGCAGCGCGTGCCCGACGTCCGCGTTGCGGTACATGCCGATCCGCAGCCGCGTGGCCACGTGCTCCCAGTCCCGCGTCAGACCCACCTCGGCGATGTCCCCGATCAGCGGGCCGGCATTGCTGGGACCGATCACCAGATCGTGCCCCACCGTGAGGCTGATCGCCGTGGTGGGCGTGTAGCTCTCGAGGGTGAAGCGCAGCACCGGCTGCACCGCATGATGCATGCCGGTCACCAACACCGCGCCGCCGCGCGTGATCATGCTGGCGTAGGGCGTGAGCGCGTAGGTGTACCCGAGCAGGGCCGAGTGCGCCTGGTCGAGCAGCCCGCCCGGCGCGCCGTTCGGCGCGAGTGGATTCGGATCCGCGCCCACGCCGAAGAAGAGCTGCTCGCGCACGCCCAGCTCCCATTTGCTGCGCGCGCTCGTCTTCCACGCGTAGCGCAGGTGCGGCGCGACCACGTATCCGTTGCCGGGATCGCCCGCGCTGAACGCCAGGGCCTGCGCGTTGAGCCCGTAGTCGATCTCCGTGCGACCGCTGAGCGCGTGCTGGATCTCGCCGAAGAACCTGGCGACGAAGATGTGGTCCTGGCCCGGCCGGAGCAAAAGGCCCAGGCCGGCGATGGAGAACGGGTCCTGGGAGTAGGTCGCGCCGGTGCGGATCTCGAGCTTGTCCCGCTCGGACAGGTGCGCGCCGGTGCCCACCAGGCAGGTCTCGCTCGACGCGAATGACCCGCCGGAGAGGCCGAACGTCTCCGGATGGGTCAGGCGCGCGAAGCCTGCCTGGCAGTCGACCGTCGCGTGCAGGTTGTGCTCGCCGAAGATGTCCAGCTTGAGGCCCGGCACCACCTGGCCGAACGAGTCGGCGCCCGACCCGTTGAGCATCACGTTGTCGTTGTAGCCCGCCATCAGCGAGACGCGCGGGCGCCACTCGAGGTAGACCTTCGCGCTCGCCCCCCCGGCCAGCAGGAGCGCGGCGAAGGCCGCGCAGAGCGCGTGCTTCGTCGCGGCCATCGGCATCGTCCCTTACGGCACCACGACGGTGTCGCCGGGCCCCAGCGTCACGCGGCTCTTGCCGCTCACCAGATCGTCGTAGGAGACCGCCACGCGGCGGCCGTCGGCGCGCAGCACGTGGATCTCGCCGCGATCGGCGAACTCGGCGAGGCCGCCGGCCAGCGCCAGCGCCTGGAGCACGCCCATGCTGTTGCGCAGCGGGAACGCGCCGGGGTGGCCCACCATCCCGGTCACGTAGACGCGCTGGCCGTTGACGTCGTGGACGATCACGGTCACGCGCGGATCGCGCACCAGGGTGGCCAGCTGCTTCTGGACGGTGGCCTCGAGCTCGCGCGGGGTGAGGCCTTCGGCCTTCACGTCGCCGAGCAAGGGCAGCGTGATCCTGCCGTCCGGCCGGATGGGCACGGTCCGCGACAGATCCGGCTCCTTCCAGACCGAGACCTCGACCACGTCCTCGCGGCTGAGCCGGAACTCGGTGATGTGCTTGACCTCGTCGTCCTGCACGGGGCCCGCGTGCGAGCAACCCACCGCGACCGCGAGGACCCCCATCCACAATCCGACAACCCTCGACATGCTTCCTCCTCCCGCATCCCTGGGCGGACGTGACCGCGTGCCACCGGGAGCACGCGCCATGCCAGCGCCAGCCGGCCTCGGTCCGCTGCTGCCTCCGCTCTGTTTGCAGTCTCTGGACCAGCCTGGCAGGCCTGCGCTCTTGCGCTTCGACGGTGCCTGCAGTGGACGAAAGTTCCGCGCCGAAGAACGCGCGTACCCACGGTCGCGCGCGGTGCCTCCTCGCAGACGGCCTTGGCGCACTTTTCGCTAAGTGCAGGCGCGTGGGCCGCGGGGACGGTCCCGTAAAGGGGAGCGGCGGGATGTTTCGCACGATCGCGGCGGCAGCCATCGTCTTCGGGTTCGCGGCACTCGCGCTCCGGCACTCGACCGTCGCAGGAGCGCTCGAGGAGCCGGTCCTGCTGCTGCTGATGGGGACGCTTTTCCTGGTCGCCGGGAAGCTGTTCTCGACGGGGCACAAGAAGGCGAGCGCACACCCGGCCCCCGCTACTCAGCTCGCCGAGCGGCGCGCCTAAGGAACTCTCTTCAGACCGAAAGACGTGTTCGTGCCCGTGCTGGTTTTCGTGCTCGGGACGTGCTGGTGCTCGCGCTCGTTTTCCTGGTCGGGACTCGTGCCCGTGCTCGTGCTGGTGATTTGCCCCGCACCCGCACCAGCACCATCACGAGTCCCCTGCACCAAAACGAGGACCAGCACCAGCACGGGCTTTTCGACGGGCTCTTCGACGATCAGGCCGTGCCCGCTCCGTCCGCCACCATGCCGATCGGGCCCAGGTTCTCGGGCAAGCCCGCCGTGATGCGCGGATCGGTCAGCCCGCAATCCTTGATCTTGTACAGCAGCGCCTTGTAGCTGATCTGCAGCCGCGCCGCCGCCTTGCGCTTGTTCCAGTTGGTCCGCGCCAGCATCGCGGAGATGGCCTCGCGCTCCGCGCGCAGCGCGGCCTGGCGCGCGATCTCCTTCAGCGACACCGTCTCCGCGCCCATCGGCACCACCGGCGCCGGAGGCGCAGGGGTCGCGGGCGCGACCGGGGCCACCCCCTTGGGCGGCGTGGAATAGGACATCCCCTGGTTCGCGGGCGGCAGCGCGCCGCCCGCCGGACCGATCGCGTGTGGAACCTGCATCGCGGGCCGGCGGCTGATCGCGGCCGCCAGCTCGTCGAGGACGAAGCGCTCGTCCCTGAGCACCACCAGGCGGCGGACCAGGTTCTCCAGCTCGCGCACGTTGCCGGGATAGTCGTAGTCCTGAAGCCTTCGCACCACCTCGTCGGAGAACTGCATGGCGCCGCCCCGGTACTTGCTGCCGTACTTGCGGCGGAAGTGCTCGATCAGGCCAGGGATGTCCTCCTTGCGCTCGCGCAGCGGAGGCACCTGCACGCTCACCACGTTGAGGCGGTAGTAGAGGTCCTCGCGGAAGTTGCCGCGGGCGATCTCGTCCTCCAGCACGCGGTTGGTGGCCACCACCACCCGCGCATCCGCGCGCAGCGCGCGCTTGCCGCCGACCCGGTAGTACTCCTCGTCCTGCAGGACCTGGAGGAGCTTCGCCTGCAGCGCTGGGTGCATCTCGCCGATCTCGTCGAGGAAGATGGTCCCCTTGTCGGCCAGCTCGAACTTGCCGGGTTTCTCGCTGGTGGCGCCGGTGAACGCGCCGCGCTCGTGACCGAAGAGCTCCGACTCGAGCAGCTCGCTCGGCAGGGCCGCGCAGTTGATCTTCACGAACGGCTTGCCGCGCCGGGGAGACCGGTCGTGCAGCGTGCGCGCGATTCCCTCCTTGCCGACGCCGCTCTCGCCCCGGATCAGCACGGGCACGTCCGTCTCCGCCACCCGGTCCACCATGTCCCAGATCGAGAGCATGGCCGGGCTGGAGGCGACGTATTCGGTGGGGACGCCGCGGCGCCCCGGCTCGACGCGCGGCGGCGCCAGCACGGGGGGTGGCTCGGCGACGCGGACCGCCGGGATGATGGGGGCCGCCTGCGGCTCGTCCGTGGCCGGCGGCCGCGATGCCGCGCTGCAGCGCTCGATGGCCTCCTTCAGCTCTTCCGGCTCGATCGGCTTGACCAGGTAGTCGCTGGCGCCAAGGCGCATGGCCTTGACCACGGCCTCCTTCTCGTCCATCGCGGAGAGCGCAATCACCGGGGCGGTCCCACCTTCGGCGCGATACCTTCGGAGGACCTCGAATCCGTCCAGGATCGGCATCCGCAGATCGAGCAGCACCGCCTGGGGCGGCGCGGCTGCTCCGGCCAGCCACTCCAGGCCGGCCTTGCCGTCTGCAGTGGCGAACGCGTGATACCCAATTCGACCGAGAAGCTCGACGAGGATCTCGCGTGCCGCCTCGTCGTCGTCGATCACGAGCACCTGGTTGGGTCGCTGCAGCATCTCTCTCCCTCACCCGAATCGACCGTGTGCTGGTGAACTGCGGACGGTCTTTCTTTCCGAAACACCCCGTACCGGGAGGCAGTCGCAGTGCAGTGAGCAAGCGATGTGCCAGAGGTGTGGAGTTCGGTGGAGCTTCAGGGCACGCGCTTCCACAAAGCACGCAGCGCGCCGTTCACCGCGCGCTGCCCTTCCAGGTTCACGGCGTGCCCAACCTCGGGCAGGACGAGGAGCTCCGCGCCCGGGATCAGCCGCGCCAGCTCCTCGCCGTTCTGCTTCGGCGAGAGTTGATCGAGCGCGCCGTGGATCACCAGCGCCGGCGCCTGGAGCTCCCCCAGCCGGTCGCGCGCGTCGTGCGAGAGCGCGGCGTCCACCTGGCCGACGAACCCCTCCGGCGGCTGCGGCGGCTGGGTGGAAGCGAATCGCAGTGCCGCGCGGACGTTGGCCTCGCTGCGCCAGAACCGATCCGTGAACAGCCAGGAGTACGCCTGCAGCTCCCACGCTTTGCGCAAGCGCGGATCCCCGATCGCCACCGGATAGAGGGCGCGCCAGGCCTCGAGCAGGGCCCGGGACCTGGGCGCCTGCGCGGCGAAGGTGGAAAGAAGCGCGAGCGATCGGACCCGGTTCGGCTGCGACAGGGCCAGCTCCTGGGCCACCGCGCCCCCGAGCGAGATGCCGACCACGTGCGCACGGTCCACCCCCGCGGCGTCCAGCACCGCGACGGCGTCCTGCGCGAGCTGTCTCACCGTGTACGGTCCGGGCGGCGCGTCGCTCTGCCCGACCCCGCGCGCATCCGGCGCGATGCTGCGATGCGTCTGGCTGAAGTGGGCGAGCTGGACGGCCCAGGCCGCAGCCGGCGCGTTCAGCCCCTGGAGCCAGAGGACCGCGTCGCCCTTCCCCTGGTCGACGACGTGCAGCCGCGCGCCGTCCGGTGCCGTGACCCACATTCCGGAAGGACTACCGCGCCCGCGCGAATCTGGCGAACCGGCCGTGGAGGGCCAGCGTCCCGGCCAGGGCCGGGGCGACGGTCACATGTACTGGCCGCCGTTGATGTTGAGCTGGGCGCCGGTGATCCAGTCGCCCTCGGTGCAGAGGAAGCGCACCAGCCGCGCCACTTCGTCCGCGTCGCCGAAGCGGCCGAGCGGGATCCGGCCCTTCACGGCATCCTTGGCCGCCTGGGGCATCGAGGCGACCATGTCGGTGTCCACGAAGCCCGGGCAGATGGCGTTCACGGTCACGCCGAACTTCGCCACCTCCTGCGCCACGCTCTTGGTGAAGGCGATCACGCCCGCCTTGGCCGCGGCGTAGTTGGCCTGACCGAAGGCGCCGGTCTGGCCGACGATCGAAGCGATGTTGATGATCCGGCCCCAGCCGCGGGCGATCATCGGCTCGAGCGCCGCCTTGCTGCAATGGAAGACGGCGTTGAGGTTGGTCTGGATGACCTCGTCCCACTCGGCCGCGCTCATCTTGCGGATGCTGCGGTCGCGGTTGATCCCGGCGTTGTTCACCAGGATGTCGACGGGACCCAGCTGCTTGGCCGCCTGCTCCAATAGCTTGTGGCAGTCCTCGGGGCGCGCGACGTCGGCGTGGAACACTCCGGCGTGCGCCCCTGCCCGCTCGAACTCGGCGGCGAGCTGGTCCGCCTGCTCGCGCCCGCGGCAGTAGTGTACGGCCAGGCTCGCGCCCTCCGCCGCCAGCGCCTTCGCGATCGCCTTGCCGATCCCCCGCGACGAGCCGGTGACTACCGCCACCTTGCCGGCGAGGCGCTTCTGCGGCGAGCTGTTCACTTCCGGTTTCTGTCCAGCAAGGTGGTTCGCGTCATTGTCCAGGCGCATAGCACAGTCCCCCGACCCACGACGCTAAGGTCTTTGCGATCTGCACGCAACCGGGCGCCCACTCAGCCCTTGTTCATGTCCGAACCCAGAAGGGATTTTGCCCGCCGCAGGATCTGGTCGATCATCCTCGGAGTCAGTTTTCCGGTGTTCGTGTTCTGCTGGCTGACGTGGTAGCAGCCCAGCAGGACCGGGCCTTCGGGGATGGGCGCCTCCGCGCCGTGCCCGAACTGCGGCCGGGGACGCGGGATGGCCAGCCCGCGGCGCGCGAAATGCTGAAGGGCCGCGCCCCATCCGATGCTCCCCAGCGCCAGAACCACGCGGACGTCCGGCAGCGCCGCGACCTCGCGGTCCAGCCAGGTGCTGCACCGCGACAGCTCGTCGGGCAAAGGCTTGTTCGCGGGCGGCGCACAGCGGCAAGGCGCGGTGATGAACGCGCCCGAGAGGCGCAGCCCGTCTTTCTTGCGGACGCTGGTCGGCTGGTTGGCGAAGCCGGCCCGGTGCAGCGCGGCATAAAGGAAGTCCCCGCTGCGGTCGCCGGTGAACATGCGTCCGGTCCGGTTGCCGCCGTGGGCCGCCGGAGCCAATCCGATGATCAAGAGGCCTGCCTTCGGGTCGCCGAACCCGGGCACCGGGCGCGCCCAGTACGACCAGTCCCGGAAGCGGCGGACCTTGACGCGCGCGACCTCCTCGCGCCAGGCCACCAGGCGCGGGCAGGCCCGGCATTGGACCATCTCGCGGTGCAGCGCCTGAAGCCCGGTCAAGACCCGCGCGTGCCGCCCCGCCCGCCGCCGCGCTGGCTGCCGCGGGGCATGTTCTGCGCCGGACCGCGCATGCCAAAGCCACGCGAGCCCTGGACATCCTTGCGGTGGGGCGTTCCGCGGAAGCCGCCCCCGGCGCCGAAGCGGCCGCCGGTCTGCCCCTTCTCCTCGGCCTCGTTGACCTTGAGCTCGCGGCCGTGGAAGTCCTTCCCGTTCAGCTCGGCGATGGCCGCCTTCGCTTCGTCATCGCTGTCCAGATCGACGAAGGCGAATCCGCGCGAGCGCCCCGTGTCCTTGTCGGTGATGATCTTCACCGATCGCACCGTGCGGCTCTCCCCCGCGATCAGCTCCTTGACCTGGGATTCGGTGGTGTCGAAGGGGAGATTGCCGACGAACAGGCGAGTCATGGGTCGTTCCTTTCTGTAGCGGCGGGATCCTATTCCAGAACAACGCTGCGCGCATCGGAACCCGCGCTGTGGCATCTTGCCGGCGTCATGCCCGAAGCGGTAGGCCTGCGCGGCGCCACCAAGCGCTACGGCGCGTTCACGGCGCTGGACCAAGTCGACCTGGACATCCACTGCGGGGAGGTCTTCGCCCTTCTGGGTCCCAACGGGGCCGGCAAGACCACGCTGATCAGCCTGGTGGCGGGCACCGCGCTCGCCACCGAGGGGAGCGTGGAGGTGCTCGGCCGCGACGTGGTGCGCGACTACCGCTTCACCCGGCGGGCAGTGGGGTTGGTTCCGCAGGAGATCAACTTCGACCCGTTCTTCACGGTGGAGGAGACCCTGCAGTTCCAGGCGGGGTACTTCGGCGTGCGGCTGACCGAAAAGCGCATCGACGAGATCCTCGGCAACCTGAGCCTTCGGGACAAGCGCCACGCCAACACGCGGGCGCTCTCCGGCGGCATGAAGCGGCGCCTCCTGATCGCCAAGGCGCTGGTGCACGACCCGGTGGTGCTCTTCCTGGACGAGCCGACGGCGGGTGTCGACGTCGAGCTGCGGCGGGACCTGTGGGCGTACGTGAAGAGGCTCGCCGCCGGCGGCACGACCGTGGTCCTCACCACGCATTACCTGGAAGAGGCGGAGGAGCTGGCCGACCGTATCGGCGTGATCAAGAACGGCCGGCTCCTGGTCGTCGAGGACAAGCAGGAGCTGATCGCGCGCCATTCGCGGCGCACAGTGCGGCTCGAGCTGGAAGAGCCCGTCCTCGAGCTGCCGGCGCGGCTGGCCCAGGCAGGCGCCGCGCTGGCCGACGGAGGCTCGGCGCTGATCCTCACGTCGCGCATGGGCGAGCCGCTCTCCGCGCCGCTGCAGGCCGTGGCGGAGTCGGGCCTGCGGGTGGCGGACGTGCAGACCCGCGAGCCGCGGCTGGAGACGGTCATCCTCGAGCTGCTGAATTCCTCCACGCCGATGGCCCAGGGGCCAACCAATGGCGCCGGCGGCCGCGAGCGGCTGCCGGTCACCTTCACCCCGCCGCCCGAGCCGGAGGACAGGACGCTCGGGATGCGCACGCTCTACCGCAAGGAGGTGAAGCGCTTCCTGCGCGTGCCGGGGCAGACCATCCTCTCGCCGCTGATCACCACGGCGCTCTACTTCGTGGTGTTCGGGTGGTCGCTGGGTGGCCGGCTGCGGGAGGTCGAGGGAGTGCCGTACATCCGCTTCCTGGTTCCCGGCCTGGTGATGCTGGGCATCATCAACAACTCGTTCCTCAACACCAGTTCGTCGCTGTTCATCATGAAGCTGCAGGGGACGATCATCGACCTCCTGGTCACGCCGCTCACCTACGCGGAGATCCTCGCTGCCTTCCTGGCAGCCGGAACCACCCGCGCCCTGATCGTCGGCAGCCTCACCTGGGCCACGGCGGCGCTGTTCGTCGGCCCCTACGT
>DASQAS010000077.1:0-16820 GCA_035635635.1 Myxococcales bacterium | reverse complement strand
CCCGACCGCAGCGCCCAACCCGTATAGGTCGCGACCGGCACGGTGACGTCGGGCAGGCGCAAGCCCGCGATGTCGTTGCCGTCCGCGTCGGTCTTGGGAATGAAGCTCGGGTAGATCGGTCCGTTGTTCGGGTTGTCCTGGTAGCCGCCGTGGCCCGGAGTGAAGTCGATCACCGGCGGGTTGATGGTCATGATCCCCGTCGTGTAGAAGTTGGGCCCGTAGTTGAAGAGGTAGCGGGTCGTCTTCAGGCCGACGTACGTGACGCCGGGAATGTTGGGGAAGCCCATCCCGGACTGCGGCAAGGGCGGCACCAGGGTCCCGTCCGAGAGCCTCGGCCTTCGACTCGGGGGCGGCGGAACCCCGTCGATCCAGGCGTCCAGCGCGAGGAACATCGCCCGCTGGACCGGCGCCGAGCTGAGCACGTTGGTGATCTGCTGGCAGTTTCCCCGGCCGGTGCTGAGCCCGTTGTTGTTGCCGGTGCCGTGGTGCTCGCTGGACATGTAGTAGATGCGCGAGTACGGCGAGTCCGGCAGATCGACCCTCCCGGCCGGATCGGTCATCATCAGCGAGGCCGCCTTCACCCACATCTCGTTGCCCGAGAAGATCTCGGCGGCCACCGGGCAGGTCCCGGTGATGGTGCAGCTCGCGAGCCGGCTGTCGCTCTGGCCGGTGATCGGGTCGGTGCTCATCACGTTCGCGAATGGGAACCGGCCTTCGATGAACAGGTGGTCCTGCCGGTTGCGCTCGGTCCGTCCAGTCTGGGAGAAGCGATAGTTCATGTTGATCCCGTCGCCCGCCGCGATCCACTGCATCAACGCGTCGAAGACCTTCTTGCCGTTCTCCGCCTGGTTGAATCCGAGGTGGCGGAAGTCGTTGAGGAAGCGCCCGGGCTGCGAGGAGATCTCGGTGGTGATCTTGGTGATGTCCCCGGCGAGGGCGCGAATCGCGGCAACGCTCTCCACATCCAGGGGGTTCACGCCAGCAACGGGAACCGACTCGTCCTTGGTCTCGTAGCGGAGCCACGCGTTCCAGTCGCGCACGGCGGCGAAGCCCAGGCCGTTCACCGTCGGATCCTTCGCCGTGTACGAGAACTCGTAGATGTCGTTGCCGACGAAGCTTCCGCTGGTCAGGCTGATCTTCGTCCCCGTCGCATCGTACTTCCAGCCCGAGGCAGGCACGACCACGGGCATGTCGTTGAGGTGGACACGGTGGGTCAGCGTGGCCTGGCTCTGATCCAGGGTCGCCGCCGGATAGTTGAGCGTGTAGGAGGCCCCGCCGGTCACGATGTACTCGAAGGACGGGCCGGTGATCGAAGAGCCGTCCGGATTCTTCGCGATCGGCAGCGTGATGGTGGTGTTGAAGTTCGAGCTGTCGGTGCCCGCGGCGAAGTCCCAGCCGCTCCAGACGATCGAGTAGCCGCGCGGCAGCAGGAACGAGCCGTCCAGGACGGCGGCGTCGGTGATCGTGCCCGGATCGTCGCCGCCTCCGGAGATCCGCGCCAGGGTGGACCAGGTCTTGCCGCCGCGGTTGGGCGGCTCGTACATCACCTTGTGGTTGCCCTTGCTCAAGTCCACCGGCTTGAGGATGTAGAAGTCGAAGGAATACTCGACGTTGCCGTTGGCGTTCCGCGGCGCGAGCTTGATGTCCACGATCATCGCGTTCTTCGGGTCGTTGGGGTTCACCTCCCCGAACGCCTTCCCGGCGATCTTCTCGTACTGGCCGACCCCAGCGAAGGAGTGACCCCCGAAGGTGGGTTTCTCGTGGGCCGTGATCTGGACCTTGGTGATGCGCGCCTGTGTGGCCGGCGATGCGACCAGTGCCGCTGCGATGGTCAATGCGCAGATCAGCTGCCTCCGCGGCGAGCTCGCGCGCGAACGTGCGGACATATCGTCCCTCCTCGACCAAGCGAATATTGGGTTCCGGGGGCCGCGGGCTTCGTCCCCTCCCGGTGATGATCCACGCGGCCAGTGTTGACGGAATCATCCCGCTCCATTGGGTGTCAAGGTGAGGGGCGTCAACGACACAAAGCCGCAATGCACCTGCTGGGCGCGCCTTCGCTGCGCGCCCGGCCGCAAGCTTTCCCCAGAGCCGCAAACCGAGTTGAAATCGGGACTTGCGCGTGAAGTTCCCGGGGTTATGGTGCAGCCCCCGTGGAGACCGACGCCGACGTCCAGAGGGCTCCCCAACGCGTCGTTCCCCATGGGGCGCTCGGCGCCGCCACGGCCATCCTCTACATCTTCCTCTGGGCCTCGGCCTTCGTCCCCAGCCGCATCCTCGCCCGCAGCGCCCCGCCGCTGGGCATCCTCGTCATCCGCTTCCTCGCCGCCGGCGGCATCGTCCTGGCGATCTCGGCCGCGCTCGGGTTGCGGATTCCGCGCGACCGGAAGGCGTGGCTGCAGATGTTCGTGCTCGGCCTGGGCGGCAACGCGCTGTACCTGGGGTTGTCGTACGAGTCGTTGCGGCACCTCTCCGCGGGAATGGGCTCGATCATCGCAAGCACCAATCCGCTCATCCTCGCCCTCCTGGCTCCCGCGCTGCTGAAGGAGCCGCTCACTCCGCGCAAGCTGATCGGCCTCTTGCTCGGCTTCGGCGGCGTGGTCCTGGCCATGCACGCGCGCGCCGGCACGCAGACCGCGCGCGTGCAGGACGTGCTGATGGCCCTGTGCGGCGTGGTCGCCTTCGTCTTCTCGAACATCGCCTACAAGCGCATGCGCGAGCGGCCGCACCCGGTGGTGCTGAACGGTGGCCAATTGCTCTGCGCCGGCCTGGCGCTGGTCCCCGCAACGCTGCTGCTCGAAGGGGTGCCGCACATCTCGTGGACCCCGCCCGTGGTCTGGAGCCTCGTCTACCTCGTGTTGGCCCTGAGCGTCGGCGCCTCGATGCTCTGGTTCTGGATCCTGCAGCACGGCGAGGCCAGCCGCGTGAGCGCGTACTTCTTCCTCACGCCGGTGTTCGGGCTGCTGCTCGGCGCGGCGCTCTTGAACGAGCAGTTCACGCCGACGGACGGGGTGGCGCTGGTGGTGATCGCGACGGGGCTCTGGCTGGTGGCGCGAGGCTAAAGGCGGTGCGCCGCGACGCGGAAGTCCGCATAACCGAAGACGGAGTCCCTCGGGTAGTACACCGCGCTTCCGTCCCAGCCATTCCCCTCGCCGTTTGGCTTCAGCGAGAAAGCCATCACGATCCCGTTGTAGGTCGGGTAGTGGGTAATCTCGTTTCCGATGGCCAGCAGGGCCCACGAAGCGTTCACCGGCCCACGGTAGGGCGGCCGGAGGGCCGCCTTACCGGGGAGGATCGAGCGGAAACTCAATCGTCGTCGTGGTGGTGCTTATCGGGATCTTCGCCGAGGCCGATCGCCTTCGCCCTTCCGGTGAGCTCGAGGATGTCCAGGCCCGCGCCGTTCCGATCCGTCGCGTAGATGAACCCGCGGTTGTCCACCTCGAGGTTGTTGGTCATGTAGCCATCGGGGTCGGTGTTGGCGTTGGACTCGGGAACGTAGAAGGCGAGTTCCACCGGGGCCTGCGGCTCGCGGATGTCCCAGGCCCGCACGCCGCCGGTGAAATACGCGAGGAAGCTCACCCGGCCGTAGTACGGGTTGCGGAAGTTCTCCTCGCTGGAGTGCACGCCGTAGCGTGCTCCGCGATCGCAGTAGTTGCCGCGCGGATACTTCTCTCCCAGGCGCGGATCCACCGACATGGTGGAGAGGACCATCGGGCCGTGCCAGGGGTTCTGCTCGACGCGCGTTCCAGGAGGCGCGTTGCGCGAGTTCTCCACCGTGACGTCGACGACGAAGCTCCAGTGCGGAGGCTCCTGGCACTTGTTGGACGTCGCCTCGGAAGCGAGCAGGACGATGTCCCGGACCTTGAACTCGGAGTACTTCGCGTAGCTCGCCGGGGCCATCCCGAAGACCGGCATGCTGGTGTGGCCGCCTTGATCGGGCGACATCAGGAAGAAGCTGGTCTGCGCCGACTCGATGTCGGCGACCGTCGGCCGGTCGGGGTCGCCGACCCAGGTGCCGCCGTAGGCGGGCGGCAGCAGCTTCTTGCGGTCGATGATCTGGAGCACGCCGTCGTCGCCGACGCCCCAGGCGGCGTAGATGCGGTTGCCGACCACGTCGTCGGGCCCGGCGCCGCGAGCGAGCTTCATCCCGGATTGCGGGTGCTCGAACGTCGAGATCGGCCCGTGCAGCGAGTTCGGCGCCGTCCCGGCTCCGTCAGGCTGCGAGCCGACGATGCCGTAGGTCCGGATGTACTTCGGGTAGCCGGCGACGACCGGCGCGGTGGTTCCGGGCAGACCCGCTGCAGGGGGATTGCTCCAGTCGTAGATCACCATCGACTGGCCGGTGCGCCACCGGTTCGGCGCAGGCACGTCCCGGCTGCCCGGCATGTAGGCCAGGCCGGTCTTGCACTCCCACCAGTCCTTGTGCGTGTTGCGGAGGCCCTGAAGGGACGCCACAGGCGCGGGGTTCCGGATGTCCGTGACATCCCAGATCTCGTACCCGGAGCGCTGCGCGGCGTTGCCCTGGATGTTCCGCAACAGGTAGACGTGCCGGGCGATCCCGCCGGGCAGGTCGGTGCCAAGGCAGAGCCGCGCCATCTGGGCCTGGCCGCCGGCCACCGGGACCGGAATATGTGCAGTCTCGACGGGACGGGACGGATTGGTGACGTCGATGATCATCGTCCCGTCCGGCTCGACCGGGCTGCCCGGCTTGAGCGGATTCGGTTTCGCTCCGCTGTGGGTTCCGACGAAGGCGATGGTCCGTCCGTCCGGGTAGACGATGACGTTTGGCTGATACGAGGGGCGCCCTTGCAAGTCGACGTGGCCCACGCGGCGCATTTCCTTCTGCTCGCCGCTCTGGCTGATGCGGCTGCGCCCCCTGTCGTCCCTGTCCCTGTCGTGCGCGAGGCCCGGTCCCGCAACCAGCGCCGCCATCGCTGCTGCCAATCCCGCAAGAATGCGCTTTCGCGCAGCGGGCAATCCGCTTCCTGAATGCATGGGTTCCCCCTGGTGATGTCCGGGGCGGCGGCCGCCGTCCCAACCAGCTACGAGAGAGTCTTCGTTTGTCTTGCGTCCCGTTCCGAGGTCCCGCCGCTCTGACGCTGCTCTTCTTACGGTGCCGGACTCGAGCCAACCTGCTCAGAATGCACGGTCGGGCTACGGCGCTAGCGCATGCTCCGCGTGAACCTGCGAGTCAAGGCTGCCTGCGTCAGCTTGCCGCAGGCCACTGTCGGCCGAGCACTTTCGTTTTTCGCGCCGACGAACGTCGCATCCTTTTGCCGCTGCGCGGCATCGCCGTCCTTCCCGAGCCTTGCTCTTCCGACGCAGGGCTGGATAGCCTCACGCCACGCGGCGCATCCGTGCGCCGGCGGATGCCGAAGCCCGGCGACGGGAGGGGCACTCCATGATCGCAGCCTGTGTGGCGCTGGCCCTCGCCGCGCCGCCGCCTTCCCTGCGCCTCGCCGATCTGCTGCGCGAGGCCCGGGAGCGGAATCCCGACTTGAAAGCCGCGCAGGCCCACTTGCGCGCGGCCAACGAGAGCCTTCCGGCCGCCGGCGCGCTGGACGATCCGATGTTGACGGTCCAACTCTGGAACGCGCCGGTCGATTTCTCCACGGTGCCTCTGATGGTCGAGCTGTCCCAGACCATCCCGCTCGGCGGCAAGCGCGGAGCGCGGACCGACCTGGCGCGCGCGGACGCCAGCCGGGCGGAAGCCGATCTGGCGACCATCCAGCGGGAGATCGAGACGCAGGTCGCTTCGGCCTACTTCGATCTGTTCCTGGCGGAGCGGACGCAGGCCGTCAACGACGATCTGGAGACGATCCTCAAGGTGCTCCAGCACACCTCGGAGGTGCGGGTCTCGCACGGCAAGGGCGAGCAGCTCGAGCTCCTGCGGGCGCAGGCCTCTTTGCTGCAGCTCCGGGCGCAGCAGGAGACCGCCGTGGACCGGCGCAAGTCGGCCTGGGCGCGGCTCGCGGCGCTGGTCGATCGCAACCCGGCGACACCGGCGGGACCGACCACCGCGCCCGACGCGATGCTGCCCATTCCGGATCTGGACACATTGCAGGGCCATGCGCTCAAGGGGAGACCGGAGCTGGCCGGCGCGCGCGCCCGGGTGGCAGCCGCCGAGGCGCAGGCGCGCCTTGCCAAGGCCGAGAGCATTCCCGATCTGGACCTCTTCCTCGCCGGGATGCACGAGTTCGAGAGCACCGCCTCCGTCACCAACTTCCTCTTTGCCGGCTTCCGGATCAAGCTGCCGATCTTCGGCGGCGGCAGGAGCGCGCCGCCAGCCTCGGCCGCCCAGGCGCAGGTGATCTCGGCCCAGGAGTCGGAGCGCGGCCTGCGCAACCGGGTGGCGGCCGAGGTGGCGGAAGCCCACGCCCACGTGGTCGCGGAGCGGCGTCAGATCGATCTCCACCACCAGCTCGTGCCGATCGCGCGACAGGTCGTGGAAGGGGCACAATCGAGCTACGCGGCAGGCCGGGGGGACTTCGCCATGGTGCTCGACAGCGCGCGCGAGCTGCGGATGCACGAGCTGGAGCTGGCGATGCACCTCGCGGCATACATCCAGCGGCTTGCAGAGCTGCAGCGCGCGGTGGGCGAGGAGCTGGGCGTGGACGAGTCGGCGGAGACGGGACATGACCAGCGGCACTAGGGTGCTGCTTCTGCTGCTGGTCGCGGCCTGCGCCAGGCGGGACAGCTCGAGCGCCGTCCACGCCGGAGACCTGCGGCTGCAGATCCGGCTCGACCCCGATCCGCCGGTGGCCGCGGACAACGTGCTGCACGTCGAGCTCATGGACGCGGGCGGAAACCCGGTGGACGGCGCGCGGTTGGGCTTCGCCTCCAACATGCCGGCCATGGGCGCGATGCCGGAGATGAAGGGAGGCGGCGACGTGCAGGCCCGGGGCGCCGGGAAGTACGACGTCGCCTACACGCTCTCGATGCTCGGGGACTGGACGCTGACGCTGCGGATCGACGCGCCGGGGCACCCCCAGGCCGAGCTGCACCTCAAGGTCGCTCCTCCGCACAAGGGATACGCGGTGGAGACGCGGGCGGCGGCCGCCCCGCGGGAGAGCGGGCCCAGGACGCTGGCGCTGACGCCCGAGCGGCAGCAGCTCATCGGCGTGGTCTACGCCAAGGTCGAGAAGCGGCCGCTGCGGCTCGACCTGCGCGCCAGCGGCCGGGTGGAGGTCGACGAGACCCGCGTCCGCGACGTGGTGCTGAAGTACGACGCCTATGTCGAGGAGCTGGTGGTCAACCAGACGGGACAGCGGGTGCGCAAGGGCGAGCCGCTCTTGATCCTCTACAGCCCCGAGTTGCTCTCCGCCGAGCAGGAATACCTGGTCGCGCTGCGCGGCACCGGCGCCGGCGGGAGCGAGCAGCTCGCCCGCGCCGCCGAAGACCGGCTGCGGCGCTGGGGCCTCGACGACGGGCAGCTCGCGGCATTGCGCAACCGGGGCAACGCGGAGCCGCGCGTGACCGTCCGCAGCCCGGCGGAGGGCACCGTGCTGGAGAAGGTCGTCGTCGCCGGCACGAAGGCGATGGCGGGGATGGTGCTGTACCGGATCGGAGACCTGGGACGGATCTGGGTGATCGCGGACTTGTTCGAGTCCGACGCCCCGTACCTCGAGGCCGGCTTGCGCGCGACGCTCACCCTGCCCTTCGCGGGTGGAAGGGCGCTCGACGGGACGGTGGAGTTCGTCTACCCGACGGTGGATCCAAAGACCCGCTCAGTGCGGGCGCGGCTGGTCTTTCCCAACGCGCGGCTGTCTTTGAAGCCGGGGATGTTCGCGGACGTGCGCGTGCAGGTGCCGCTCGGATCGCGCCTGTCGGTGCCCGACGACGCCTTGCTGGCCTCCGGCGAGCACCGGTACGCCTTCGTCAAGCGCGGCGAGGGCGAGCTAGAGGCGCGCGAGGTCAAGGTCGGAGCGGTGGGCGACTACGACGAGGTCCTCGAGGGCCTGGCGGAGGGCGAGGAGGTCGCCACCCAGGCGACGTTCCTGCTCTCGAGCGAGGCCCAGCTTCGCAGCGCGCTGCCGCGCTGGAACCGGCCGTGATCGGCCGGATCATCGCGGCTTGCGCCTCGAACCGGCTCGCCACGCTGCTGGTCGTGGCGCTGGTCACCGCCTGGGGCGTGATCTCGCTGCGCAGCACGGCGCTCGACGCGATCCCCGATCTCTCGGACGTCCAGGTGATCGTCTACTCCGAGTGGATGGGCCGGGCGCCGGACCTGGTGGAGGACAACATCACCTACCCGGTGGTGTCGTCGATGCTCGGATCGCCGCGGGTCACGGCGGTGCGCGGGCAGTCGATGTTCGGCATGTCGTTCGTCAACGTGATCTTCGAGGACGGCACCGACCTGTACTGGGCACGCAGCCGGGTGCTGGAGAAGCTCTCCAGCATCTCCAACAAGCTCCCGCAAGGCGTGACTCCGGTCCTGGGCCCCGACGCCACCGCGGTCGGCTGGGTGTTCGAGTACGCGCTGGTCGACCGGACCGGCCGCACCACCCTGCAGCAGCTCCAGTCGTTGCAGGACTGGAACCTGCGCTACGCGCTGCAGGCGGTGCCCGGCGTGGCGGAGGTCGCGAGCATCGGCGGGTTCGTGAAGGAGTACCAGGTCAACCTGGACCCGGATCGGCTCGCGGCGCTGAACATCCCGCTCGGCACCGTGGTGAACAGCGTGCGCATGTCCAACGCGGACGTCGGGGGCCGCGTCCTGGAGGTCAGCGGCACGGAGCATTACGTGCGCGGCCGCGGCTACGTGAAGACGATCAAGGACCTGGAGAGGGTGGTGCTCGGCTCGCAGATGGGCACTCCCGTGCTCTTGCGCGACGTCGCCGCCATCGGCATCGGCCCGGCCCAGCGCCGCGGGCTGGCCGACCTGGACGGGGAAGGCGAGACGGTCGGCGGCGTGGTGATCGCGCGCGCAGGCACCAACGCGCTGGCGGTGATCGACGCGGTCAAGGCGCGGATCGCGGAGATCGCGCCGACCCTGCCGCCGGGGACGCAGATCGTGCCGACCTACGACCGCTCGCGGCTGATCCGCGAGAGCATCGAGACGCTGCGGCGCACGCTGATCGAGGAGCTGATCGCGGTAGCCGCGGTGATCCTGGTCTTTTTGCTGCACCTGCGATCCACGCTGATCCCGGCGCTGCTGCTCCCCATCGCCGTGGTGGCCGCCTTCATTCCCATGAAGCAGATGGGGCTCACCGCGAACATCATGTCGCTCGGGGGGATCGCCATCGCCATCGGCGCGATGGTCGACGCCGCCATCATCGTGGTCGAGAACGTGCACAAGCGGCTGGAGAGGTGGGAGCGCGAGGGCCGCAAGGAGCCTCGCGCGGAAGTGGTGCTGGGAGGGCTGCAGGAGGTGGGTCGTCCCATCTTCTTCTCGCTGCTGGTGATCACGGTGGGCTTCTTGCCGGTGTTCACGCTGGAGGGGACGGAAGGCAGGCTCTTCTCCCCGCTCGCCTGGACCAAGACATTCTCGATGGCGGCGGCGGCGCTGCTCTCCATCACGCTGGTCCCGGCCATCGCTGCCACCTTCATCCGGGGACGGATCCGCGACGAGGAGCACAATCCGGTCAGCCGCCTGCTGACACGCCTCTACGACCCGGTGTGCCGGCTGGCGCTGCGGTTCCGCTGGGCGGTGATCGCCGGGGCCGTGGTGCTGATGGCCGCCACCATCCCCATCGTGAGGCGGCTGGGCAGCGAGTTCATGCCGCCGCTCAACGAGGGCACCCTGCTCTACATGCCGAGCAGCGTCCCGGGGATGAGCGACGCCGCCGCCCGCGACGTGCTCCAGCGGATGGATCAGGTGCTGCGCCGGTTCCCCGAGGTGGCGCGCGTGTTCGGCAAGGCAGGGCGATTCGACACCGCGACCGATCCGGCGCCGCTCTCGATGTTCGAGACCGTCGTCGAGCTGAAGCCTCCGTCGGAGTGGCCTGCCGGAGAAGACTGGGACGGCCTCGTGCGCAAGCTCGACGGCGCCATGCAGTTCGCCGGCATGCCCAACGTCTGGTGGATGCCCATCCAGACGCGCACCGAGATGCTGGCCACCGGCGTGCGCAGCCCGCTCGGGGTGCTGGTCCTCGGGCCGGACACCGCGGTGATCGACCGGATCGGGGCGCAGATCGAAGCGGCCCTGCGCGAGGTTCCCGGCACGCGCAGCGCGTTCGCGGAGCGCATCGGCGGCGGATACTTCCTCGACTTCGACGTGAACCGCGACCACGCGGCGCGGTTCGGCCTGAACGTCGGCGACGTGGAGGACGCCGTCGAGACCGCGATCGGAGGCCTCACCGTCTCCACCACCATCGAGGGGCGCGAGCGATATCCGGTGACCGTGCGCTACGCCCGCGACTTCCGCTCCGACCTGCAGGCGCTGCGGCGGGTCCGGGTGGCGACGATGGACGGGGCGCACATCGCGCTGGGGCAGGTGGCGTCGCTCGAGCTGCGCACGGGTCCCGCGATGCTGCGCGACGAGAATGGCCAGCTCGCCGGCTACGTGTTCGCCGACACCGCGCGGCCCATCGAGGACTACGTCCGCGACGCGAAAGCGGCGGTCGCGCGACGTGTGAAGCTGCCTCCGGGATATCGCCTGGAGTGGGCCGGCCAGTACCGCTACCTGGAGCGCGCCAAGGCGCGGCTCGCCGTGGTGGTGCCCGTCACGCTGTTCCTGATCTTCCTGCTCCTCTTCTTCAACTCCCGCAGCCCGGTGGAGGCGCTGATCGTCATGCTCGCCGTGCCGTTCTCGCTGGTGGGCGCGTTCTGGCTGCTCTGGCTGCTCGGCTACAACCTGTCGGTCGCGGTCTGGGTGGGGATCATCGCGCTGGCCGGGCTGGACGCGGAGACCGGGATCGTGATGCTGCTGTACCTGGACCTGGCCTGGAAGGAGCGCAAGCCGCAGAGCCGCGAGGAGGCGCGCGAGGCCGTGGTGCACGGAGCGGTGAAGCGCATCCGCCCGAAGATCATGACGGTCGCGACCATCCTGGTCGGCCTCGTGCCCATCCTCTGGTCCGCGGGCACCGGCGCCGACGTGATGAAGCGGATCGCCGCGCCGATGGTGGGCGGCGTGGTCACTTCCGCGCTGCTCGAGCTCCTGGTGTATCCGGCGCTGTACCTGCTCTGGAAGGGGCGCTACTTGCGGGCGTAGGTGCCGTCCATGAAGGTGGGCGTGTAATTCGGAACCGCCTGGAACCTCCGCATCGTACCGCGCGCGCGCCGCCCCTGATCCTCGATCGCGAAGCCGGCGGACTCGACCGCCGCCTCCGTGTCCCGGTTTGGATGACAGCCGCCCGTCACGCGGGTCCAGAGCGGCTGGTAGAGGTCCTGGAGGCGGGCGCCGAATGCGCTGCGGGCGCGCACGTGCTCGACCATCCGCAGCTGTCCGCCGGGCCGGAGCACGCGGCGCACCTCGCGCAAGGCGGAGGGCGGATCGGGCACGCTGCAGAACACCAGGCTGCTCACGACCGTTTCGAACGCTCCGTCGCGAAACGGCAGCGCCTGCGCGCTGCCGATCACGAGCGGGGTCCGCGGCGCCCTCTTGCGGGCCCGGCGCAACGCTTCCGGAGAGGGATCCAGGCCCACGGTGCGCGTCTGGTCGCGGAAGAAGCGGAGGTTGCGGCCGGTCCCGCAGCCTAGCTCCAGGGTGCGGCCGGTCGCGCCGCGGGCGAGCCATTCACGCCACCGGCGCAGGCCTCGCCAGTCCGACAAGGCGCAGAAGGCGTCGTACACCCAGGGGATCTGCTCGATTCCGCGCACGGCCCGGGAGGGTACCGCAAATCGTTTACTTGGGCGGGTCGCGCTGTTCGGCGGCCGGCACGATGGTGGGCGCCGCGTGGTTCGAGTCGGGCGCCTGATAGATCGGCCCGACCGGAAGCGCGACGCCGCTGCCGTTCGCCTTGGTCGCGATCCCGGTCCCGCCCGGAACGCACTTGCCGCCGGCGAAGGTCTCCTCGCAGCGCTCGTCGGCCGCGCACTTTCCGTCGCAGGCAAGGCGGTCGCAGAGTCCGGTGTTCGTATTGCAGGCCGTCCCGGCCGTGCAGATGGCGTAGCACCCTCCTGCGGCCCGGTTGGCCGCCGACGCTCCGAGAGCCAAGGCGGTCGTGGTGGCGGCACCCAACATGGTGTTCGGGCTGCCCGTCTTGCAGGCGACGAGGAAGAGCGCGCAGAAGAGGAGGCGGGGCAGGCGCGTCATCATTGCTCTGGTTTCCTCAACTCGGAGTTTAACAGGAAGCAATGGCTGGTGCCGGGATCGGGCCTGGAGACCTCAGATTCAGGGTTGAAGGCGGGCAAGGATTCGGGCGAACCGCGGCGACCCCCGCAGCGAATCGAGATCCGGATCCTCCTCCATCCACGCCCTGAATCCTCTCCCCGTATCCACCGCCCGGTCCAGCAAATCCAGCGCACGCTGCTGGTTCCCCACCACCGCAAACCCGCACGCCGCGTTGTAGAGCACGGCGAAGTCGTGCGGCTTCAGCGCGACCGCCTGCTCCAGCCTCTCGACGCCCTTCTCCGTCTGGCCCAGGTTGATCAGCGCTCCTCCCGAGAAGTAGAGCGCGCGCACGTCGTCCGGCCTGTTGCTCAGCACCCGGTCCGCCGCGGACAGCGATCGCTCCCGGCTCGAGCGGACCTTCCGCTCGTCGCCCAGCTTCGCGTAGGGCATCGCCATCAGGGTCAGCGAGTCGTAGTCGTCGGAATCGCAGCGGGCCGCTTCCTCGTAGGCCTGCGCCGAGTCGGCGTGCCGGTGCACGGAAAAGAGGAACCGGCCGTAGTGGTACCAGGCGTCCCGCAGTCCAGGGGAGAGCTGGATGGCGCGCCGGAAGGCCTGGTCCGACTCGTCGGAGCGGCCGAGCAACGAGAGGACGCTCGCTCGCGCGACGTGGGCCTCGGCCAGATCGGGCTCGAGCTTGAGCGCCTTCTCGCTGGCCGCCAGGGCCTCCGCCCGGAGCGCGGGCTGGGCGTCGCGGGGAACCAGGAGCCACTGCACGAGGTTGATGTCCACGTCCGCGAGCCCCGCATGGGCCTGCGCGAACCTGTCGTCCAGCGCGATCGCGCGCTTGAACATCTGCCGGGCCAACTCGACATTCTCGGAGCCCAGCGAGCGGAAGTATTGCCGCCCGCGCAGGTACATCTCGTAGGCCTGCGGGTTGGCGGTCCCGCCGCGGCGCAGCCGATCGGCCGCGTCGCCGGACATCCGCAGCCGCAGCGCCGCGACCACGGCGCGCGCGATCTCCTCCTGGATGGCGAACGCGTCCTGAAGGCGCCGATCGAAGCGATCCGACCACAGCTCGTAGCCGTCGCTGCTCAGCAGGCGGGCGCTGACGCGCAGCCGATCGTCCAATTTGCGCACGCTGCCCTCCAGCAGCGTGGAGACGCCCAACGACCGCGCCATCACCTGGACGTCGGCCGGCTTTCCCTTGAACTGGAAGGAGGAGCTTCGCGAGGCCACCCGCAGGCCGTTCACCGTGCAGAGCGCGTCGATGATCTCTTCCGCGATGCCGTCGCACATCCAGTCCTGGTCCTTGCCCGGGCTCAGGTCGGCAAAGGGCAACACGGCGATGCTGGCCAGCGATACGCCGGCGGCGCCGGGCCGGTGGCTCTTCCAGAAGTACCAGCCGATGCCGGGAGCGCCGAGGGCCACCCCGGCCGCGATCAGGATGGCGAAGAGACGGACCCCAGGAACCGGCCCGGTCCGCTCGATGCGGCCGCCCTTGAGGTCGAACACCCAGGCGAGGATCAGCGTCGCCGCAAAGCCGATGCCCAGCCCGATCACGGTGGCCGAGAGCACCCAGTCCGGGAGCCCCAGTCCATGCATCACCGGCTCGATCACCTGGAGGACGGCGAACGCGACGATCCCGTAGCCGATCAGAGCGCGAAACACCCGCCGCCGCTTCAGTTCTTCGAACCAGTTCGCGACGTCCACCGCTCGATCATATGCGAAGGCTTCGCCATCTGCCGCGCCGAAAATCCGCCGGGAACGGCCCTGCGGCGGGCTGGGCCACCGCTGCGCTGAAAACGATCGCCTTGCAGGCGCAGGACCAAATAGCTGCGTTCCTCGCCTCGGATGGAGCCGGAAACCATCGACCCGGACGGAAACGACGTGCTCTTCGAGGCTCCGCCGCGCGGGCACGCATCGGGGTCAGCGAACTGACCGAGTCGCGGGATCGTGAAGGTGCGCCAGGTGCCGGTGTACGAACTGGATGCTGACCCCGCCCTCCCCGACTGCGGAGGCCACACGCTTGACCGAGCCGTGGCGTACGTCGCCCACCGCGAAGACGCCCGACACGGTCGTCTCAAGCGGGAAAACGGGTCTGGCCATCGTCGCGGCCGCGGTCCGAGCTGGGAGATCCATGCCGGTGAGCACGAATCCGTGCGGATCACGCGCGATGGTCGCGGGCAGCCAGCCAGTGTGGGGCTGGGCGCCGATCAGGATGAAGAGCGCGACCGTCGAAAGGGTCCGGCTCTCCCCTGTGTTGCCGTCTCGCAGAGTGAGCCCCTCGAGGCTGGAAGACCCATGTACGTCGACGACCGTCGTGTGGAGCGCGACGTCGATATTCGCGCTGAGCTTGATCTGCTTCACCAAGTAGTCCGACATGGTCGTGGCCAGGTCCGCGCCTCGGACGAGCATCGTCACGCGCTTGGCGTGCTTCGCCAGATGGACGGCGGCCTGGCCAGCCGAATTGCCGGCACCGACGACACAGACATGCTTTCCCTCCAGCGCCTGCGCCTCGGTCACGCCGCCCCCGTAGAACACGCCGGCGCCGACCAGGGCCTCGAGGCGGGGAATCCCCAGACGCTGGTACCGTGCCCCCATCGCCAGAACGACGGCCCGCGCCCGGATTTCTACTCCGTCAGCGAGCACCACGATCAAAAGGTTACCCTCACTGCGAAGATCGATGGCCTCGCGCAGCACCGACGTCTCGGCTCCGAAGGACCATGCCTGATCGAGCGCTCGATTGCAGAGCTCCGCGCCGGCGATGCCGAGCGGAAAGCCGAGATAGTTGCGAATGAGTGAACTGGTGCCGGCCTGCCCGCCAATCGTCTCTCGGTCGACGACCAGGGTGCGAAGTCCCTCCGACGCGCCATAAACCGCCGCAGACAGGCCGGCCGGACCGGCGCCGACGACGAGCAGATCGTAGATCCCCTGGACCGGGCTGTGTCGCGCGCCCAGCGCAGCCGCCGCCTCTTCGTTGGTGGGATCCGCCAGCGACAGACCATCGTACCGGACGAGCACGGGGAAGGGGCCCGCCGGACGCTGCACGCGCTGCAGCATTGCCCGTCCTTCCTCCGAATCCGCATCGTGAGCGCGGAAGGGCAGCCCGCTTCGCTGCAAGAGATCGCGGACTTGATGTGACCGGGCCGACGAGCGCTCGGCGATCACGGTTACCACCGGCTCTGCGTGCCTTGGCTCCTGCCAGTTCCGGAGGAGCTCGGTCACCAGATGGTGGAACCGTTCGTCCGGCGAGCGGCCCGGCTGTGTCACATAGCGATCGATCTGTCCCATCGAGATCGCCTTGAGCAGAGGCCGCGTCTCCGAGCGGTTTGCCCAGGGAATGAGGAGCACGCGCTGGGCGCTGGGATGGAGCGCATGGGCCCGGCGGAGAAACTCGAGCCCGCTCATCGTGGTCATCTGGCTCGCCGCGAAGAGCGCGACGACCTGGACACCGTCCCTACGACAGAGCTCCTCCAAACGCTCCAGCCCCGATGCCGCCGACGCTTCGCACAGGATCTCGTAATCGGAGGCGTACCTCCCGACAAGCTCGCGCCGGAGGGTCTCCAGCACGTGCGCCTCCTCGTGAACCGCGATCAGCAGCGTCTTCAAGGCACTGACTCTAGTCCTTTGAGGCGAAAGGAGCCGTTGTCAAAGCAAAGTAGAGATGGCCGGTCCCCAGCAAAGTAGAAATGTCCGGTTGGGCTCGTGCCCTGCGGCTGGATACTGGACGCGCGTCGTTCCCGCTGGCCCGGTTCCACGACGAGTGCCATCTCGCTGCCTGGCTGGTGGAGGCATTTGGGATCTGGACGCGGAGGATCCGACGGCGGCGTCCGCGGTGATCTGCCGCACGCCGCAGGCGGCAGCGCAGCTCGCCCGGTTGGTGAACATGGCGCTCCCAGCCAACCTGGCGCTGGAAGGGGCGTTCACGTTCGGTGCGGGAGCGCAGGTGACCTGCGTTCCGGAAGTGAAGGGGCTGGAGTTCGACCACGTCGTCATTCCCGACGCCGGCGCCGGACGGTACGCGGACACGCCCGAGGCCCGGCGCGCGCTGTACGTCGCGGCGACTCGCGCTTCCTCGCAGCTCGTGCTGGCAGCAGCGGGGACGCCCTCACCGCTGCTGCGCTGAGAAATCTGTTCCGCCAATCTGCATCCAAGTGTACTGACCCGACGCGGGCAGATCCCGCGCACAAGATGGGGGCTTTTCAGGAGGTCTAGAGTGAGCAACGTTGCGAGGAAGTTTCCCTTGGTTCCGGCCGCGGCTGCGATGGTTTGTGCCGTCGCGGTGACGCTCGTTCCGTCCGGTGCATCGGCGGCCTCGTCGGCGAGCTGCGACGGCGGCGGCTTCTCCCTTCTGGGGCTTTCGGGCGACCGGAAGACGGCCGTGGGCGCGAGCAGCGTCGGGAGCACGTTCCTGGTCAAGGGCAGATACGTCGAGTTCACTGTCCAGTCCGATACGTTCGGCATCCGCGACTGGAAGCTGACCGGCGCGCCGAATCCGCGCGACATCACGGGGGGAACGCCGGTCGTGGTCTTCGCCAGCAAGATCCCCGACCACAGGGGTCTCACCGTGACCAGCGACGTCTCGGTGGAGATCAACAAGCAGTCGCTGGTC
>DASQAS010000076.1:0-28132 GCA_035635635.1 Myxococcales bacterium | reverse complement strand
CGTCGGGATGCTCACGCGATTGTGTCGGTGATCTGATCTGCCCACGGCCACGTCGCCGTCGCCGTCGCCGTCCACGCTCACGACCACGTCGACGTCGACGCAGACCTGTTCGTCTCGGTGCGCTTGACTGAGCAGCATTGGGGCTAGCGCAACCCGGCCGCCAACGCCGCATCCCAGTCCGGCTGCAGCCTGGCGAGGGCCACCGGGACCGGCGGGTCCGGTTTCGCCGGCAGCTCGATCAGCCGCGCTTGCCACCAGCCGACGTCATGCCAGGCGCCGAACTTGAATCCGACCGCCGGATAGGTGGCGATCCGCCGGAAGCCCATCGCCTCGTGCAGCGCCACGCTGGCCGGATTCGGCAGCGTGATCCCCGCGTGCGCGGCCACGAATCCCTGCAGCCGGAGCAGCGCGAACAGCGATTCGTAGAGGGCGCGGCCCACGCCCTTGCGGACGCGATCGTCGCGGACATAGACGGCCACGTCCACGGACCACTGGTAGGCCACGCGCTCGCGGTGCTTCGAGGCATATGCGTATCCGTGGATTCCGTCGGATCCTTCGCAGACCAGCCAGGGCGCATACGCCATGGACGTGGCGATCCGCCGCGCCATCGCTTCCGCGTCCGGCGCTTCGAGCTCGAACGAGACGCTGCTGCCTTCGACCCAGGGCCGGTAGATGGCGGCGACCGCGCCGGCGTCCGCCTCGCGCGCCATCCGGATCGCGGCTGGCGCGATCAAAGCCGCTCCTGCAGCCAGGCTTGCGCGGGCCGGGTGTCGATGCCGAACCGGTCGAGGCCAGGCAGGATCACGCCTTCGAGGGTCCCGACGAAGATCCGCTTCTTGGTGGAGTGGGGGAGCACGCCGTGGCGCAACAGCTCCGGCGACTCCGCCTCCGCATCCGCCACGGAGAAAAGCCCTTCGGCCGCGGCGCCCGCGAGCATCGAGGGGATGAAGCGCGAGAGGAAGGCGACGCCGGTGCGCTCGGCCTCGCGCGCGAGGTGCGCCCATCCCATCTGCCCGTGGGCCACCTCGTCCCGGGCGATCTCGCGCAGCACGTTCGCGACCGGCGCCTCGGCGTCCTCCGCCAGCAGCGTGGCCAGGGTGGCCATGCTCTCGGTCTCCGTGATGCAGCAAGCGGCCACCATCTCGTAGAGCGCCGCGGCGCGCGCGTCCAGGCTCGACGGCGCGATCGGGTGCTCCGGCACTGCGTCAAAAGCCGCGTGCCCGTAGCTTTCCGCGAGAGCCTTGCAGAGCGCCGCATGGCGCACTTCGTCTTCCGCGGCTCGCTGTAGAAGTTCCGGCACGGGCGATCCGGCGTCGAAGCCGGAGATGACCCCCGAGAGGCGCCGGAACCGGCGCGCGGCGTCCTGCTCGACCCGGCTGCGAAAAGCCCAGGCTTCTCCGGCCCTGCGCCGGACCTCCGGGTTCACCAGCCCGAGACCCCGCCCCCCTGGACGCCGGCATCGGCGCCTTGCGCGGGCGCGGAAGACCCGGCAGTCGCGGACCCGCTCGGGCTGGGCGAGGATTTGCCCGTCTGCTGGCTGGAAGAGGCCGTCGAGCAACCCGATGCGCCGCCGATCACCGCGCCGCCGACCACCAGCAACTGGAACAGCTTCTTGAACAGCATGGAACCCCCATCGAGGCTTCGAGCCCGCGGAGATTACGCCAGCCGGGAGAAAAGAGCACGCGACCCGGCCGGTTATTCCCGGCGGACCATCTCGGGCCGCGCCCGCCGCGCGACCATCAGATAAGCCGGCACGCCGGTGAGGAGCAGCGCCGCGCCGAGCGCGGAGTCGCGCGGATCGGCCACCACGGTGCTGGCCAGGAGAAGGCCGGCGAAGAACACGAACGCCGCCGGCAGCCAGGGATAGCCCCAGACGAGGTACGGCCGCTCGATGCCGGGCCGCCTGCGCAGCACGAAGACCGCCACGCCGCCCAGCGCGTAGAAGAGCCAGGAGGCGAAGAGCACGCTGGTGAGGAGCTGATCGAATCGGCCGGTGAAGACGAAGCCGGCCGAGACGATGCCCTGCACGATCAGCGCGACGGCGGGCGTGCCGAACCTCGGGTGAACGCGGCCGGCTGCGCTTGGGAACATGCCGCCCTCCGCCATCGCGTAGAGGACGCGCGCGCCGCCCAGGACGTTGCCGTTGATCCCGCCGAGGGTCGCGACCACCACCATCGCCGCGGCCACGTCGGCACCGCGGGAACCGAGCAGCGCGCGCGCGGTGTCGGCCGCCACCAGCTCGGAGCTCGCGACCCGCTCCGGGCCGAGCACGAACAGATAGGCGCCGTTGAGCGCCAGGTAGAGGACGGTGACGACCGCGATCGAGCAAAGCGCCGCCAGCGGCAGGTTGCGGTCGGGCCGCCGGATCTCACCGCCGATGTAACTCGTCGTGATCCAGCCGTCGAAGGCGAACAAGGGGCCGATCAGCGCGCTCCCGAATCCCGACAGCGCCAGCGGGCGCGATGATTCCAGGACGTTCGAGGCCGACCCCGCGGTCCCCGCGAAGGCGAGCGCCACCAGACCGAGGATCAGCGCGAGCTTCGCGAACGTGACCGCGTTCTGCGTCCAGACGCCTTCGCGGACGCCGCGCACGTTGACGGCGGTGAGCGCGGCGATGGAAGCGACGGCGAGGAGCTCCTTGCTCCCGCCCGGGAGCGGCAGGAAATGCCCGCAATAGCTCGCGAACGCCACCGCCACTGCCGCGATCGACGCGGTCTGGATCACCACCAGCAGCGCCCAGCCGTAGAAGAAGCCCCAGAAAGGCCCGAACGCTTCGCGCAGGTAGACGCAGAGGCCGCCGGCCTGCGGGAACGCCGCGCCCAGCTCGGCGATGGTCAGCGCGCCGGCCAGCGAGAAGATCGCGGCCACAGCCCAGACGGCGAGCTGGAGCAGCGGGTGCGGGAGCGCGCGGGCCACGTCGCCGGCGGTGAGGAACACGGCGGCGCCGACCATCACGCCGACGTTGACCATGGTCGCGTCGAGCAGGCCGAGCGAGCGGCGCAGGCCTGTCAAGCGAGCATCCCGGCCAACAGCCGGTGGAAATGGTGCACGCCGGTTTCGCGGGAGGGCGAGTAGCGGCCGCGTTCGTAGAGGCGGGAGCGGATGCCCTTCTGCACCTGCTCGACCACCGCTTCGTCCTCCTGCTCCACGCGATCGAGCGCGCCGCCCGCGCCCCTCCCCCGGCGCGACGGATCCGAGACGAAGGTGCGGTAGACGACCCGCGTCCGGTCGACGGCGAGCGGCACGACCACGTTGATCGACAGCCCCCAAGGATAGAAGTTCAGCATCGTGTTGGGGAAGAGGAAGAAATAGAAGGCGGCGACGCTGGTGCCCGCGAACGCATCTTCCGGCGCAGCGGCTTCCGCGACCTGCAGGCTGCTCCAGCGGAAGAGCTCGGTGCGGTACGAGCCGTAGTCGATGGTCCCCGCGAGATCCGGATGGACGAACGGGACGTGGAGTCCCTCCAGATAGTTGTCGCAGTAGAGCGCCCAGTTCGCCGGGACGTGGTAGCTGCGGGAGCTTGAGGGGTCGGGCGCAAGCCGCGCCGGGATCCGTTCGCGCACCGGCGCGACCAGCTCTTCGAAAGGAAATGCCGGATCGACCGCGGCAAACAGCAGCGGGCGCAGCTCGCCCAGCTGGATCCGCGGCAGGTCGTCGGCGGGAGAGGGGAAATCCTGGACGCCTTCGAACTCCGGCATTCCGAGGAGGCGCCCGTCGAGGGCGAAGCGGCGGCCGTGGTAGCGGCAGCGAAGTCCCTGCGCGATGCCGGCCTCGGTGCACAAAAGGTTCCCGCGGTGCGTGCAGACGTTCGAAAGCCCGCGCAGCGTGCCGGAGGCGTCGCGCGCGAGCAGCAGCGGCTCGTCCACGAAGCCTTCGAGCAAGGAGAAGGGCAGCACCGAGCCGGAGGCGGCGGCGCGCTCCGCGCCGTCGACGAGCTGCCAGCTTCGGGCGAACACGCGCTCGCGGATGCGCTCGAAGGTGGCCGGGTCGCGATAGAAGGACGCGGGCAGCGTGCGCGCGCGGCGGATGTCCTCGTCGATCACGGGGACATCGTGTCACAGGTGTTGACACCCGCATAACCGCCCATTTGCCGTCGCGCACGATCGCATTTCGCGTGCCATCCGGATCGACGGCGCGGCTTGAATCGGGCCGCTATGCTCCGCGCAAGGAGGTACGGCGTGACCTTCTGGCAGTTCCTGAACCATTGGTGGAACCTGCCCTATCTGGTCATGCTGGGCCTCGTCGGCGTGTACTTCGCGCTGCAGGCGGTCGGGCTGCTGGCCGACGCCGCTTCCCCGGAGGCGGACGTCGCTCACGAGGTGGATCACGATGTCGATCACGACGCGGACCACGACGGCGAGCAGGAGCACGGCCTGGCGGAATTCCTCGGCGTCAGCCGGGTTCCCTTCCTGGTGGTGTGGCTGACGCTGTTCATCTTCGCCGGCTTCACCGGCCTGTTCCTGAATCGCGTCCTGCAGGTCCGCACCGGCCGATATGCCGGCTGGTTCTTTCCCATTTCGCTGTTGGCGTCATTGGGAGTGGGCCTCTTCTCGGTGCGGTTCGCGGGGAAGGCGGTGGGCAAGATGGTGGACACCGGAGGCCGGGGAGCGACGGCGCGGAGGGACTTGAGCGGAGCCATCGGCGTGGTGGCGAGCCCCACGCTCGACTCGCAGTTCGGCGAGGTGCGCGCCCGGGACGCGCAGGGCAACGAGCTGATCGTGCACGGGCACGTCGGGGAACGGGAGGAGGGACTGAAGCAAGGCGAGAAGGTCGTCTTGATGGAGCTGGAGAAGGAAACCGGACTGTTCCAGGTCGCAGCATTCAAGGAGTGAGGGTCATGTTCCACGGGATCGAGGTGTGGCAACTTGCGGCAGGGCTCGTCGGCGCGGTCGCTCTCGGGTTCCTCGCCTTCATGAGCGCGATGGCGCGCTTCCTCAAGCGGCCTTCGCCTTCCGAGGCGATCATCCGCATCGGCCGGGCGACGACGGACGTGTACATCGGGCGCGCAACCTGGATCGTGCCGGTGCTGCACCGGGCGGCGACCATGTCGCTCAGCACCATCGGCCTGACCATCCGGCGCGCGGGCCACGAGGCGCTGGTCACCAAGGACTACATCTCCACCAACCTGAGCGCCGAGTTCTACATCCGGGTGGAGCCGGCCGAGGACGACGTGAAGAAGGCCGCGCGCACCATCGGCATCGACGAGGGGCACGCTAGCGCCGAGGCGATCCGGCACAAGTCGCAGGAGCTGCTGGAGCCCAAATTGGTGGGTGCGCTCCGGGCGGTGGCGGCGCAGAACGACTTCCTCGCGCTGCACATGAACCGGGAGCACTTCGCGCAGGAGGTGAGCAAGGCGCTGCGCGAGGATCTGGGCCGCAACGGGTTCACCCTGGAGTCGGTCACCATCACCGAGCTGGCCCAGACCCCACTGGCGGAGATGCGCGCCGACGACATCTTCGGCGCCTCCGGGCGGGAGACCGTGACCAACACCGTGGTGGCGAAGAACATCGCGGTGAAGAGGAAGGTGCAGGAAGAGGCCGAGCGCACGGCCGAAATCGCGCGCGAGCAGGAGATCAACGTCGCCACGCAGAACCGGATCATGCGCGAGGGCAAGGCGCGGGAGGAGGAGGCCGCGGTGAAGGCCGAGATCGCGCAGCAGGAGGCCATCCAGGTCCGCGATCTGCAGCGGCAGGCGACCATCTCCGTGGAGAAGGCGCGCAAGGAGAAGACCGAGCAGGCCGCGGAGATCGACCGGCAGAAGTCGATCGAGGCGGCCAAGGTCGACAAGGAGATCACGCTCACGCTCAAGGCCAAGGAGAGCGCGGAGGCGGACGCGAAGCGCGCCGAGGCCGTGGCCCTCAAAGCGCAGGCCGAGCAGCAGGCGGTCACCGTCGCCCAGGTGGCGGAGGCCGAGCGCGAGAAGCAGGTGGCCATCGTCGCCGCGCAGAAGGCGGCCGAACAGGAGCGGATCCGCGCCGAGGTCGAGGCCTACAAGAAGAAGGTCGAGGCCGAGGTGGCGGCCCAGTCGGTGAAGATCCGTGCGCAGGCGGAAGCCGACGCCGCCGAGAAGCAGGCGCAGTCGATCACCCGGCTGGCGGAGGCCAACCGCGAGGCCGGCTTGAAGGAGGCGGAGGTGCAGCGGCAGAAGCTGGCCGCCGCGAACACCAAGGCGCGCGAGCTCCTCTTGCAGGAGACCGCGCTCAGGCTGCTCGAGGTGGCGCCCGCGGTCGTCCGCGAGCTGGTGAAGCCGGCGGAGCGGATCAGCGAGATCAAGGTGCTGCAGCTCGGCGGAGCCGCGGCGAACGGCGCCGCAGGCCAGGCCCAACTGCCGCTGCTCGGGGGAGCGCTGGGACCGATGATGCAGACCATCCTCCAGACCAGCGCGCTGATGCCCGCGATCAAGGAGATGATGAAGCTCGTGGACCTGAACGCGGTCACAGGCGCCGTCTCCCGGGCGGTGCAGACAGTCGATCCGGCGAAGCTCGCCTCCAGGGCACCGCTCGACGCGGCGACGCGCATCCCGGAGCGCCACGATGACGCGCACTGAAGAGCTCACCGACTTCGTCTGCGCGGCTGCGGCCCTCTTCCTCTGCGCGGAGGAGGGCCACAACCCGGCCGTCCGCACTTTTTGGGACGCGCTCCACTACGTCAGCACCTCGCTGTCGGTCGGGTACGCCAACATCTTCCCGGTCACGCAGGCGGGGCGGGCGATCGGGGCGGTGGTGCAGATGGTCGGACCCGCGCTCAGCGCGAAGGCGCTGTCGGACGAGCGAGCAGGCAGGACCTAGGTCAGAGAGGTCGAGGTGCCGGAGGTCGCAGGGCCGACCGCAAGGACGCCTCTGCGACGTTCAAAAAAATCGCGACCATCGTCAGAGACGACGCTGGGCGAAGAGGAACGAACGTCTGAGCGACGTGCATCGGACTTGAAAGGCACAGCCACACCTGTGCCGAATGCGCGCTCCGCGGGATTGATCGTGCGGCCCGTCCCGCACCGAGGTCACCCCATGAATCTTCCGGCGTCGGAGCAACGCAGCGGCCTCTTCTCCAATCGCTGGCTCATCCTGTTCTTCAGCATCCTGAGCATGGTGGCCGTCGCGAACTTCCAGTACGGGTGGACCCTGTTCGTGCCGCCCCTGCAGAAGCATCTCCATGTCGAGCAGGCGGCCGTGCAGGTGACGTTCACGGTCTTCGTGTTGCTGGAGACGTGGCTGGTTCCCTTCGAAGGCTGGCTGGTGGACAAGTTCGGGCCGCGCCTCCTGGTGATGATCGGCGGCACGCTGGCGGGGCTGGGCTGGGTCGGGAGCGGAAGGGCCGAGACGCTGACCGCGCTCTACCTGTCGTATGCGATCGCAGGGCTGGGCGCCGGCGTGGTGTACGGCACCGCCATCGGCGGCGCACTGAAGTGGTTCCCCGATCACCGCGGCCTCGCCGCCGGCCTCACCGCGGCGGGATTCGGCGCCGGATCGGCCCTGACCGTGTCGCCGATCGCCAACATGATCGAGCGGGCCGGGTACCAGTCCGCGTTCATCAACTGGGGCCTCATCCAGGGAGCCGTGGTGATCCTGGCGGCGCTGTTCCTCAAGGCGCCTCCCGCGGGCTGGCTGCCCAAGGCCTGGAAGGCGGCCCCGCGCGGCGAGGAAGTGAAGAAGCGTCAGACCGATGCGGAGTTCGGATCGCGCGACATGGCTGCCACCTCCCAGTTCTGGGTGATGTACGCGATGATGACGCTGGTCGCGACCGGTGGGCTGATGGCCACCGCGCAGCTCAACCCGATGGCGGTCGAGTTCAAGGTCGACAAGGTGCCCATCACCTTCCTCTGGCTCACGCTGCCGGCGCTGCAGTTCGCGCTCTCCGCGGACCGGGTGCTGAACGGCATCTGCCGCCCGGTCTGGGGATGGATCTCCGACCACATCGGGCGCGAGAAGACGATGGCGATCGCCTTCACGCTCGAGGCGTGCGCCATCTTCCTCTTGATCAAGTTCGCGGCCAATCCGACGGCGTTCGTGGTCTTCAGCGCCTTCACCTTCTTCGGCTGGGGAGAGATCTACTCGCTGATGCCCGCGATCTGCGGAGACTTCTTCGGCCGCAGGCACGCGACGCAGAACTATGGGTTCCTCTACACCGCGAAGGGCACCGCCTCGGTGCTGGTGCCCATCGGCTCTGCGCTGGCCGCCGGCAAGGCCTTCGACTTCCGAGCCGACATCCTCTTGCTCCTGGGAGGCACGCTGGCCTTCTTCGCGCACTTCTTCGCCCCCGCCGTACTCCGGCTCGATCTGCGGAAGAAGACCCACGACATCCTCTTCGGGATCGGGATGGCGCTGGTGATCTACGGGATCGTGCTCACGGTGTTGCCGTCGATGTGGACGCCTTTCCACGCGAAGTTGCCGCTGCCGAAGATTGGCTGGCCGGGCGTCTTCACCATCGCGATCGTGTTCGACCTCGCGGCCGCGGCCATGTCGTTCTTCGTGCTGCGGAACATGAAGGTGCCTTCGCAGGCGGACGTGCAGGCCTCGATCGCGGCCGAGCACACGATGGTGCCCGTCAAGCAAGCGCAGTAGCTTGCGCGGATGCGCAGGAGCTTCTGGGCCTGGGGCTGGGAGGAGCGGTTGCCCTCGGCGGAGGCCTTGCGCTCCGCCGGCGATCAGCTCTCCGCCCTGTTCGGGCGGCCCCCCGAACAAGCGCGGCCGCTTCCGCGTCTGGAGGTCGCGATCGCCGGGCTACCACGCTCCGGCGCGGCGCCGCCAGGATCGATCGCGGCGTTCTGCGACGCTTCGCCGGAGGCGCGCGTCCGCCACGCCTACGGCCGCGCCTGGCCTGACCTGGTGCGCGGGTTCGGCTGCGATTTTTCGGCTGCGCCCGACTTCGTCTGCACGCCTGGGTCGGAGGAGGAGGTCGCGCGCGCCTTGGAAGCGTGCGCTGTCCGCGGCATCGCGGTGACCCCCTACGGCGGCGGGACCAGCGTGGTCGGCGGCGTCGAGGGTGGAGGTCGCGGGCGGCCCGCCTGCGCGCTCGATCTCGCGCGCCTCTCGGGCGTGCTGGAGCTCGACCCGGTCTCGCGCGCCGCGCGCATCCAGGCTGGCACGCTCGGGCCCGATCTGGAGGCCGCGCTGCAGCCGCACGGCCTGACGCTGCGGCACTTCCCGCAGTCGTTCGAGTTCTCCACCCTGGGGGGATGGATCGCCACCCGGGCCGGCGGTCACTTCGCGACCCTGCAGACGCGCATCGACGACGCGGTCGAGTCGGTGCGGATGATCACGCCGGCGGGAGCGTGGGCGTCGCGGCGCTTCCCGTCATCGGGCGCGGGGCCCAACCCGGACCGGCTCGCGCTCGGGTCAGAGGGGATCCTCGGCGTGATCACCGAGGCGTGGGTGCGCCTGCATCCGGTCCCGCGGTATCGCGCCAGCGCGACGGTCGCCTTCGCGGACTTCCTGGGCGGCGCGCGGGCTTGCCGGGCGATCGCGCAGTCGGGGCTCTACCCGGCGAATTGCCGGCTGATCGATGCGGCCGAGGCGATGCTCAACGGCGTCGGGGGCGGGACGGGAGAAGCGCTCCTGCTGCTTGCGTTCGAGTCGGCGGATCATCCGCTCGACCCCTGGATGACCCGGGCGCTGCAGATCGGCTTGGATGCCGGCGGGACGTGTCCAAGTGGCGCCACCTATCGCGACAGCGGCGAGAGAGCGGGCGGGGGCGCGTCGGCGAAGTGGCGGGAGGCGTTCTTCGCGGCCCCCTATCTGCAGTCCGGCTTCGTCTCGCTGGGGATCCTGGCGGACACCTTCGAGACGGCGTGCATCTGGGACCGATTCGAGGCGCTGCATGCCGCGGTCGTCGCATCCGTGACGGACGCGCTCCGGCGGATCTGTGGGGCCGGAATCGTCACGTGCCGGATCACGCACCTGTACCCGGACGGTGCGGCTCCGTACTTCACGATGGTGGCTCCGGTGCGCGCGGGGGCGGAGCTGGAGCAGTGGAGGGAGATCAAGGCGGCAGCGTCGGAGGCGGTGGCGGCGGCGGGAGGGACCATCACGCACCATCATGCGGTCGGGCGGACGCACCGGCCATGGTACGGGCGGGAGAGGCCCGAGCCGTTCGCGGCGGCTCTGCGCGCTGTGAAGAGGGAGATCGATCCGGCCGGCATTCTCAATCCGGGCGTTCTTCTTTGAGGCGAGCGGGTGATTGTGGACGTGGTGGTGGCCGTGCTGGGAGTCGTGCCCGTGCTCGTCCTCGTTTTCGTGCCCGCGAGTCGTGGCGGTGCTCGTGCTGGTGCTGGTGATCGGTGTGCGGGTGATCGGGTATGAGGTTTGGGGATGGACCGTGTCCTCGTCGTTGGCGCCGGAGTGTTCGGGGTCACCGCTGCTCTCGAGTTGCGGAGGCGCAGGCACGCGGTCCGGCTGGTCGATCCGGGGCCGCTCCCGCACCCGCTGGCTGCGTCCACGGACATCAGCAAGGTGGTGCGGCTCGAGTATGGAGCGGACGAGGTGTACACGGAGCTGGCGGAGCGGGCGATCGAGGGATGGGAGCGGTGGAACCGGGATTTCGGGGCCCGCCTCTACCATCGGACCGGCTTGCTGTTTCTGCGGCGGTCGCCGCCCGCGCCGGGGACGATCGAGGAGGCCAGCTTCGAGGTGCTCTCGAGGCGCGGGCATCGGCCCGAGCGGGTCGATGCGGCCGCCGTGCGCGCCAGGTTTCCAGCGTGGAATGCGGACCTGTACCGCTACGGCACGTTCAGCCAAACGGGAGGGTTCGTCGAGAGCGGCAAGGTCGTCGCGAGACTCTTGGAGGAGGCGCGGAGGTCCGGCGTCGAGCTTCGCGAAGGCGTGTCGTTCGGCGAGCTGCTTTCCTTCGGAATGGTCTCGACGGACGGAGAGCGCTTCGAGGCGGACCAGGTGGTCTTCGCGGGAGGAGCGTGGACGCCGCACGCGCTGCCCTGGCTGGCGCCTTACCTGATATCGACCGCACATCCCGTGTTCCACCTCGCGCCGCCGGACCCCGCGGCCTTCAGCCCCGAGCGGTTTCCCGTCTTCTGCGCCGAGATCCAGTCGACCGGCTACTACGGGTTCCCGGTTCATCCCACGAGCGGGGTGGTGAAGATCGGCCGTCACGCGCCGGGCCGGCCGATGCACCCGGAGTCGGCCGATCGATTCGTGACCGCCGAAGAGATCGAGCACCTGCGCGCGTTCCTGGCGGAGACCTTCCCCGGACTCCAGAATGCTGCCATCGTCGCTACGCGCATCTGCCTCTACTGCGACTCCTTGGATGGGCACTTCTGGATCGCCCGGGATCCCGAGCGTCCACGACTGGTGGTCGCCGCGGGAGACAGCGGCCACGGGTTCAAGTTCGCGCCGGTGCTGGGCGCCCTGATCGCGGACGTGGTCGAGGGCAAGCGGGATCCGATCCAGGAGAGGTTCCGCTGGAGACCGGGCATCCGGCCCGCCCGCTCCGAGGAAGCGGCGCGCGCGCAGGTCTCCTGAGGCCATGCTAGGTTCGTCCCGCGATGGCCACCGCCCTGCACACCTGCATGCTCTGCGAAGCGGTCTGCGGTCTCACCGTGGAGATGGAGGACGGCAAGATCGGCCGCGTCCGGGGCGATGAAGACGACCCCTTCAGCCGCGGCCACATCTGCCCCAAGGCGGCCGCGATCGCGGACGTGCAGGGCGACCCGGACCGCATCCTCGAGCCACAGCGCCGCGAAGGCGGGCGCTGGCAACCCGTGTCGTGGGCGGCGGCGTTGGAGGAGGCCGGGAGCCGTCTGGCGGAAGTGCAGCGCAACCACGGGCGCAACGCGGTGGCCGTCTACCTGGGCAACCCGACCGTCCATTCCTACTCGGCGCTGCTGGCGACGCCGTTCTTCAACCGGGCGATGGGGACCCGGTCGCGGTTCTCGGCCACCTCGGTCGATCAGCTGCCGCACATGCTCGCCTCGCTGGAGATGTTCGGCCACCAGGTCCTGCTGCCGGTGCCGGACGTCGATCGGACCCAGTACTTCCTGATGCTGGGCGCCAACCCGCTGGCGTCGAACGGCAGCCTGATGACCGCGGGCGGGATCGCGCGCCGACTGAAGGAGCTTCGCGATCGCGGCGGCAGGCTGGTGGTGGTGGACCCGCGGCGCACCGAGACGGCCGCCGCCGCCGACCAACACCTAACAATTCGCCCCGGAACGGACGCCCTCTTCCTGCTGGCGCTGCTGCAGGTCGTCTTCGAGCGGCGCCGCGTGGACCTCCGGCACCTCGCGGCCTGTAGCGACGGGCTGGCCAGCCTTCAGGAGGCGGCCGCGCGATTTCCGCCCGAGCGGGTGTCGGCGCACACCGGCATCGCGGCGAGCGTCATCCGCGAGGTGGCCGGCGCCTTCGTCTCGGCGCCCGCGGCGGTCGCCTACGGCCGGGTGGGCGCGTGCACGCAGGAGTTCGGCGGGCTCGCCGCGTGGCTGATCGTCGCGCTCAACGCCGTCACCGGCAACCTCGACCGCGAGGGCGGCTTCATGTTCAGCACGCCGGCCGCCGACCTGGTCGGGCTCGCCACCCGGACCGGCGATCGCGGCCACTTCGGCGTCTGGCGCAGCCGGGTGCGCGGATTGCCCGAGTTCGGAGGCGAGCTTCCGTCGGCGACCCTCGCCGAGGAGATCGAGACCCCGGGCGAAGGCCGCATCCGCGCGCTGGTGACCTTCGCGGGCAACCCGGTGCTCTCCACGCCCAACGGCGGTCGCCTCGATCGCGCGCTCTCCCGGCTCGACTACATGGTCTCGATCGACCTGTACCGCAACGAGACCACGCGGCACGCCAACCTGATCCTGCCCACCAGCTTCGGATTCGAGCGCGATCAGTACGACCTGGCGTTCTACGCGCTGGCCGTGCGCAACGCGGCCCGGTATGCCAGGCCGCTCGTGCGGCCGCCGCCTCGCGTGCGCGGCGATTTCGAGGCGCTGATGGACCTCGCGCTCGCCGTCCGGCGGCACGGGGGAGGGCGGAAAGGGCGCGCTCTCGGTCTCGCGCTGCGCGCGGTGCGGACGCTCGGGGCGCGCCGGTTCCTCGACCTGTTGCTGCGCTTCGGCCCGCACCGGATCTCGCTGCGGAAGCTTGCGCAGAACCCGCACGGACTGGACCTCGGGCCGCTGCAGCCGCAGCTTCTCTCGCGTCTCTCCGGAAGGCGGCTGCAGCTCGCGCCGGCCCTCTTCCTGCGCGATCTCGATCGGCTCGCGGCGTCGCTGGAGAGGCCGGCGCCGAACGGTGACCTGGTCCTGATCGGGCGGCGCGCCCTGCGCAGCAACAACTCCTGGATGCACAACAGCGAGCGGCTGGTGAAGGGCCCCGAGGGCTGCGCCCTGCTGGTCCATCCCGAGGATGCCGCAGCGCGCGGCCTGCGGGAAGGCGGGCGCGCGAAGGTCGCCTCGCGGGTTGGAACCGTCGAGGTTCCAGTCGCCGTCACCGCGGACGTGATGCGCGGCGTGGTCAGCTTGCCCCACGGATGGGGACATGCGCGTGCCGGGGCAAGCCTCTCGGTCGCGGCGGACCACCCGGGGGCGAGCCTGAACGATCTGACCGACGATCAGGCGGTGGACGCCCTCTCCGGGAACGCGGCCCTCAACGGCGTTCCCGTCACGGTCACGCCGGCCTGAACCGTTCGGGCCTCACTGCGTGATGTAGAGGAACCCGATGCACATCTCGTCGCCGGTGCCCTCGCCCCAGTTGAGGTTGCGCGGAGGGAGCCCGTCGGGCTGGTTCGTGGCGCTGTTGTCCCAGCGGCACTCGATGGAGAGGCTGTCGTTCCGCTCCATCACCTTCGGCGTCTTCAGCGTGTAGCCGCCCTGCCAATGGAAATCCCAGCGCGGGATGTCGAGCAGGCACTCGCGCGCGCCGCCCGCGCGCTGGATCTCCAGGCGCGACCGCGTCCCTCTCAGGTGCTGGTGCAGCGCGGCGCCGTAGACCGTGAAGCGGCCGGGAGCGAGCAGGTTGTCGCTGAGCAATCCGAGATAGGGTCCCGGCGTGAGCGTGAACGAGTGGCTCACGTCTGCGGCCCCGGCGGGGATGTCCATGGTGCCCGCGTTGATCCACGACGGATTCGCCCAGGGCATCAGGAAGGCGGGCCGCGAGACGGAAGGATCGAGCTTGAGGCGGATCGAGGTCTGATCGGAGGGGCCGACGCCGTTTGCCAGGTTGTAGTGGACCTGCAGGATGATCTTCGATCCCGGATCGACGGGAACGCCCGTGCCCGCGGGGAAGTCGCCGCCCACAGTTCCGGGAACCCAGCCTCCGAGAAGATTCGCCGTCCCGCCCGGGCCGCCGAAGCAGCGGTATCCGGGGGCGGAGTCGGCGTCGTCGAGCGCCTGGAACTGCGCCGCGCGGTCCGGCGTGGCGAGGAAGGCGAGCACGTGGTGGACGATGGTCGGGTTTCCCGGCTGCGCGACGAAGCCGGTGACGAACCGGCGCTCCGTCTCCGCCCAGTCGAGCAGGAAGCAGCGGTACTCGTCGGGCGCCAGCACCGGCTGGTAGGCGGCGGCGATCCGCAGCTCGCGGTCCACGCGCGACAGGCCGCCCTGAGGCGGCGTCGAGACGGGCTGCCCGTCGGACGGATCGCCCTCCGGCGCCCCGCGGTCGATCCAGGAGAGGAGCGTCTCCCGCTCCTGGTCCTTGAGCGATCGGTCGCCGGTGTACTCGCTGCAGCCTGGCGCCGGCGGCCAGGGTGGCATCTGCCGCGACTCGACCTGCGCGCGGATCAGCGACCGGCGCACGTAAGCGTCGTTCCAGGTGGCGAGCGCGAACGGAGCGATGCCGCCTTCGACGTGACATCCGGCGCAGCTCCGGGCGACGATCGGATGCACGTCTTTGCTCCAGGTAGGAGTGCCCTTTCCGCAGGCCCAGAGGACTGCGAGGGCGAGGATGATCGGGGCGGCGCGCATCCGCAGGCAGGATCCCGCGAGCGCCTCCGGCCCGCAAGTCCAGGGGACACGAATTGCAGCTCCACCGCTCATCATGTCCCCTACCTGCGATTGCACGGCGGCACCCGGGCGGGCAGACTCCGGATCATGCCGGGCGTCACCCTGCTCCAGCGCGGGACCTTACGCGCCGTCGACTACCGGTGCGTCGCGGGACCGTCCGAGAAACCGTTCGTCGAGCGCCACGAAGACTTCTCGGTCGCGTATGTGCGCAAGGGCAGCTTCGGCTACCGCGCGCTCGGCCGGTCCTTCGAGCTGGTCACCGGGTCGATCCTCGTCGGGTCTCCCGGCAACGAGTACGTCTGCACGCACGACCACGTGACCGGCGACGAATGCCTGTCGTTCCATTTCGCGCCAGGGCTGGCGGAGTCGCTGGGCGGCCGCCGCGAGCTCTGGCGGGCGGGCTGCCTTCCGCCGTTGCCCGAGCTGATGGTGCTGGGGGAGCTGGCGCAGGCGGCGGCCGATGGCAGGAGCGACGTCGGCCTCGACGAGGCCGGCACCTGGCTCGCCGCGCGGTTCATCGAGTCCGCCTCGGGCCGGCGGCGCGATCCGCAGAAGGCGGGGCCCGCCGATCGGCGCCGTGCGGTGAGGGCCGCTCTGTTCATCGAAGCGCACGCGCAGGAGCCCGTCGATCTCGAGTGCGCAGCTGCCGAAGCGGGTCTTAGCCCCTTCCACTTCCTCCGCCTCTTCTCCCGGGTGCTCGGCGTCACCCCGCACCAGTACCTGGTGCGATCCCGCTTGCGGCGCGCGGCACGCCTGCTCGCCGGCGGCATGCCTTCGGTGACGGACGTCGCCTTCGAGGTGGGATTCGGCGACCTCTCGAACTTCGTGCGCACCTTCCACCGCGCCGCTGGAGTCTCGCCGGGACGGTTCCGCCGGGCGGCGAAAGGAGATCGCAAGATCTTCCAAGCGCGGCTGGGCTCCGCCGTCACAGGATGACCTCCACAAGGAGGTCGCCATGTACGACCACATCGGATTGAAGGTGAAGAACGCGGACGCGAGCGTGCGCTTCTACGAGGCGGCGCTGAAGCCGTTCGGATACGTGCTCTGCTCGCGCGACGATTCGGGAGCTGGATTCGGGCCGCGCAACGAGGCTGCGCTCTGGCTGACGTTCAACGGCAAGGGCGGCGCCGGCCAGGGCGTCCACGTGGCGTTTCGCGCGAAGGATCGGGCCACGGTCGACCGTTTCCACGAAGCAGGTCTCGACGCGGGCGGCCGCGACAACGGCAAGCCTGGCGTCCGCGCCGACTACAGCCCGACCTACTACGCGGCCTTCCTGATCGATCCGGACGGGAACAACGTCGAGGCGGTCTGCACGAGGTAGCGCACGCGCCCACATTCCCCCCGATCCTCGATCTCGGCGCCTCAAGGCGCGGAGGGTACACTCGCAACGTAGGGGACATGATGAGCGGCGCAGCCGCGATTCGTGTCCCCTGGACTTGGGGGACCATGGCTCAGTGCGCAGGCTGCGGGAGGGCGGGTTCCGACTCCCGCTGCTCCTTCTGCGGCGTCGCCTCCGCTCCCGGAGGCTACGCGGTCGAGTGCGTGCTGGCGCAGTCCTCGCATGGCCGCGTCTACCGGGCGCGCGCTCCCGGCGGGCCTGTGGTCGCGCTCAAGGAGCTGCAGTTCGCGAGCGTCCCTGGCGCGCAGCAGATCGACGCCTTCGAGCGGGAGGCGGCGACGCTCAAGACGCTGAACCACCCGCGGATCCCCAAGTACGTGGCCAGCTTCACCGAAGGGGAGGGAGTGCACCTGCGCCTGTATCTCGCCGCGGAGTTCATCGAGGGTGAGATGCTCTCGGCGCGGATCGCGCGCGGTCCGTTCACCGAGGCGGAGCTGCGCGACGTGGCTGGCCAGGTCCTGACGGTGCTCGTCTACCTGCACAAGCTCGGCGTCCTGCACCGGGACATCAAGCCCGACAACCTGATCGTCCGGCCCGGCGGCGAGGTGGTGCTGGTGGACTTCGGCAGCGCGCGCCAGCTCTCGGGTTCGCGGACCTACGGGTCCACGCTGGTGGGCACCTTCGGGTACATGCCGACCGAGCAGCTCGGCGGGACCGTGGACGCGACCAGCGACCTGTTCGCGCTGGGCGCGACGTTGCTCCACGCGGCGACCGGCAAGCCGCCCGCGGATCTGCTGAACAGCGACATGAGCCTGCGCGTGCCGCGCGACGCGCCGCTGCAGGATCTGATCGCCCGGCTCGTGCAACCCCGGCGAGAGCGGCGGTTCTCCAGCGCGCAGTCGGCCCTCGAGGAGTTGAAGAACCCGTCGAGGCCGCGGCAGCCTGTCCGGCCGCGATTCGCGGTCCTTGCGGTCGCCGCGCTCTCGGTGACCTTCCTCTCCTTCCGCAGGCCGGCCCCTGCCTCGACGGCGGAACCCGCGCGCCCTTTGGGCACCGCCGCCCAGCGCTGGTTCGCGGTGGCGAAGCCGTACTGCAATCCGGTCGAGGTCGCGCAGTTCATGGCGCGCCGGCCGTTTCCGGAGGGCTGGGATGGCGCCGGTTACGGCGCCGGGTGCTGGGCGCTCGCGGGGCGGATCGACGACGCCCGCGCCGCGCTGGCCAAGCTGGCCAAAGACGATCGCTGGCGCGCGGCGGGCATCGTGTTCGACCTGGCGCACCCGGTCGCCGACGCGGGGGACGACGTCGCCGCGGGCCCGATCATGAACCTGGTGGTCGAGTCCTGGCCCAACCACTACATGGCGCTCTACCACGCGGGGATCAGCGATTCCGCTCTCGGGCACCGGGACCGGGCCCGCCGCCACCTGACGGCTTTTTTGGACCTCTACAAGCAGGACGATGGCTTCACCCGCAAGGCGCGCGAAGAGCTCGCCAAGCTCCGCTGAGGCCTACGCCTTCTCCTCGCCGGCCGGCGCGGCGGCTCCCGTCGCGAGTCCGGGCGCGTCCGCCTCCGAAAGGACCCCGCCGCCGAGCAGGATCCGCCGGATCAACTCTGCATTGTGCGTCTGCGCCTCTTCCTTCTCCTCGAACCGCTGGCGCATCTCTCCCGGCGAGCTCGCGGCCAGCCGGCGCGCCAGCGTCGCGCTCTCCTCCAGCGCGCGGGCTGCGGCCCAGAGGGCGCGCTCGGTCTCCTCCGCCTGCTCGATCGCCATGGCCTCCAGCGAAAATACGTGCCCGACGTGGCAGCGGAACGACTGGTATCCGTTGATCCGGGACTCGGTGAGCTTCCCCTGGCAGAGGGGACAGACCAGGTCGGCCGAGGCACCCGGCTCGTCTCCCTCGATCTCGCGCAGCCCCGGAGGGAGCCACACCGGCCGTTCGGCGGCTGGCTCGCGCACCAGCTTCGCGATGACCGGGGCGATCTCGTGTCCCTTGCTCGTGGCGTCGGGCATCTCGCCGTCTCGCCTCAACCCGTCGCCTCCGGTGCGCCGCAGCGGCCGATCGCCTCGAGGAGCTGCTCGGGCCGGACGGGCTTGCGCACGTAGCCTTTCGCGCCGATCGCTTCGGCCTCTGCTCCGAGCCTCGAGTAACCTGATACGAGCACGACCGGAATGGAAGCGAGGGCGGAATCCTTTCTGAGCTGCCGCATCAGCTCCCATCCGTCCATCCGCGGCATCTGCAGGTCCAGCAGGATCAGCCTGGGCAGCGGCCGGGCCGACCGCACCTGCTCGAGAGCGTCGAGTCCGTCCCTCGCTTCCCCGACCGCATAGCCGGCAGCCTGCAGCATGTCGGCGAGCGCCCGCCGATGGACATCGTCATCGTCGACGATCATCACCGTGCCTTCGCCCCGGCCGGCCTTCCCGCGCGTGGGCTGTGCCCCGGCAGCGCGGGGGAGCGTGAAGAAAACGGTCAGTCCCTTCGACGGCTCGCTCTGCGCCCAGATCCTGCCTCCATGGGCCTCGATGATCCCCTTGCAGATGTACAAGCCCAGGCCCCGGCCCCTCCTGGAGGTGGCGGTCGCCTGGGAATAGCGCTCGAACAGATGGGACAGGAGCGCCGGGTCGACGCCGGGTCCGGTGTCCCGCACGGCAAACTTCATGCTCGAGGGGTTCACCACCGCATCGAGGGAGATCGATCCGCCGCGGGGAGCGAACTTGATCGAGTTGCCGATCAGATTGGCGAAGACCTGCAGGATCCGGTCTCGGTCGCAGCGCACCAGGATCCCGCGATCCGGCGCGTCGGCATGGAGGTGGAGGTTCTTTTCCCGGGTCATCGGCTTCAGGCCCTTCAAGGCGTCCTCGACGAGGTCTCCCGCCTCCTGATCGCGCAGGTCGAGAGAGAGGCGTCCGGCGTCGATGCTGGAGACGTCGAGGAGGTCGTCGATCATCCGGCTCATCCGCTCGACCCCCCGCTGGATGGTGTCGAGCAGGCGTGCCGCGAGCGCGTCCGACGCCGCCGGCGTGTCCTCGAGTCCCCGGGCGGCCAGGAGGATCCCGCTCAGCGGAGTCCGCAGATCGTGCGAGACGATTCCGAGGACGTGCTCGCGCGCCTCGACCGCCTGCCGGGTCTCGCGAAAGAGGCGGGCGCTCTCCAGGGCGGCCGCGATGCGCCCGGTCACGTCCTGGGCGAAGGCAAGGTCTTTGGCCAGGTAGCGCCGGCCGGAACCGACCATGGCCAGCGTGAGGACGCCGAGCGTCCCGCCCTGGCCCGCGAGCGGCACGCAAAGCGCCGACCTGGCACGCGCGAGGTCCGCATCCGGCTTCAGAAGGGAACGATCGCTCCGGTTCTCTGCGCCGATCAGGAGGGCCTTGCCGCTGGTCGCGATCTTTTCGTACAGGGTCCTGGGACCCGCCGGCAGCGGCGTCGCGCGCGGGCCGCCGGTACCTCTGCGCTCGTCATCGCCGGAGCGGATCCGTTGGACGGAGCTGTCCGGCTGCGCGACGTCGATCAGGCACATGTCGGCGAACTCCGGAACCAGAAGATCGATCACCTCGGCGATCGCGCTCCCTTCGCTCGGCGACGACGCGAGCAAGGCGCTCGCCCGGGCCAGGACGTTGAGCATCCGCTCCGAGCGCTTCAGCGTGGTGATGTCGGTCAGGATGACCCGGCAGGCGACGACGACCCCGCGGTCCAGCACGGGCGTAGTCGTGAGATGCGCGACCACAGGCTCACCGACGCGATGGGAGACGGTCAAATCCAGCGCATCGCCCGCCTCCTCCTGGAAGCAGCGCTGAAGGCCCTCCCGCAGCGCGCTCCTGGACTCGGGCGGCACGAGCAAGAACAGTTTCCTGCCGATCAGGGCCGACCGCTCGAGTTGGAAGAGGGACGCGGTGGCGATGTTGGCCTCGACGATCCGCTCGTCCCCGTCCAGGGTGCAGTAGGCGACCGGCGCGAAATCGTAGAGGTCGCTGTAGCGCGCGCCGGATTCGAGCAGCCGTTCCTGCGTCTCCCGCAGCTCGCGGTTCTGCATCTCCAGCTCCACCTGATGGACCTGGAGCTCGTGGAGCAGCCTCTCGGCCTCCGGCAATGAACGCCGCGGTCGGGAGCTGGACTGCAGCTCGCGGAGACGCACGAGCAGCTGGTCCTTCGACAGTTGCTCGAGATCCTCCTGCTCCGCCACTGGCTCACTCCTTCGCGGCGCGATCCTCGAGCGCAAACGAAAGTAGGAGCAGCACATTGTCACCGTCCACGGCGGGAATGCGCCCTCCGCTCACGCGGGTCGTCCGCTTTTGGCCACCCTGGCCGGAGGTCGCCCGGAGGACCACCCCCTTGAACGGCGTGCCGGTGGCGACCAACCGCTCGACCATCTCGATCAACCGGGCGTCCGCGAACTGGGAGCCGGCCTGGTCGAGCGGGGCGCCCACCGCCTCCCCGCCCTCGAGCTGCAAGGCGTTCTCGGCGTGCGCGTTCAGCCAGCGGATGCGGAGCTTCGAGTCGACGATCATCATCGGCGCGTCGATCGCGGTCAGGTGCGCCTGGGCATATTGCGCCACGTCGCGGGCCGCCCCCATGCCGCGTCTGCGGCTGTCGATGTCGAGCAGCGAGATCACCGCCCCCTTGATGGCGTGGTCGAGCGTCCGGTAGGGCGTGATGTGCATCAGGTACCAGCGCTGATCGGCGCAGATGACCTCCCGCTCGACTGGCGTGAGGGTGGCGACCACGTGCGCGGCGAGATCCTCCAGCCGCTCTCCCACCACGAAAGCGTTGAGCTGGCCGACCGAGCGCCCGACGTCGCCGGCGATCAGGTTCATCAACCTGCCCGCCGTCTCGGTGTACCGGCGGATGCGCAGGTCCATTCCCACGATCACCACTGCGTTGCCGATCGCCCGCAGCACGTTGTGCAGGTCGTCGTTGGACTGCTGCAGCTCCGCCATCCGGTCCTGCAGCTCGTCGTTGACGGTGGTCAGCTCCTCGTTGGACGACTGCAGCTCCTCCTTCGAGGTCTCCAGCTCCTCGTTCGTGCTCTGCAGCTCCTCGTTCGAGGACTGCATCTCTTCGTTGGACGACTTGAGCTCCTCGTTGGCGCTCTCCAGCTCCTCGATGGTGGATTGGAGATATTCCTTGGTCACCAGGAGCTCGCGCTCGAGCTCCTGGATGCGCTGCTCCTCGGGGTTGGTGGGCTCCGGGGTGGCCGGCTGCGACGGCGTCTTCTCCGTCCCGGTCTTCGGCTCCTGGAACAGGACCAGGAAGAACCTGGTCTTCGTGGCCAGCTCGCCCAGCGCGATCACCTCGATGTCCACCTCCCGCAGCGTCCCGGCGTCGTTGAACTTGCACACGCCAGAGACGCGTCCGCCCTTGCTCTGCGCTTCGTGGATGGTCCGGCGGAGCTCGACGTGCAACTCGGGGCGAGCGAGCCGCATCAGGTTGAAGCTGGGCGCTCCGGCCATGGGCTCCAGGTAGGGACCCGTGTGGCCCCGGATGTGCACGATTTCCATCTCGCCGGTGATCACCACGCCCGGAGGGCCGTACATCTCCAGCACCTTCCGCTCGGCAAGGGAGGCGATGTTCTGGTTGGAGCGGACGCTCGGGCCGGCATGGTTGGCCTGGTTCGTGGGCTGCGTCTGCAGCCCGAAGCCGAGGTCCAGCCCCGCGACGGCCTCGACGTGCTTGCGCGCGTAGATCTTGTTGGTGCGGTCCACCAGCGAGAAGAGGTCGGCCGACTCCCCCACGGTCTCCGAGGTGCCGAGCATGAGGAAGCCGTCGGCCAGCAGGGAGTAGTGCAGGATGCGCAGGACCCGCTTCTGCATCATCGGAATCAGGTAGATGAGCAGATTGCGGCAGGTCGCCATGTCCACCCGCGAGAAGGGCGGGTCCTTGGTGACGTTCTGGACCGAGAAGACCACCATGTCCCGGATGCGCCGCGAGATGTGGTACTCGGCCTCGCGCTTGACGAAGAACCGGTGCAGCCTCTCCGGCGATACGTCCAGCGCGATGTTCTGCGGGTAGATCCCGTGCCGGGCGTGCTGGATGGCCGGCTGGTCGATGTCGGTGCCGAAGATCTGGACCCGGTAGTCCTGGGCCTTGTCCCCGAGGTACTCGAGCAGGCAGATGGCCAGCGAGTACGCCTCCTCTCCGGTCGAGCAGGCGGGCACCCAGATCCGGATCTGCGAGCCGGCTTCCTTTCCCTCCATGATCGCCGGAAACACCTTGGTCTTGAGCGCCTCGAACGGATCGTGATCCCGGAAGAAGCTGGTCACACCGATGAGCATGTCCTTGTACAGGAGGTCCAGCTCACCGGGGTTCGACAGGGCGAACTTGATGTAGTCGTCGAGCTTCTCGATCTTGTGCAGGGCCATCCGCCGCTCGACCCGCCGGTCGACCATGGTCGGCTTGTAGTAGGTGAGGTCGTTGCCGTACGCGGTCCGCATCATCACCAGGAGCTTCCCCACCGTCTCCATCTTCTGTGGAGTGGGCCGCTCGACCTTGGAGAGATAGGAGTGCCGGGCGATCTGGAGGAGCGCGTCGGCCATCGCCTCCGGCCCAAGGCAGAAGTCTGCCCACCCGCTGTCCAGCGCGCTGCGGGGCATCCCGTCGTACTTGGCGGAGGTGGGATCCTGCACGAAGGTGATGCCCCCGGCCTCTTTGATTGCCTTCAGCCCGAAGGTGCCGTCCGTTCCGGTACCCGAGAGCACGATCCCGATGGAGCGGGAACCCTTATCCTGCGCCAGCGAGCGGAAGAAGTAGTCGATCGGCAGGTGCACCCCGTGCCCCGGCGACGGCGGCATGAGGTGGAGGACTCCATTGAGGATGGCGAGGTCGGCGTTGGGCGGGATCACGTAGATGTGACTCGGCTCGACCTTCATCCCCTCTTCGGCCGCCAGGACCCGGGCCTTGCTGGTCCGGGAGAGCAGCGCGGGCAAGGCGCTCTCGTAGTGCGGAGCGAGATGCTGGACGACCACCAGGGCCATCGACTCGAGGCTCAGGAGCTTGAGCAGCGCGCCAAGGGCCTCCAGACCGCCCGCGGACGCTCCGATTCCGACGATGAAGAAGGGGGGGCCTTTCTCCTCCTCCTCCTCCACCTCCTCCTCCACCTCGTCGGGCGCCGCGGATTCGGAGCTCCCGGCCGGCGCCCCGTCCCCTTCGGTCCAGGGTTGGGGAGCCGGCATCTCGGCGGCCTTCGACTCTTCCCCCTTCTCTTTCTCGTCCGGCAAAGCGCACCAACTCTCTGAGGCGAGGACCCACCTGAACTGGTGCGGAAATGCGGTGACAGGCGCGCATCGCCCGTTCCCGGAGCATCAGAGCCGAGCCGGGTCGCCCTACAGGAATATCAAACCCCCGGGAAAGGCCTGTCAAGCCGGAGTAGGATGTTCCATGCCTCCTTTGGCGCAGACGCTGCCGCGGGAGATCAGCTCGGTGGCGCCGGCGGCCGCGCGGCAGATCTTCGTGGTCTTGACCTGCGACTCGCCGGCGGCTCCCTCGGTGCGCGTCTCGTTGCAGGGAATCGACCGGGTCCTCATTGGCCGCGGCGCCCTTGCGCCGGGACATCCCCCGGTGGTCCGCAGCGAGGGTGGCGAGCTGACGCTGGCCGTGGCGGACGATCGGATGTCCGGCGAGCACGCGGTGATCCGCCAGGTGCTGGGAAAGTCGGTGATCGAGGATGCCGCCTCGCGGAACGGGACGCTGGTCAACGGGCGGCGCGTCCAGCGCGAGGTCCTCGCCGACGGAGACGTGATCGAGCTCGGCCACACTTTCTTGGTCTACCGGACCAGCTTGCCCCTGCCTGCCGGAGGCCCCCCGATCGAGCACGCCGCGGAGCTGCGGCCAAAGGCCGCGGGCTTCGGCACGTTGCTGCCGACGCTCGGCGCGGATCTCGATCGGACCGCGGCGGTGGCTCGCACCAACGTCCCGGTCGTGATCCGCGGCGAGACCGGTACGGGGAAGGAGCTGATCGCTTCCGCCATCCATGGTCTCTCCGGTCGGGACGGTCCGTTCGTCGCCGTCAACTGCGCGGGATTGCCGCCTTCGCTCGTGCAGTCGGAGCTTCTCGGCCACTGCAAGGGCGCGTTCACGGGCGCCACCGAGGACAGGGCGGGATTGGTGCGCAGCGCCCAGGGGGGCACGCTCTATCTCGACGGCGTCGAGGACCTGCCGCCGCAGGGCCAGGCGCTGCTCCTGCGCGTCCTCGAGCAGTCGGAGGTCTTCCCGGTGGGTGGCTCGCAGCCGGTCGCGGTGGACGTGCGGGTCCTGGCCTCGACCCAACGAGATCTGGAAGCGCTGGTCGTCCGGCACCAGTTCCGGGGCGATCTGCTGGCGCGCCTTTCCGGCCTGGGCTTGCAGCTGCCTCCGCTCCGGGAACGGCGCGAGGACCTGGGGATCTTGATCCGGGCGTTGCTGCGCCGGCAACTCGGGGATGCCGCGGACGCGGTCGCGTTGTCGTGCGAGGCTGCCCGCGCCCTGTTCCTCTACCGCTGGCCGCTGAACGTGCGCGAGTTGGAGAAGGCGCTGCAGGCAGCGGTCGTCCTGGCGGCGGGCGCGCCGGTGGGCGTCTGGCACCTTCCCGCCGCGCTCCGGACCTCGCCCGCGCGAGCTGCGGAGGCCCCGCATCCGGTTCCGGCGCCGGGCGAAAAGCCAAGTCCTTCGGCGCGGTTACAGCATTTCGTCGACGAGGTCGGCCGCCGGAGGGTTGCGCGGGTGCTGGTCGCGTATTCGGTCGCGATCTTCGGCGCGCTCCAGGGGGCGGACGTGATCGTCACCCGGCTCTCCCTGCCGCCGCAGTGGATGACGTGGATCGTCAGCGCCTCGTTGGCGGGATTGCCGCTGGCGGGCGTCCTGGCCTGGATCTTCGACTGGACCCGCGAGGGCATCGTGCGGACGGCGCCACTCTCGCCGGACCAGCGGGCGGCGCTGGCTCCCGAACGCCGTTGGCGGCGGCGCCGCCTGATCCTGGCCGTGGGCGCGGTGGCCCTCTTGACCATCGCCGGCGCCGCGTGGTGGCGGAACCGGCTCACTCCCGCACGTCCCTTGACCCCGGTCCGGCAGAGGCAGTAGCTCAGTAGGAGGCTCCTGGCCGGAGCGCCGTTGCGTTCGATCGGGGAGGGGGTCCCCATGCACGCGAAGTCGTTCGTTTCGTGCGTTCTCTGCGCGCTCGCTTTCGTCTTGCCGCAAACCGCGGCGGCCCAGACGCCGACGCCAGGACAGAACGTCAACATGGTCGCCGGGCGCGAGTGGCCCGGCGGCGATCCCTTCCTGCAACGCCAGAACGAGCCGTCGCTGGCGCTGTCCACGCGCAACCCCCTGCACATGCTCGCCGGAGCCAACGACTACCGCACGGTCGATCTCCCGAACCTCGGCGACCAGCTCCCCAACGGCGGGACGCTCACCGGAGACGCCTGGCTCGGCCTCTTCAAGTCGTTCAACGGCGGCCAGACCTGGCAGAGCACGCTGATTCCCGGATACCCGCAGGACCAGACCCAGGACGGGCGCAACTCGCCGCTCTACGGCTTCACCACCGCGTCCGATCCGGTGGTCCGCGCCGGCACCAACGGGCTCTTCTACTACGCGGGCATCGTCTTCGATCGGAACAGCCCCAACAAGCGCAGCGCGGTCTTCGTCAGCCGCTTCGTCGATCTGAACAACCGCGAGAACGGCAACGCGGCCCCGGCCGGTCCCAAGGCGGACAACACCGACCCCATCCGCTACAACGGCACGAAGATCGTCGAGGCGGTGGACGGCTCGGTGTTCCTCGACAAGCCGTGGATCGCGGTGGACGTCCCGCGCCCCGGTGCGGCGACTTGCAGCCTCCAGGTCTCACAGCCCGAGGTCTCACAGCCCAGCAGAGTCGTCTCGCAGTCGTTCCCGGCGGGAAACGTCTACATCGTCTATACGAAGTTCTTCCTCGATTCGGCGGGGAACCCCAAGTCCAGCCAGCTCATGTTCAGCCGCTCGACCGACTGCGGCAGCAGCTGGAGCGCTCCGATCGCCGCCATGTCGCTGGACGAGTGGAACAGGCCGCGAAGCAGCCTGCACCAGGGCGCGACGCTGGCGGTGGATCCGCAGGCCGGGCTGGTCTACCTGTCCTGGCGCAGGTTCAAGACCACGGCGTTCCCCGACTCGATCATCATCGCGGCGTCCATCGATCGGGGAAAGACGCTATTGCCGGGGATTCCGGTGGTCACGTTGCCTCCGTACAGCGCGGCCAGACCCTACCCGTCGTTCTTCGACAACCAGCGGGCGACCACGACCACCGCCTTCCGGACCAATGCGTTCCCCACGCTGGCGGTGGACGACAACGGGATCAAGGGATGGCCAGGACGCGTCTACCTGGCCTGGTCGCAACGGATGGATCCCGACGGGCTCGCCCGGATCATGATGCTGAACTTTCCGGGCAGCCTGATGCTGACGTCCGGTGGGCTCTCGCTCACCCCGAAGGCCGTGGACCAGAGGGCCTTGCTCGACGATACGAAACCGACCGCGAACGGCTTCGCGCGCGGCCACCAGTTCATGCCGCAGATGACGTTCACCGGCGGCAAGCTGCTCGTCGTCTATTACGACCTGAGGCTGGATCACACGCTCGCGACCTACCAGCTGACGGGACAGTCGTTGCTGGAGAACCGCACCTTCGTTCCTCCCAACTCCAACGGAGACGACTCGGCTCCGATGATCTTCAATCCGGTCATCGACGACGCGACCATCGAGGCGCGCAGGCACACCCTGGATGTGGTGGTGGCGGAGGCCAATCCCGCGTTCGTGCCCACCTTCACCATCGCGCGCGTGTCCCGCTACAAGGCCGGCGCGCTCCCGGGGAGCACCACCCTGCAGCAGCTGCAGGTCAACCCGCCCAACCTTCCGCTCTTCAAGGACGGGACGGTGCCGTTCTTCGGCGACTACATCGACGTCGCCGGCCAGATGTTCCGCCCCAAGGACGGCGGGTGGGTCTTCAACACGGCCGCGCTCCGATCGCCGACGCACGTCGCGGTCTGGACGACCAACCAGGACGTGCGCCCGCCCCCGGACCACGACTGGACGAACTACACGCCGGCCTGGGCATCGCCCGGCGCCGTGGGCCAGACCCGCGGCAGCGTGTTCGATCCCACGCGGGAGGTGCCCGCTTGCCAGCCACGCCGCGAGGGGATGCGGAACCAGAACATCTACTCGGCGCGCATCACCGAGGGGCTCGCGTTCTTCTCTCCGCAGAACTCGAAGCCGCTCAGCGCCGACGTACAGCGCGCGTTCGCGCTGATCCTGCAGAACACGACCAGTGTGGAGAGGAGCTTCCGCCTCACCATCACCAATCCACAGCCTGGTCCGGTGTGGGCGTCGTTCATCCAGGCCACCAATACCACTCCGCTGCCGCCGCTGCCGCAGCCCACCAAGACGCTCGTCGTCACCGTCGGACCCCGCGCGGGAATCGCCCGGACCGTGTTCGCCGTGTCGACCTCGAATCCGCCGAACCCGACCGCGAGCATCACCGTGACGGCGGTGGAGATCGCCGCGCCGGAGGTCGACGTGGTCGGCGGGTTGAGCAGCTTCGTGGTGCTCAACGCGGACGCGACCGTCCCTTCGCTGATCGATCCGGAAGGCGCTCCGGCTGGCTCGGACATCACCGACACCGAGCTGTACAACCCGGACGTCGCCAATCCCGACGTCGCCAATCCCAACGAGTCCAAGTCGGCGATCACCAACCCCGACGTGGCGAACCCCGACGTGGCCAATCCGGACGTCGCCAATCCGGACGTCGCCAATCCCGACGTGGCGAACCCGGATGTGGCCAACCCGAACGTGACGAATCCCGATGTGGCCAACCCCGACGTCGCCAACCCGCTGGTCTCGGACGCCACCTACCCAGTGACCAACACCGGCAACACTAC
>DASQAS010000075.1:0-63637 GCA_035635635.1 Myxococcales bacterium | reverse complement strand
GACCTTGGCGCTCTAATACCCGTGTCCGCCCGGGCCGAGGCGGGCCTTGCCCCGGAACATCCAGTAGATGAACACGAAGTACCCGACCGCGATCGCCATCCCGGCCGACCACCAGTAGACGCCGTACTTCAGCGAGTACGCCCCCGAGGCCGCGTTGTGGATGGTCAGGCTGTACGCGTCGAGCGTGCTGGCCGGCAGCAGCCGGGGATGCAGCGCGAAGGCCACGCCCGAGAGCATCGCGATCAGGAAGACGCAGGAAGCGAGGAAGGCCGCGCGATCCCGTCCCCGCCGCAGGTTGACGACCAACGCCAGGAGGCTCGCGGCCACCGCGATGGGGATGATGGCGCCCCAGAGCCAATGTTGCCGGTAGTTGTCGAGGAGCTGCGGGCGCAACCAGAGCGCGGCGAACAGCGTGAAGGCGGCCAGGACCAGAAGAGGAGCGAAGAGCAGCGTCGCCGCCCTGCGGGCCCGCTCCTGCACCGGCCCCTCCGTCTTCAGGGCCACCCAGGCGGCGCCGTGGACGGTGAGGGCGATCAGGGCCAACAGCCCGCAGCAGAGCGTGAACCAGTCGAGGATGCCGTTCTCGGTTCCCACGCCGAAGTCGGTCCAGAGCGGCTCGAAGAATGATCCGTCCGGCCGCAGCGGGACGCCGCGGATCACGTTGCCCAGCGCCACCCCGAAGAAGAGCGAGAGCAGCGCGCTGCTCAGGCAGAACGCGCCGTCGAAGAAGTCCCACCAGACCTTCGATTCCAGGTGCGCGCGGAACTCGATCCCCACCGCCCGCAGCATCAGGAGCCAGAGCACCATGTTGATCGAGAGGTAGAAGCCGCTGAGGCTCGACGCATAGAGAACGGGAAAGGCGTAGTAGAGCGTTCCGCCGGCCGCGAGCAGCCAGACCTCGTTCCCGTCCCAGACCGGGCCGATCGATCGCAGCACCAGCCGCCGCTCGGCGTCGGTGCGCGCGATCCCCAGATGGAGGACGCCCGCGCCCAGGTCGAACCCGTCGAGCACCACGTACGCGGTGAGCATGAACGCGACCAGCACGAACCAGATCGTGGCCATCGCCGGATCCTCTACGCCGCGCTGCCGGCCGGCGCGGGATGTCCCTGGTCCGCGCCGGAAGGTCCTTCGGCGATCACGCGCTGGACGAGGAGCACGAACGAGATCGCGAGGACCGCGTACATGCCCATGTACCCGAGCAGCGTGAACCAGGTGCTGCCGGAGGAGACGCTGTCCGACCATCCGTGCTCGGTGCGCAAAAGGCCGTAGACCAGCCAGGGTTGCCGCCCGAGCTCCGCAGTCAGCCAGCCGGCGGTATTGGCGATGTAGGGGAACGGGAACGCGAGCATCAGCGCCCAGAGCGCCGCCTTCGTCCGGTACAGCGTGCCCCGCCAGAGGAGGAAGGCGCTCACCGCCGTCAGGAGGAGGAAGAGCGTCCCGAGGCCCGCCATGATGTGGTACGCGAAGAACAGCAGCGGGATGTTGTCGGGCCAGTCCTGGCGCGGGAACTGATCCAGGCCCTTCACCTCCGCGCGGAAAGTCCCGTAGATCAGGAAGCTCAGCGCCTCGTTCACCGCGATCGGGTTCTCGATGGTCCCCTTGGCCGGATCCGGCTGCCCGATGAGCACGATCGGGGCGCCCGCCCGCGTCTCGAAGAGCCCTTCCATGGCCGCGATGGTCGCGGGCTGGTGCTTCGCCAGGTAGCGGCCGTGCAGGTCGCCGGTGGGGAAGATCTGGAGCAGCGAGCTGACCAGGCCCGCGATCACTCCGACCCGGACGAACAGGGGAGCGTGCCGCTCGTGCCGGCCCCCGAGGAGATAGAACGCCCCGGTCGCCGCCATCACGAACGATCCGGTGACCACGGCTCCGCTCATGGTGTGAGCGTACTGGACGAGCGTCCACGGATTGAGCAGCACGCCCGAGAAGCTGGTCACCTGGAAGGACCCGTCGGCGAGCCGCTCGTACGCGACCGGGTGCTGCATCCAGGCGCTCGCGGAGACGATGAAGTACCCCGACAGCCACGAGCCGAGGAAGACGGCCACGGCGGTGAGGCAATGCAGCTTCGGGCCCAGCCGCTTCTCGCCGAACAGGAAGAGGCCGAGGAACGCGGACTCGAGGAAGAAGGAGAACACGCCTTCCATCACCAGCGGCTGGCCGATCACGCCGCCGGTCAGCCGCGAGAAGCGGGACCAGTTGGTGCCGAACTGGAACTCCATCGGGATCCCGGTCACCACGCCGAGGACAAAGTTGATCCCGAAGATCTTCGCCCAGAAGCGCGCCGCTTCCGCGAAGCGCGGGTCCTTCCGCCACAGCGCCAGCGTCTGCAGCACCACGATCAAGGGAGCGAGCCCCATGGTGAGCTGCGGGAACAGGTAGTGGAAGGTGATGGTGAAGCCGAAGTGCAGCCGGTGCATCAGGAACGCCGCGCTGTCCATGGGGCGGCGGAGGCTAGCGCGTGCGCTCGAGGCTGTCCATGGCGGGCAACCGCCGAGTTGACGCCGGTGTGAAGCGTGGCCGTGCGCCTCCGCGGCTCACAGCGGCCCCTTGAACGGAGCGTCGACTCCGCGCGCACAGACTCCGGCGTCAACTCGAGTATCAGGGCCGGGTCGGCTTGCCGATGAGTCTCGGGACAGGTCAAATACGTGCCGTGCTGCCCAGGACCTGCGCCCTTGGACTCGTGGTGGCGCTCGGTGCGTCTTCCGTGAGCGCGCAACAGCAGGAGGCGAAGCGGGAGCCGGCCCGGTGGAGCGTCGAGCCGTCGCTCTACCTGTTCCTCCCCGGGCTGACCGGCACGGTGGGGATCGGGCCCATCGACATCGACCTCGACTCGCCCTCGTCGGCGGTCATCCATTTGAACTTCGCGGCATTGGGCACCGTCCGCGTGGCGCACGGGCCCTGGGCGCTCACCACGGACGTGCTCTACGCCAACCTCGACACGACCCAGGGGAGCCTCACCCTGACCATGCACCAACTCCTCGTGGAGCCCACGCTCAGCTATCGGGTCTTCCCCTGGCTCGAACCTTTGGCCGGGTTCCGGTACTTCAGCGTCGGCGGCGATCTCGACGGGCCGACCGGCCGAGCGCACGCGATCACGCAGGGCTGGTTCGATCCCATCTTCGGCGCCAACCTCCAGCTTTCTCTTTCGGAGAGCGTCAGCCTGCACTTTCGCGGAGACGTCGGCGGGTTCGGCGTCGGGTCCAAGCTCACCTGGCAGGTGTTTCCGTTCGTGCGCTGGACGGTCTCGGACCTCGTCTCGCTGGACGCCGGCTATCGCGTCCTCTCGGAACACTACGAGCACGGCACCGGGGCCGACCGGCTCCTGTTCGACGTGATCGAGCTGGGCCCGCAGATCGGGATCAAGTTCTTCTTCGGGTTTTGACGCCCGGCGATCGCGCGGGCTTCAGCTGCCGGAATCCGGCACGGTGCATGCAATGCTCGCGCCGCGTGAGCCTCCACTGCGCAACCCTGCCGAATCCTGGCCCAGCGGCCAAAGGCGCGGGCAAGACGGTCGAGAGCGTGTTCTACTTCATCACCAAGATGACGTTGCAGGTGATGACGCTGGCCGACCGGCGCACCGCCACGATGATCCACGGCCTCGCGTTGTCGCTCGCGGCCTTCGCGTTCGTGCTGGTCCGGCAGTGAAGCGGCTCTTCGCGGCAGCGCTTGCGCTCTGGTGCGCCGGCCCGGCGCGCGCCGCCGCGGTCTCGCTGCCCCAGTCGCCCGCGTTCGTCACCATCTCCCCGGCCGAGCTGCGCGAGCGGTACGACACGGTCTGGGCGGTGAGCGACATCCACGGGCACCTCGAGGAGCTCGACGCGCTCCTGGTCCGCGCCGCGCTGGTCACGCGCGGCTCGGACGGGCGTCTCTCCTGGACGGAGGGAAAGGCGAGGCAGCTCCTGGTGGTGGCCGGCGACCTCATCGACGGCGGCCCGGACAGCGTGGGCGTCGTCCTGCTCTTCCGATCGCTGCAGCCGCAGGCGGCCGCCGCCGGCAGCCGCCTGATCGTCCTGCTCGGAAACCACGAGGTCGACTTCATGTACAACCCGCGCTCCGCCAGCAAGGAGCTCGTCTCCAGCGCGGCCCGGGCGGGGATCGAGCTGCGGCGCAAGCACCGCGGCGATCAGCTCAAGGAGGGCGAGCTGGGACAGTACCTGCGGGAGCTGCCCCTGGCGGCGACGGTGGGCTCGTGGCTGTTCGTCCACTCCGGCTACATGGACGTGGAAGACAGCGATGCGGCGCTGACCGACTACCTTGCGCGGATCGCCGCGAGCTGGACGCGCGGCGACGCCGATCGGTACGGCCCTCTGAGCGACCCGAGGTCCATCGTCTGCTACCATAACTGGTGGAAGAGCTCCCACAAACGGTCGCTGCTCCAGGACCATCTGGAACGCCTCGGCCTCGAGGGCCTGGTGTTCGGCCACGACCCGGACGCCCTCGGCGCGATGGGGTCCATCGCCATCAAGCGGTCCGGCCGGCTGATCAAGATCGACACGGGCCTGAAGACGCACCAATCGCGCGGGATGCTGTTGCGTTGCGAGGTCGCGCGCGGAATCGGATCGGACGGCTGCCGGGCGATGACTCCGGATGGCGCGCTGCACGAGTTGCCCGTGAGGTAGGCTCCTCCCGATGTCCCTCGTGATCCTGGCCGGGACGGGAAACCCGCCGCTCGCCGCGGCGATCGCGGGCGCGCTCGGCCTGCGGCCCGGCGCGGCCACCGTGGACCGGTTCCCGGATGGCGAGCTGCGGGTCGAGGTGCACGAGGACGTCAAGGACAAGGACGTGGTCCTGGTCCAGTCGATGGGTCCTCCCTCGGACCGCGCGCTGCTCGAGCTCGTGTTCCTGGCGGACGCGGTCCGGCGCTTGGGGGCGAAGAGCGTCACGGCGGCCGTGCCGTATCTGGCGTATGCCCGCCAGGACAGCAGCGCGAAGACGAGAGGTCCCCTGGGCGCGCGGGTGGTGGCGGAGCTTCTACAGATTTGCGGCATCCAGCGGCTGGTCGCCCTCGATCTCCACAGCCAGGCCGTCGAGGCGTCGTTCGACGTTCCGGTCGAGCACGTGTCCGCCATCCCGCTGCTGGCCGACGAGCTCGCCTCTCGAACGGCGCCCGGCAGCGTGGTCGTGTCCCCTGACCTGGGCGGGGTGGCCCGCGCGGAAGCGTACGCGAGGCGACTGCAGCTTCCCGTTGCCGTGGTGCGCAAGACCCGGCTGAGCGGCAGCGACGTCTCGGCCGGGGCGGTGATGGGGAACGTGCGCGGGCTGTCCCCGATCGTGGTCGACGACGTGATCTCCACCGGCGCCACCATCGAGGCCGCCGTCCGGGCGCTCCAGGCGGCCGGGTGCTCCGGGGATGTCACCGTCGCGGCGACGCATGGCCTTCTGGTTGGAGGCGCGATCGACCGGCTCGGACGGCTCTCCTTGCGCCGGCTGCTGACCACGGACAGCCTCCCGCCGCCGGCGGAGGGCGCGCCGTTTCCGATCGAGCGGGTCTCGGTGGCGGGCCTGATGGCCAAGGCCCTCGCCGGCGCATCCTCCGGATGACGGATTGCCGGACCGGCTTGCTTGACGCCAACCCCGAAGGCGTGTCCTGATCGCCACGCGGGGGCATCCACACGGTGTCAGACAATCTTTTCGCCCTGCTGCAGCAGGCGCGCCAGGTGGCTACGACCGGCGACGCCCGGATGTTCGGCGTCGAGGTGGGCCTGGTCACCAACGTCAAGGACCCGGAGAAGCTCGGGCGGGTGAAGGTCTGCCTGCCCCGGCTCCCCGGCAAGCCGGAGAGTGACTGGATGCGGGTCACGCAGCCCGCGGCCGGTCCCGGGCGCGGCTTCTACTGGGTACCGCAGGTCAACGACGAAGTCCTGATCGCCTACGAGCGCGGCGAAGCGCGCCTGCCGTTCGTGCTGGGCTGCCTCTGGAACGGCAAGGACACGCCGATGCAGGGCGCGTACGCGGACGAGAACAGCACGCACAAGATCCAGACCAAGTCCGGACACCAGATCGTCCTGGACGACAAGAAGGACGCCGAGAAGATCGTCATCGCCGACAAGTCCGGGAAACGGACGCTCACCTTCGACGTGAAGAACAAGAAGTTCAAGGTCGACGCCGGCGAAGGCGACGTCGAGATCAAGGCGGCCAAGAAGATCGTGCTGCAGTGCGAGGATCTCGAGGTCAAGACCGGGCAGAAGGGCAAGGTCAAGATCGGCTCCTCGCTCCAGGTCAAGATCGCCGACAAGGCGCAGATCCAGGCCGGCTCGAAGATGGATCTGAAGGCCTCGAAGATCGAGCTCAATCCGGGCAGCCTCAGCGTCGAAGCGCTCGCCGCCGCGGCGATGCAGGCCGTGCAGGCGGCTCTGGCGCCCGCCCCCGCCGCGGCGCCGCCGCCCGCCGCGAACCCGCCGCCTCCCGGAGGCGGAGGCGATCTGGCCAGCTCCGAAGCTCCCACGGGGGGCGGCGCCGGCGGCGGTACCGCGGGCGGAGCCGTGGGAGGAACGTCGGCCGGAGCCGAAGCGAAAGGCGGCTCGGGCGCGGGCGGCGGCGGAGCGGAGCCTGCCGGCAACGGCGCACAACCGCAGGCCGGCCCCGCGGCGGGCCCGGCTGCCGCGCAGCAGCCGGCTCCCGCGCCTGCGGGCGCCGAAAGCACGACGCCGGCCGATCAGATCGACATCCAGCTCGTCAACTCGAACGGCACCCCGCAGAAGAACGTCCAGGTGGAGCTGGCGCTCCCGGACGGCGAGAAGCGGGGAGGCAAGACCGACGACCAGGGCCACTTCAAGCTGGAAGGGCTGGTGACCAAGGGCAACGCGAAGCTCGACGTGCCCGACGTCCAGGTGGCGCCGGCCGCGCCGGCGAGCAGCCCCGATCGGGTCCGCTTCGTGAAGGGCGGCGTGGACGTCGCCATCGGCAAGTCCACCGTGGTCGAGCTCCCCCCGCGCGTCCGCCGCTGCCGGATGCGGGGCATGCACTTCGACACAGCCAAGACGTTCCTCTTGCCCAGCGCGATGATCGGCATCCGCCAGCTGGTGAAGCTGTACAAGAGCTTCGAAGGCATCGTCGGCCTGGTGAACGGCCACACCGACAAGCAGGGCGACGCCGCGTACAACCGCGGGCTCTCCAACGAGCGGGCCGAGGCGCTCAAGGCGTTCCTCACCGACGACGCCAACACCTGGATGAAGTGGTACGGCACCATGCCGAATTCGAAGAGCTGGGGCATCCGCGAGGACCAGCTCATGCTCTCGAGCGTCAAGGACGGCAGCGCCCCCTTCTACGGCGGCCCCATCGACGGCAAGGCCGCCAGCGCGAAGGACGCGTACAAGAGCTTCCAGCATTCGCGCGTGCTGCCCGAAAGCGGCGCCCCTGACTCCAACACGCGGCTGGAGCTGGTCCGCGCGTACATGGCGCAGGACGGGACCTCGCTCGACAAAGGGGCGAAGCTGAGCACCCACGGCTGCGGGATGACGCATCCGCTGCCGGAGACCAAGGACGATCCCAACCCGGACCAGCCGGCGAACCGCAGGGTGGAGATCTTCCTCTTCGAGGAGAAGATCGACCCGGCGCCGCGATCGCCCTGTCCGTCCGCGGGCTGCCCCGATTACGACAAGTGGGTCGAGCAGAAGATCCTCGACGTCGATCTCGACCAGCCGCCCGGCGCGCTGCGCGTGAAGGTGGTGGACGAGTCGGGCAACCCGATCGACGGCGCGCAGGTGCACGCGTCGGGTCCCCTGGTGCTGGACGAGGTCACCAAGGACGGCGGGACCGCCCTCTTCACGGACATCGTTCCCGGCAGCTATCGCGTCACGGCGGAGAAGGACACGGTGGCGGCGGACGACGCGATCGTCGAGGTGCCCTCGGGCCCCGCGGACTCTCCGCCGGGGACGGGCGCCGCGGAAGCGAAGCTCGCCATCAAGGGACCGCTCGCGGTCCATCTCACGCTGGGCTGGATGGACCCGGACGGGAAGGAGCACGCGTTCCCCGCCGACACGCCGGTGAAGATCGCGTTCGGCGACGGGAGCAAGTCGGACTTGAAGGTGGAAGCGGACGGAGCCCTGAAGTTTCCCGCCGAGCGGACGAAGAAGTCGTTCTCGATCGAGCTCGAGCTCAAGGACGACAAGCAGTACCTGGCGGTGGCGCCGGCCAGCGACGCGGCCACCAAGGACTCCATGGTCGACGAGGGCGCGCTCAAGCCGCTGCTCGACAAGGGATTCCGCGTCTTCCGCCTGCCGAAGTCGCTCACCCAGGCCCGCGCGGACTGGTCGGCCGACGGGACGCTGCGCAAGGCGTTCGAGAACCTCGGCGACAAGGCCACGGTGATCGGCACCGCGTCCAAGCCCGTGAAGCTGACGCTTGACCCGAAGTGGCAGTTCCTGCGCCTCGAGTACTTCGACCGGTTCTTCGGGCATACCGATCACGCGCACAAGCGCGTCTCCGTCCCTCCGCTGATGCTCGACGGCTGGCGGACCGACCCGGGCGGCAGCGGCAAGAAGGACAACCCGGACACGCGCAGCAACTGGGTTGCGGCGGCGGGCGACCTCGAGAAGGCATCGCACTGCATCCCCTGGATCCTCCAGCGCGACGCCGCCGGGAAGGACGACCCGAAGCCGGACCCGAAGATCCTGCTGCAGTTCACCACCGATCCGGGCAGCTTCGTCGTCTCTACCTCGAAGGACGAGCGCAAGCTCGGGGTGGTGACCGACAAGGCGAAGCTCGCCCCCAGCGCCGAGCGCCTGAAGCTCTACGATCTGCCGCCGCTCTGGAAGTCGACGAAGTGGTTCGCGCGGCAAGGCGCGGCCGGCGCCTTCTTCGACAAGCTCACCGCCGCGCAGATGAAGGACAGCCTGACCGCCGCCAAGCGCCTCACGTTCTCGCTGGACGACATCGTCCTCTGCGATCCGAACCGCAAGCAGGTGGCGCTCGCGGCCACCGACCGGGTGGCGGTGTTCTTCCACCGATTCGTCACCAGCGCCGACGCCGGCAAGACCTCGGCCGCCGGCGTGTACAAGCCGGACGATGCGAATCAGAAGTCGTTCGTCAGCGAGGCGGCGGTCGCGACCAAGGGATACATCAGCGACTACCCGAACTGGACGCGCCTGGTGATGGCGCAGGGGAACCTGTTCGAGGCCTTCGCAGAGCGCACCGCCGACGATCCCGCGAACGAGGTGGTGGGGGCACGGGCGGCGGTCCGCTGGGTGGACTCCATCGCGGTGGGGACCGCGGCCGGCAACACGCTCAGCCCCAGGCCGGCGCGGACGGACAAGGACTTCTTCTCCATCCAGCCGTTCTTCGAGCAGCTCTACAACCAGACCAACCTCAAGTACACGGGGCCGAACACCACCACGCAGACCATCGGCCGCGTCGACCTCGCGCTCCTGCGCTGCTGCGACCGCGACGGCGACAACGAGGTGGGGATCGTGCTGCACTACTTCCGCATGCTCTTCAACTTCATGCCCAACGCGCCCGCCGGCACCGCGGCGTCGCCGTTCCATCCGCCGGCGGCGAACTTCCAGCAGAAGCGCGACACGTACATGGACGCCTGCTGCAGGAACATGGCGGCGCGCTTCAACGGGAACGACGCCATCAGCCTGAGTCGCGGCGAGCTGGTCCCGAAAAAGGCGACGGACAAGCTGAAGGCGCAGGTGGTCTACTTCGTCCAGCCGGTGGCCAACGCGGCGAGCGCCCACTTCAACCTCCAGGTCGTACGCCCCGGGGCGGGAGCTCTGGGAGGTCGCGCCTGGATGCAGGGCCTGAACGGGACCGGCGAGCTGGGCGAGAACAGCCAGGCCCCGGAGAGCAGCTTCTCGCCGGGCTCGTACATCGCGGCGCACGAGCTGGGACACGGCGACTCGCTGCCCGACGAGTACAACGAGCGCTGGGGGTCGTTCTCCAACCTCGAGCTCAGCTTCCAGATGAACACGCCGGGCGACCCGTTCGAGACCGACGGCGCGAACTGGGACCCGGCGCAGGTCACCACGCCGGACAGCGGCCTGATGAACGGCGTCCAGACGATGCGGAACCGCTACTTCTGGCACTCCGCGGAGTTCGCCCGCACGGTCAGCAGCATCCCCCTCTTGGTGAAGCTCGGGAACAACTACCAGAAGTTCGAGGTCCCGCCGCACGAGACGGTCGCGCCGGAGACGGCCACCACCGTGCCGCGCCGCAGCTACGTGTACTGGCCCATCCAGGACAAGGTCGACGACACCGCGGGCGGCAGGAGCCAGTACGATCTCTTGCTCTACGCGATGGGCGAGGATCGATTCACCAAGCACCTGATCCCGAACGGGCCGTTCGAAGGCACCCTGGTGGTGGTGGTCAAGCTGCACTTCACCTTCGACGCCACGTTCTTCCCGAGCGTCGCGGCCATCCTGCCGGCGTTGCGCAACCGCGTGCGGGCGGACCACGGGAGCAAGTTCTTCGCCGAAGGCAAGGTGCGGGTGGGGAGTCCCCAGGAGTGGGAGTTCAAGAAGTGCCTGATCCGCTTCTCTCCGCGCTTCATCGTGTCCAACGGGAACACGGCCAACCCGGCGTTCAACGGGCTGGTGTCCAACGTCGGGCCGCACTTCCGCATCAACGTGAACAACGCGAAGCCGGCGAACACGCGCTGGTCCGCGGCCGCGCCGGACCGCAACCTGATCCTCGAGGCCGACGCCACCAGCCCCAACGCGCAGAATGCGCTGCAGAACGCGTTCAGCGACCGGTTCGCGGAGATGCTCGGGTTCCTGAATGCGGCCGCGGTCACGGCTGCGTCGCTCAAGCCGTACGTGCAGAAGGTGATCAGCACCGCGGCCGATGTCAAAACGTTCTGAACCGCGCCTGTGCGCGCTTTTGCTCTGCGTGGCATGCGCGCTCGGGGCGGCGGAGAAGAGGAAGCGAGGGAAAGGCAGACCCGTGATCGAGGTGACCCGACAGGTAGCGCTGCTGCCGCCCCAGCCCGTGACCGTGCCGGGCCTGCCCATCCGCTCCGTCGACGTGCGGCTGCCGCTGCCGGCTGCTCCGGCTCCCAAGGGCGCCGGCTGCCCCCGCGTCTATTGCAACGACGCGCTCAACTCCAGGTTGCCGGCAGCCGTGGCCACGGAAGGATGGAAGGTGCGCTGGCGCGCTCCCGCGGTCCCGGACTTCACGCCGGCCGCCGTCGTCCAGGACGGGGACCGCGTGCTCCTCTACGGGGGCGGCTCGTGGCGTCTCTACGACGTCCAGGGCAAGACGCTGAAGGACGGCCGCAACGGCGCGAGCGGGCTCGTGCTCGATGCGGCGAACGGCCTCTTCTACTTCGTCAACCTGAACGGCTTCCTCGCGGCCCACCGGCTGATGGACGGTGCGGAGGAATACGCCGTCAACGCCGCTCCCGGAGATGCCTGGCCCTTCATCGCCCGGCGCGGAAACCGCTTCATCGACGCCGCGGTAGACTTGCCGCAGCCCTACCGGCCCGAGCCTCCCAGCCGGTCGATCCTGCAGCACGCCGACCTGGACGCGAAGATCGAGCTGGACCCGGTCAAGGTCGTGTCGAACCTCACGGCCCTGGCCACGCTCCAGATGAAGACCGGTACCTTGTCGGTCGCCCTGCGCGGCGACGACGTCGTCTTCGCCGTCCCCGGCAGCGTCTTCCTCTCCTCCAGCGACCTGAAGCCCCGCGCCGCCCTGCAGGCGGATTTCATCCCCCGCTCCCTGAGCCTGGACGAGCTGGGGCGGATTCACCTGGTGGTCGCGATCGGGGATCGCCTCGAGCTCTGGGTCCTGACTCCCGAGGGCAGCCGGACGGTGACCCGGCCCATCGGCCGGGAGTACGGGACGCCCATCGCGCCGCCGGCGATCGGGTACGACCACGCCATCCACTTGATCACGGCAGATGCCATCGTCGCCTTCAGCGCGGACGGCGATCCCCTCTGGGAGCGCCGCCCGCAAGGCCGGATCGCAGGAGCGGGCATCTCCCCCGACGGTCACGTGCTGGTGACGGCGGGCCGCGACCTTCAAGTGTACGACGGGAAGGGCGAGCGAGAAGTGATCTTCCGCTCCCTGGAGGGATCGCTGATCACCCCGCCGGCGATGAGCGCCTCGGGAGAGATCTTCGTGGCGACGGCCGACGCTCTGTATTGCCTGGGTCGATGACCGGCGAACAGGCGTCTCTCGTCAGACCGCCTGGATCACCTCCTTCGACTCGCCCCGGGGCGAGCTCAGAATGAAACCCCCGGGGTACCAGAATGAGACCCGCGATCCGCCTTTGCCCGGTTGAACGGCGTGGGTTCCTCTCTGGAGATTCAAACGCTCCAACATGGTCCCCGTGAGGGGTGCAAGATCCCGACCATCTCGATTTGCTGACGACCCGCGAGCTACGCCCTAGAACCCCTTCGCGTTCAGCCAGGACAGGCTGTACTCCGCCAGCTCCTTCCACCCGCTGTCGATGGTGAGCGAGTGCCCGCGTCCCGGGAACTCCTTCAGCTCCGTGATCGCCGGCGACTTGCTGTACGCCCGCAGCGTGCTCCGCACCAGCACCGGCGGCACCGTATGATCCTTCCCCCCCGAGACCAAAAGGAGCGGCCCCCGCGTCGCATTCGCTACGTTCACCTTGGTCGCGGAGTTCGGATTGAGGGTCGCCGTCGCCGCCTGGAACAGCACCCGCCCCGGCCCGGGCACCGCGTACTTCGCGTAGAGCTCCTTCGCCTCCTGCTCGGGCAGCGCGTTGGTGAACCCGAAGCGGAACTGGTGCTCGGTCAGCGCCACCGCGCGCTTGAAGTTCAGCGGATTGCCCAGCACCGGCAGCGCCGAGCGGAGCGCGTTCACGGGCAGCTCCGGCACGCCCTTGATCGGCGCCGGATCGATGGCGATCCCCGCCGCCGCGAGGTTGCGGCCGAGCAGGTTCTGCACCAAAAGCCCGCCGAACGAGTGACCGATCAGGATCGGCCGCCGATCGAACGCCGCGAGCTGCTTCGCGATGTGGTCGGCGATCTCTCCCACGCCGTAACCTGCCAGCGCCCCGGAGTTCCTGCGCGTCGCCTCGGTGGTCTCGGAGTCCCCGGGCCAGCTCGCGGCGGTCGCCTGGTAGCCGTTCTGGCGGAAGTACTCCACCCAGTTGCTCCACGATTCGGCATGGAGCCAGAGCCCGTGAACGAACACGACCGGAGGCCTTGCGCTGCTCTCGGACGGCATGGGGGCTTCCTTTCTCCGCGAACGCGGGGGAGGACCTGCTTATACACGGTTGACGCTCGCCGCAGCGATGCGGTCAACTGGCGCCTCGCCCCATGACCGCCGCCCAGCCCGAGCTCGTGCGCGCGATCGGCCGCTGGAGCCTGGTCGCGCTGGTGATCAACTGCATCATCGGAAGCGGCATCTTCGGGCTCCCCGCGGTGATCGCCGGCCAGCTCGGAGCGTGGGCGCCGCTCGGGTACGTCGTGGCGGCGGCCGGGATCGGCATCATCATGGGCTGCTTCGCCGAGGTGGCCTCGCGCTTCACCGAGGCGGGCGGGCCATACCTGTATGCCCGCGCGGCTTTTGGCAGCTTCGTCGGGATCGAGACCGGCTGGCTCACCTGGCTGGCGCGCCTCGCCGCCAGCGCCGCAAACGCCAACCTGTTCGTCGACTACCTGGGCGGGTTCCTCCCGGCCGTGACCCGCGGCGCGCCGCGCATGGCCGTCCTCAGCGTCATCATCGGCGCGCTGTCGATCATCAACGTGCGCGGCGTGCGATCGGGGACGCGGACGAGCAACTTCTTCACGGTGGCCAAGCTGGTGCCTCTGGTCGTGCTCGTCCTCGCCGGCGCCGTCTTCCTGGCCTCCCACGGGTGGCAGGGAAGGGCGGAGACGGGCGGACCCATCAAGGCCCTCGACGCGTTGCTCCTGCTGGTCTTCGCCTACGGAGGTTTCGAGTCGGCCGTGATCCCGCTGGGAGAGGCGCGCGATCCGCGGCGCGACGCTCCCTTCGCGCTCGCCGCCGCGCTCCTCTGCTGCACGGTGCTCTTCACCGCCATCCAGGTCGTCGCGATGGGCGTCCTGCCGGACCTCTCGGGCACCACCCGGCCGCTCGCGGCGGCGGCGCGCGCCGTGATGGGGAGCGGAGGGGCGGCCCTGCTGACCCTCGGCGCGCTCTTCTCCACTTATGGCCTGCTCTCCGCGAACATGCTCAACGTCCCGCGCCTCACGTACGCGCTCGCGCGGCAGGGCGAGTTCCCGGCTTTCTTCGGCGCGACGCACCCGCGGTTCCGGACCCCGCACGTCTCCATCGCCGTCTTCGCGCTGCTCCTCTGGGCGCTGGCTCTCTACGGCAGCTTCCGCTGGAACGCCGTCTTGTCGGCCGTAGCCCGGCTCTTCACTTACGCCGCGGTGTGCGTCGCGCTCCCCGTGCTGCGCCATCGGCAGCCGGGAGAAGCGCGCTTCCGGCTCCCGGGCGGGAACGTACTCGCCGTGGTTGGCGTGGCCTACTGCGGGCTGGTGGTGGTCGGCAGCCGCGCCGGCTGGAAGGAGCTGATCCTCCTGGCCGTCACCGCGGCGGTCGCCGCCGGCAACTGGTGGCTGGCGCGGCCGCGCCCGGAGCCAGCGTCTTGAGACTCTTCGACGCCTATCTCTTCGTGGACTTCAGCTCGAGCTCCCGGCCGAGGACGGGGGCGGACAGCATCTGGATCGCGGACGGCTGGTTCTCGGGCGGTAGGCTGCGGGGGGTGGTCCGGGCCAATCCGGCCACGCGGCGCGAGGGCGAGCGCTGGCTGCGCGAGCGCATCGGATTGCATCAGAGGAAGGGGCGGCGCGCCCTGGTCGGATTCGACTTTCCGCTCGGCTATCCGGACGGATCTCTCGGCGCCTCCTGGCGGACGCTCTGGCGTCATCTCGCGGCGGAAGTGCAGGACGACGAGCGCAACCACAACAACCGCTTCGAGCTGGCGCGGCGCCTGAACGAGGCCGTGGGCGAGCGCTGGTTCTGGGGATGTCCGAGAGCCTTCGCCTCCGCGCGCCTGGCCCCGACCAAGCTCGGCCGCGGCTCCGTCCCGGAGTACCGGGTGGTGGAGCGAAAGCTGCTCGCCGCGGGGCGGCGTCCGTTTTCCGTCTGGCAGCTTCTCGGCTCCGGCTCGGTCGGAAGCCAGGCGCTGCTCGGCCTTCCCATCTGCGAGCGCCTGCGCGCGGACCTCGGGTCGGTCGCGGTCTGGCCGTTCGAGACCGGACTGCGATGTCCGGCGCGCGACGGGCCGGCGGTGGTGCTCTGCGAGATCTGGCCTTCTCTCCTCGAGGTCCCGCGGGACGGGGTCCGCGACGAAGAGCAAGTCCTGGCCTACGTGCGCGCGGCAGCGTCGCGCGATGCGGCGGGTACGCTCCGCGAGTGGTTCGAGGTCCCCGGCCTTGCGGGCAAGGATCGCGCGCTCGCCGAGTCCGAGGGATGGGTCCTCGGCTTCAACCCCCGGCCAGCCGCTCCCGCTGGAACACGCTTCCGAAGCCCGCGAACAGCTCCGACATCAGCCGCGGCGTCCGCGGGCCGTCGCTCGCGTCCTTCCGCCGCAGCGGCGCGTTGAGCGCGCGGCCGTCCGCATCGAACGCGTCGTGCGGGCGGAGCAGGTTCATCGGCTCGCGCACGATCCCGTGGTTGGTCGCGTGCACGATCAGCATCGTCCCGTCCTGCAGCACCTGCTCGACCAGGCCCGCGTGCGTGAGCCGGTCGTTGAGGCGCCCGTCGCCGTTCCGGTCGTACGAGTTGTCGAAGAAGACCAGATCTCCCGGCGCGGCCAAGGGACCGCGGAACAGCCGCCCGTGCCGCTCGACGAAGCGGACCATGGCGCGAACGCCGTTGTCGGAGGGCCGGCCCTCCGCGAAGAGGTCGATGCCCGCCCGGGCGAAGAGCGCGTGGAGGTAGCCCGAGCAGTCGGTGGGCACCCGCTCGCCGTCGATCCGCGGGTGGCCCTGGCCGAGCGTGGCCCGCGCGGCTTCGAGCACTTCATCCACCGGGCTCGCGCGGGAGGCGACGACCGCCGGGACGGATCCGGAGATCGCGGCGCCGTCGGGGCCCGCGGCGCGCGGAGTCGCGCAAGCGAGAGGGATCAGCGCGAGGATCGCGAGCGCGAAGCGCACGCGACAATCTAGAAGGCAAGAATGGGCGCGCGCCAGAGGGGCAAACGACCACCTTGTGCTACACCGGCTCTGGCGGCCGCTGCTGTGGCCGGCGATCGCGCTCGAGCCCTTCCGGATCGCGAACCGGTACGGGCTGTTCGCGGTGATGACCGAGGAGCGGCTCGAGATCGAGTTCCAGGGATCGCGCGACGGCGCCACCTGGATTCCATATCCGTTCCGGTACAAGCCGCAGGACCCGAGGGTCGCCCCAGGGATCTACGCTCCCTACCAGCCGCGCTTCGAATGGAACCTCTGGTTCGCCTCGCTGGCCGACTGGCGCGCCCATCCGTGGGTGGTGGTCGCCGAGGAGCGGCTCCTGTCGGGCGAGCCGTCGGTGCTGCGGCTCTTCGCGGGCGATCCGTTCGAGGGAGTCCCGCCGGCGCGCGTGCGCACGGTGCTCTGGCAGTACCGGTTCACCGACCCGGCGGAGAAGCGGGCCACCGGAGCGTGGTGGAAGCGGTGGGAGACCGGTCCGTTCGCGCCGGCCCTGCTGCGCAGCGCCGACGGCCAGGTGCGCGCCTACGAGCCGCGTCCGGAATGAGCAGCCGTCAGGCCGCCGCGCGGGTCGCGTCCTTCTTCCGCACGCTGAGGACCTTGCGCACGCGCGCGACCGGTTCGCCCTTCTCGTCCACGACCGTCACCTCGAACGAAGGATTGATCTTTCCCTCAGCGTCCGTCTCGGCCCGGAGCTGATCCACCCGCGCGCGCGGCATCTCGAAGCGGGCCTTGACCCGACCCCGGCCGGGGCGGAGGAAGTCGATCGACGCGCTCTTGTCCCAGACCAGGTAGCCGGGGCCGAGTTGCATCATCAGCATCAGCATGAAGAAAGGATCGCACATCGAGTACAGCGAGCCGCCGAACTGCGTCCCCACGAAGTTGCGGTTCCAGGCGGAGAGGTTCATCTCCACCTCGAGCTCGCTCAGGTCGGCGGCTACCCTGGTGATCACCACGCCCGCCCCGAAATAGGGGGGATAGAAGCGGAGGAGCTTGAGGAACCGGTCGTTTCCGACCCGCCGCGCGATGCGCTGCATGAAGCCCATGCGCTGATGATGCGCGAAACCCGGGCAGGTCGCGATCTCTACTTGTACAGGACGAAACCGCCGTAGTCGGCGGCGCTCATGCTGTCGGTCTGGTCGCCGTCGCTCATCAGCCCGATGCCCTGCAGCTCCGGGATGTCGCCCTTGGGATCGCCGTCGAGGAAGTGCTGCCGGAACAGCGCTTCGGGGTCGATGGTCTCCTCCACCCAGCCGCCGCTGGAAGGGCCCGTGCGCAGGACGATGCTGTCCGAGGCCAGCAGCGGGTTGCGCTGCTTGTTGCAGGTCGCCCCGATCGGGGCGTCGGTGCTCCAGATGAACTTGAGCGAGTACCAGCGCAGCCCGCGCTTCCAGGTGACGTAGACCGCCGCAGCCGAATCGCCCAGACCGGCCGCGCACTCGTTGCCCTTGCGCGGGAGAACCTGCGCGCGCCAGCGCCATTGCATCAGGCGCACGCCTCGGTGCAGGTCGTCCGGAACCGGACGGAACAGCGTCACCGTGTCTTTCGGCGGCAGGTAGACCGCCTGGATGAAGCTCTGCGGTCCGTCCTCGATGACGCGGTAATAGGTCGGGGCCGGCGCGTGCGGGTTCTCCGGGTCATAGTCCTGACCGAGTACCTGAAAGCTGTGCACGTCGACCGGCACCGCGCGCACCGGCTTCGCGAGCGCCACCGCGGCGGCCAGGATCGGCAGGATCGTCGTCACTGTTCGGATCAGACGCGGGACCCGGACGCGGGATTCACGATCAGGCCGGAAGGTCCGGCGATCGCCGGATCCTCTAGCGGCCGTCCAGGCGAGCGCGTTCGCCTGGGCTCCGCCGCTTCAAGGTCTGTGCCTCATGCTCGAGTTGAGGCCGTCTGTGCGCGCGTAGGGTCCGCATCGCTCCAGACGAGTAGAGATCGGCCAGCCTGTCGGCCACCGGCCGCCAGAACGACGCGCTCCCGCCGGCGCCGGGGACGAACACGAGCGGCGTCATGGTTGGAGACAAGGAATTCGAATTCGACTTCAGCCTGTCCAGTCCGTCAACAGCGGCTGCTCACCGATCAGACGAAGGCGCCGCCTTTCAGGCGAGTCTCGACCGAGCGCAGCTGGCGCATTGGTTGCAAAACGATCTCGACACAGAGACGTCGTGCATGTCCCTCGAGGGACATGACAGCAGAGCTGGAGCAGGCCGTGAACAGCATCGTTCTAGCCGTCGGAATTGTCGTGACCGCGCTTCCCATCGAGAGTGCATTGACCTCGCTGGGCGGGATCGCCGAAGCCCAAGCCGCCCAGGCACCGCTGGTCGCCCAGGCGGAGCTCAAGACCGCGGATGGCAAGAACGCGGGCGCCGCCCGCCTGGAGCAGACGCCGCATGGGGTGCTCATCCGCGCGACCCTGAAGGAGCTCCCCCCGGGCGAGCACGCCTTCCACGTGCACGCGGTGGGCAAGTGCGAGCCGCCCGCCTTCCTCAGCGCCGGACCGCACTTCAATCCCGCCGGGCACAAGCACGGGATCAAATCGCCCGAGGGGCAACACGCCGGCGACATGCCCGACGTCTTCGTTCCGGCGAGCGGCGCGGTCACCGTCGAAGTGCTGGTGCCCGGGGTGTCGCTCGAATCGGGCCCCGCCAGCCTCTTCGATGCCGACGGTTCCTCGCTGGTGATTCATGCAAACCTGGACGACGACGTCACCGATCCGGCGGGGAACGCTGGCGCTCGCATCGCTTGTGGCGTGATCGTCAAGTCGTGAGTCGCGGCGAGCACGGCGCGCTGAATCTTCGAGGGCTCGATGGCGCGCCTCCACCGATTGCTCCGTGACGCCTGGGGCATCTCGGCCCCGTATTGGCGCTCGCAAGACCGTTGGGTCGCCCGGGGCCTGCTCCTCCTGGTCGTGGCGCTCAATCTCGGAATCGTCTACCTGAACGTGCTTCTCAACCAGTGGAACAACGCCTTCTACAATGCGCTGCAGGACAAGAAGTACGACGTCTTCGTCCACCAGCTGGGCCGCTTCTGCTGGCTCGCGGCGCTGTACATCGTGGTCGCGGTCCACCAACTCTACTTCAACCAGATGCTCCAGATCCGCTGGCGGCGCTGGCTGACCGAGCGGTACCTCCAAGCCTGGCTGGGCAACGGCGCTTACTTCCGCATGCAGCTCGCGTCGGGTGACACCGACAATCCCGACCAGCGAATCGCGGAGGACCTGCAGCTGTTCGTCTCCGGAACGCTCGGTCTCTCCATCGGCGTCCTCCGGGCCGTGGTGACGCTGGTCTCGTTCGTTGCCATCCTCTGGGGGCTCTCCGGCTCGCTTTCGATCCCGCTCGGTCACTCGTCGGTGGTCCTCCCCGGGTACATGGTCTGGGTGGCCCTGCTGTATGCGACAGTCGGCACCTGGCTGACGAATCGCATCGGACGTCCGCTGGTGCGGCTCAACTTCGACCAGCAGCGGTACGAGGCCGACTTCCGGTTCAGCCTCGTCCGCTTTCGGGAGAACGCCGAGGGCGTGGCGCTGTACCATGGTGAAGCCGACGAGCTGCGCGGCTTCGGCGCGCGATTCGGCGCCGTGGTACGCAACTTCTGGGAGATCATGCGCCGGCAGAAACGCCTGACCTGGTTCACGGCCGGCTACGGCCAGGCGGCGGTGATCTTCCCTTTCCTGGTGGCGGCTCCGCGCTACTTCCGGGGCGCCCTCCACCTCGGAGGGCTGATGCAGACGGCCTCGGCGTTCGGCCAGGTCCAGGACTCCCTGAGCTTCATCGTTTCCTCCTACACGGACATCGCCGCCTGGCGCTCGGTGGTCGAGCGGCTCCTGGGCTTCGAGCGCGCCCTCGACCACGTTCGCGAGCAGCAAGCCGGTGGCGGTGGGATCAGGCTCGTCGAAGGCGACGGAGCGAGCGTAGAGCTCGACGGCGTGGACCTCGATCTCCCCGGCGGGCAACGCCTGATCGCCGGCGTGGACCTCGCCATCGGGCGAGGGGACACGGATCTGCTCGAAGGACCCTCCGGCGCCGGCAAGAGCACCCTCATCCGCGCCATCGCCGGGATCTGGCCGTTCGGTCGCGGCGAGATCCGGGTACCGCGCGGAGCGCGCATCCTGGTTCTCCCGCAGAGGCCGTATCTGCCCATCGGCAGCTTGCGGGACGTGGTCAGCTATCCGAGGCCGCCGCAGGGCATCGACGACGCGACCCTGCGGGGGGCGCTCCGGGCGGTGGGGTTGTCCGAGCTCGCCGGTCGGCTCGACGAGCACGGGCACTGGGCCTTGCACTTGTCCCCGGGCGAGCAGCAGCGCATCGCCTTCGCGCGCGCCCTGGTCCACGAACCGGAGTGGCTCTTCCTGGACGAGGCGACCTCCGCGGTGGACGAGGCGACGGAGGCGCACCTCTACCGCTTGCTGCGCGAGCGTCTCCCCCGCACGGCCTTGTTCAGCGTCGGCCACCGTGGAACGTTGCGGGCCCTGCACGCCCACGACTTCGTCGTCCAACGCGACGGAGACGGACCGGCTGCCCTGGTGGAGCGAACGCCCGGGAAAACGGGGACAGCTTCCTAGCGGCGAATCAGTCTTCCTCTCGAAGGCCCGGTGTGGCTCCACGTACGCGCGACCATGAGGGGTCGATGTGGACGCGTCATCGCGCGAACAGCCGGTGGGAAGCGTGGCCGGGCGACGGAGCTTCGCACACGGCCCCCTCCCGACGCAGCCGACGATTCGTTCAAGGGGCCGCTGTGAGCCGCGCAGGCGCCCGGCCACGGTTCCCGCCGGCGTCGACTCGGGAAGTAAAGTACATCGGGGTCAGTTCGCGCCGGCGCGCAGGCGCCAGCCGACACCGGGCGTTCGGCTGTCGTCGCCTGTGAGCTCCCAGCCGACCAGCGAGATGGGGATCAGGCCGACCGCGTCGAGCTCGTCCATGAAGCGGCGCAGGGTGAACCCGTCGCCGAGCGCGCGCGCCCGGGCCGCGAGCAGGCGATCGATCTCGAACTTGCCGATCAGGTAGCTCGTGCCGTAACCGGGCTGCTGCAGATAGAGGTGCTGCTCGAACCAGACCGTTTCGCCCGGAAGGCGCAGCCATCCGCGCGGCGTCTGGTCAGAGGCGAACTTCGCGGCCTCTTCGAGGGACATCTGGTTGGCGTGCATCCGCAGCTCGCCGATTGCGCGGGCCGCGCGCTGCGCCAGGAGCACGTAGACGAGCTCGCGCGAGCGGGGGCGGGAGTCGCAGAGGCCCACCTGCATCATCAGCTCTTCCATCGCGGTGGCGAGGCCTTCGGTGCGCGTGTCGAAGATGTTGTAGAGCAGGGCGCCGCGCCGCAGCGGGCTCGGGTGCGGATCGTGCTTCAGCCGCGCGAGATCGAACCAGTGGTAACCGTGCGTGCGCATCAGCACCGGGTCGCGGTAGTCCACCTCGTTGAAGAACTCGAGCGGCCGCCGCGCCGTGTACTCCCCGGTCCGCGCCCGCAGCGCGCCGTCCATGTACGGGCGCACCGTGAGGACCTGGTTGCGCGCCAGAAAGGACATGTACTCCGTGACGGCGGCACCGAACCGGCGGTCGTGCTCCTCGGCGCTGGCGACCGGCTGCTGCGGTGGGAGCCCGCGGTTCTTGTGCTCCTCCAGCGCGATCGAGGCCTTCGCGCGCGCCAGCTCCCTCTGCATCAGGGCCAGCTCGTCGGCCCAGGTGTACGGGACGAGCTGCACGTTCACCAGGTACCAGTCGTAGTTGCGCACGCCGATTCCGGAGGGACCTTTCTTCAACGGAGCCTCCGCCTTGAGCCAGGCGACGAAGTCCGCGGTCGCCTTCTCGGCGCGCCCCACCGCCGCGGCGAGCGCCGGATGTCCCTCCGACTTGCCGCCCAGATCCGCCAGCACCCGTCCTTGCTGCTCCAGCGCGCGGATGCCGGATGTCCACAGATCGCGCCCGTTGCCGGTCAGGTTCTCCTGCGCTTGCCTCAAGAGACCCGGGATCGGCGCGAGGCGCGCGGCCAGCTCGTCGGCCCGGGACGGCGCGAGCGGAAAAGACCACTCCCATAGTCCAACCGTGCCGAGGGCGTAGGGACCCTCGCGCGCCGGCTGATCGCTCTCGTCCACCACCACCGTGACGTAGAAGGCCGGGTTGCTCGCCCACGGCTCGAGGACCCGGTGATCGAATTCGAACCCGTTCATCTCCGCGCGAAGCAGGTGGTAGTCGACCTGCTGGGTCAAGGGCCAGCCCGAGGCGTCGATCTCCGCGAGCCGCACCCGGTACCGCTCGAGCCCGCGGTGCTGCGCGGCCATCGCCGGCGGGCTGTAGTCGGGGACGCCGTCCGCGATCGGCGGCTTCTGGAAGGCGCGCCAGTCGGCGAACAGCGCGACCAGGTCCTGGTAGCGGGCCGTCTTCTTCGGGACGGGAGCGGTGGGCGCGCTCGCGCACGCGGCGAGGATGAGCGCGACCGACGCCCGCAAGCGCAGCGCCTGGAAGGAATGCATTCGATGGGCTCCGGAGGGTGAGCGGCGCGCGCAGTATATCGCGCCGCGCCCGCGGTGCGCGTGGCGGGCCGGATTTCGTCTTGACTCCACGATCCATGTTGTACATACACCTCAACGGGTTGTACATGCAACCAAGCAATCCGTGAGGTGTCCATGTCCCGTCCCGAAGCGATCGCGATCGCCCTGGTCCTTTCCCTCGCCGCCTGCTCAGGAGTCTCGCGCCGTCCACCGCCCATTGCGCAGAACCGCGAGGTGGAAGCCTACGCAGCCGCCGCCGCCTGGCCCAACGCCGACCCCGCCGTCGCTCTGATCGCCGCGCAGGAATACTCCGCAGCGGGCCGCGCAGAGGAGGGTTACGAGCTCTTCCAACGGCTCGCCCGCGAGCAGCCCGGGCGCCCCATCCTCCTGTCGCTGGAGGGAATGCTGCAGGCGCGCATGGCCGGCGACGTTCCGCTGCTCCGGCGCGTGGGCTGGGTGGAGGAGGCCATCGGCAAGCTCGACAAGGGCGCAGCCGCGGAGCCGGTGGCGGGCCGGCTGATCCGGGGGCTGGTGTTCGCGGAGCTTCCCGCCAGGTTCGGAAAGGCTTCGACCGCGCTTTCCGACCTCGAGGCTTCCCTGGCCCAGCGCAATGCCTTTCGGGCCGAGGTGGACCGAGCCATCCTGCGGGCGCAAGCCGCCGCGCAGCGGACGCTGGGCGACGAGGCCCGCTCGCGCGACCTGCTCAAGCAAGCGGGGCTGGTTTCGCTCGACGACCCTGCGGTCCCCGGCAACTTCTCGGTCGGGGCGGCGGAAGGGTTCCGCTTCACCAATCCACATCTGACCCGGGAGTCCCAGGGCGTTTACGTTGCGGAAGGCTTCGACTTCGCGAACATCGCCTTTCTCGTGGACGAGGCGGGCGTCCTCGCCATCGACGCCGGGACCACCGCGGAATCCGCCGGCGCGGCGATGAAGGCGCTGAGGCAGGTGACCAGCGCTCCTTTGCGAACCATCATCGTCACCCATTCGCACTGGGACCACGTGGGCGGCCTGGCCGCCGTCCGCGAGCCGGGGACGGTGGTGATCACGCGGTCGAACTTCGCGGACGAGCTGGCGCGCATGCGCAGCTCGCAGAACACCTTCAGCTGGTTCTTCGGAACCGCGGCGGTGAACCTCGACGTTCCCGACCCGCGGACGGTCGAGCGCGAGCAGATCCTGCGGCACGGCAGGTTCGAGCTGCGGCTGATCCCCGTGCGCGGGGGAGAGACGCCCGACGCCTTGTTCGTCTACCTGCCGCAGCAGCGGCTGCTTTTCACCGGCGACGCCTTCATGCCCTACGTCGGGCCGCCGTTCTTGAGCGAAGGAAGCCCGGAGGGCTACCTGGAGGCGATCGCCACCGCGCGTTCGCTCGCGCCGCGCAAGATCATCCATGGGCACCCGCCGCTCACGCGCATCTTCGTCGTCGAGGCGCTGCCGGGTCTGGAGGCGGCCTTGCGGGAGCTCTATCAGCGCTATCTGCCCGAGGCGTTGCGCAGCCGCCCGGTGTCGGAGATGCTGCACGACAACTTCCTGCCCGATAGCTTGCGGGAGAATCCAAAGGCCGTGCTCCCCTACCTCGTCGTCCGCGACCACTTCCTGCAGCGTCTCCACCGGCAGAACGCCGGCTACTGGCAGGCCGACGGAGAAGGGATGGAGCCGTCCACGCGCGCGGAATGGGCGGCCGTGCTCGACCGGTTCGGCGACGGCAGCGACGCTACCTTCGTCCGGGTTGCCGACGATCTGCTTTGGCGAGGCGACGCGCCGCTCGCCTTGCGGGTGGCGGACCTGGGCCTGCTCCGGCACGCCGACAGCGAGTCGCTCCAGCGTGTCCGCGGCCGGGCGCTCTCGATGCTGATCGAGCGGTACAGCGCCGGCGATCCGTTCCGGTTCATCATCTATTCGCAGTGGGGCAACCGGACGCTGCGGCCGGTGGCGGATCTGCCGTGAAGCAGGAGCCTGCGGCGCGGATCGCGCAAAAGATCGCCACCGATTGCCTGGCCGTGCGCGTCCGCCGGCTCGGGCGGGTGGTGAGCCGCATCTACGACGCAGCACTCGCGCCGCACGGGGTCACGATCGCGCAGCTCAATCTGCTGGCCGCCATCGGCGCGATGGAAGAGTCGAGCCGGGGGCGGCTCTGCCAGGCGCTCGACATGGAGAAGTCCACGCTCAGCCGGGACCTGAAGCGGATGGAGCAACTCGGCTGGATCCGCTCCAGCCCCGGCCGGGGCAAGGGAATCGCCATCACCCCGGCGGGAAGCCGGCTGCTCACAGAGGCGCGACCCTCCTGGGAAAAGGCGCAGCAGGCCGCTCTCGCGGAGCTCGGCCGGAGCGCCTTCGCGCAGCTCCGGCAGCTGCTCCCTCCGCCCGGCGGCTGACGGCGCGGTCCTCGCTGGACTATGCTCGCCCGCGATCCAGGGGTGACGAATGAACGCGCCGCAGGTCCAGCTGACGCAGATCGGCTTCGGTCGCACCGCGCGGAGCGACCGCTGGTGGGTCTCCCCGCTGATCACCTTCGCGGTCCTCGGGTCGTTCGTCGTCTACACCACCTGGGCGGCCTTCCAGGGCGAGCATTACGTCTACGGAAACTATCTCTCCCCGTTCTACTCGCCCGAGCTGTTCGGCTCGGAGAACGCCTGGTTCGGCCCCAAGCCCGCCTGGTGGCCGGCCTGGCTGGTGTTTTCGCCGGCGATCCTGATCCTCTGGGCGCCCGGCGGGTTCCGTCTGACCTGCTACTACTACCGCGGCGCCTACTACAAGGCGTTCTGGGCCGACCCGCCCTCGTGTGCCGTGAGCGAGCCGCGCGCGCACTACCGGGGCGAGGCGTCGCTGCCGCTGATCCTCATGAACGTGCATCGGTACTTCCTGTACCTGGCGTTGCCGTTCCTCTTCATCCTGGCCCACGACGTCTGGCGGGCGCTGTGGTTCCCCTCGCCCACGGGCGCGCGGTTCGGCATCGGCGTCGGCACGCTGGTGCTCGCGGCGAACACGGTCCTGCTCGCCGGGTACGCCCTGGGCTGCCACTCGCTGCGCCACTGGGCCGGCGGCGCGCTCGACCGGCTCTCCGGCAGGCCCGTCCAGAAAGCGATGTACGACTGCGTGAGCTGCCTCAACCGGCGGCACATGTTCTGGGCCTGGACCAGCCTGTTCGGCGTGGCGCTGACCGACCTCTACATCCGGCTCTGCTCGATGGGCGTGATCCGCGACTGGAGAATCCTTTGACCGCCCAGGTCCAGACCTACGAGCACGACGTGCTGGTGATCGGCGCGGGCGGAGCGGGCCTGCGCGCGGCCATCGAGGCCTCCGCGGCCAAGGTCTCGGTGGGCCTGGTCTGCAAGTCGCTCCTGGGCAAGGCGCACACGGTGATGGCCGAGGGCGGGATCGCCGCGGCGCTCGCCAACGTGGACGAGCGCGACAGCTGGAAGGTCCATTTCGCGGACACCATGCGCGGCGGGCAGTACGTCAACAACTGGCGCATGGCGGAGCTGCACGCCAAGGAGGCGCCCGACCGGGTGCGCGAGCTGGAGGCCTGGGGCGCGCTCTTCGATCGCACCAAGGACGGCCGAATCTTGCAAAGGAACTTCGGCGGACACCGCTATCCCCGGCTCGCGCACGTGGGCGACCGCACCGGGCTGGAGATGATCCGGACGCTACAAGACCACGGCGTCCACCAGGGCATCGACGTGCACATGGAGCGCACGGTGGTGGCGCTCCTCAAGGACGGGGACCGCGTATCCGGCGCGCTCGCGTACGACCGCGAGCGCGGCCTGTTGCATCTCTTCCGCGCCGGCGCGGTGGTGCTCGCCACCGGCGGGATCGGCCGCGCCTACCGCATCACCAGCAACAGCTGGGAATACACGGGCGACGGGCACGCGCTGGCCTACGACGCCGGCGCCGAGCTGATGGACATGGAGTTCGTCCAGTTCCACCCCACCGGGATGGTCTGGCCGCCCAGCGTGCAGGGCATCCTCGTCACCGAGGGCGTGCGCGGGGAGGGCGGGGTGCTCCTGAACAAGGAGGGAAAGCGCTTCCTCTTCGACGACATCCCGGAGAACTACCGGAGCCAGACCGCCGACAACGAGGAGGAGGGCTGGCGCTACACGCAGGGGGACAAGAGCGCGCGCCGTCCGCCTGAGCTCCTCACCCGCGACCACGTCGCCCGCTGCATCATGCGCGAGATCCGCGCCGGGCGCGGCAGCCCGCACGGCGGCGTCTTCCTCGACATCTCCTGGATCAAGCGGAAGCTGCCCGACGCCGGGGAAGTCATCCGCAAGAAGCTGCCGAGCATGTACCACCAGTTCCTCAAGCTGGCGGACATCGACATCACCCGGCAGCCCATGGAGGTCGGCCCCACCACGCACTACGTGATGGGCGGCGTCCGGGTCGACGCCGAGACGCAGATGTCCTCCGTGCCCGGCCTCTTCGCCGCGGGCGAGTGCGCGGCGGGCCTGCACGGCGCGAACCGGCTGGGTGGAAACTCGCTCTCGGACCTGCTGGTCTTCGGCCAGCGCGCCGGCGCGCACGCGGCCCGATTCGCCGGGGACCACCGCGCCGGGCGAATCGACGAGGCGCAGGTGGAGGCGGCGGCCCGCGCCGCCCTGGCGCCGTTCGAGGGCGAGGACAGCGACCAGGGAGCGGCGCCTTACCGCATCCAGCACGACCTGCAGGAGATGATGCAGGACATGGTCGGCATCGTGCGGCGCGAGAGCGAGATGGCGCTGGCGTTGGAGCAGCTGGGGAAGCTTCGGGCGCGAGCGGCAAGGATGCGCGTGAACGGAAACCGCGCCTACAACCCCGGCTGGCATACCGCGCTCGACCTTGCGAACCTGCTCACGGTCTCCGAGGCCGTCGCGCGCTCCGCGCTGGAGCGCAAGGAGAGCCGCGGGGCGCACTTCCGCGACGACCTGCCCCGGGCGGATCCCGCGTTCGGCAAGGTCAACGTGGTGGCGGTGAAGGGTGCCGACGGCGCGATGCGCATCGAACGGCGGCCGATCCCGCCGCTTCCAGGGGAGCTGAAGCAGGTGATCGAGGAGATGAAATGAACGCCACCTTCTCCATCTGGCGCGGCGACGCGGCAGGAGGCGCCTTCCAGGACTACCAGACCGAGGTGTCCGAAGGCATGGTGGTGCTCGACGCCATCCACCAAATCCAGGCCGACCAGGCCTCGGATCTGGCGGTGCGCTGGAACTGCAAGGCGGGGAAGTGCGGGTCCTGCTCGGCGGAGATCAACGGCCTGCCGCGGCTGATGTGCATGACGCGCCTCTCCGATCTGGACCTTGCGCGGCCGGTGGCGGTGGCGCCGATGAAGACGTTCACGCCGATCAAGGACCTGGTCACCGACGTCTCCTGGAACTACCAGGTGAAGAAGCGGATCCGGAAGTTCAAGCCGCGCCCTCCCGACGCGCCCGACGGCACCTGGCGCATGGCCCAGGAGGACATCGAGCGCGTGCAGGAGTTCCGCAAGTGCATCGAGTGCTACCTCTGCCAGGACGTCTGCCACGTCCTGCGGGAGCACCACCTCCAGGAGAGGTTCATCGGGCCGCGGTTCTTCGCCTACGTGGCCGCCCTGGAGATGCATCCCCTCGACGTCGAGGACCGGCGCGAGGAGCTGAGCGAGGCGCAGGGGATCGGGTTCTGCAACATCACCAAGTGCTGTACCCGGGTCTGTCCGGAGGAGATCAACATCACGGACAACGCCATCATCCCTCTCAAGGAGAGGGTGGTGGACGCGTACGATCCGCTCCGGAGGCTCTTCCGGCTCCTGGGCGGAAACTGATCGCTCATCTACGAAGGGGCGCGGCCATGTTCGAGCTGAAGCGGATCTCCACGGCGGCCATTCCCAGGGCCATCGACAAGGCGGAGCGGTACCGGCTGCTCAACGAGCCGGAGGAGGCGGCGAGCATCTGCCAGGACATCCTCCAGGTGGACCCGGGGAACCAGGAGGTCCTCGCCATGCTGCTCCTGGCCGTCACCGACCAGTTCGGCCGCCATCCCGAGGTGAACATGGGCGACGCGAATCGGGTGCTGGTCAAGCTGCAGCAGAGCTACGACCGGTCCTACTACGCGGGCGTGATCGCCGAGCGCTGGGGGAAGGCGCAGCTCCGGCGGGGAGCGCACCACAGCGTCGCGTCCGCCTTCTTCGCCGAGGCGCTCGACTGCTACGCCAAGGCGATGACCGTGAGCCCGGCCGGCAACGACGACGCGATCCTGCGTTGGAACGCCTGCGTCCGGTTCATGGAGCACCACGACGATCTCAAGGCCGAGACGGAGGAGGCGGCCGCGGAGGCCAGCTTCTCGGACGGAGCGCCAGCGGTCTGACCCCGCCTTCAGGACCCCACGCCGGCGGTTGGACCGGGCCATCCCCCCTTGCTACGCTTCGCGCGTGGACCTGGCGCTATTCGCGGAGCTGAAAAGACGGCGCGTCTTCCGGGCTCTGATCGCCTACGGCATCGTGGCCTTCGCGGTCCTCCAGGTGATCGAGCCCGTGATGCACGGGCTCCACTGGCCCGAGGCGGTGCTCTCGTACGTGGTGGTCGCGCTCGCCCTGGGCTTCCCGGTGGTGGTCACGCTGGCCTGGATCTTCGACGTGCGCGGCGGCCGCATCGAGCGGACCGACCCGGCGACGGCCCGGCAGGCAGGGCTGCATCCCGCCGTCCTGGTGGTGGCGATCGCCGTGCTCGGGGCGGTGCCGGCCGCGCTGTACTGGTTCGCGTTCCGCGGCGACAAGCCGAGGCCTGCCGTCCCGGCCGCGGTGGCCGCGACGCCTTCCATCGCCGTGCTGCCCTTCGTGAACATCAGCGGGCAGAAGGAGAACGAGTACTTCTCCGACGGGATCACCGAGGAGCTGACCAACGCCCTGGCCAACATCGAGGGGCTGCGCGTGGCGTCGCGCACGGCGGTCTATGCGCTGCGCGGGAAATCCGAGGGAGTCCGGCAGATCGGCGCCGACCTGAACGTGAACACGCTGCTCGAAGGCAGCGTCCGGCGCGAGGGCAACGCACTGCGGGTCACCGCGCAGCTGATCAGCGTCAGCGACGGCTACCACCTCTGGTCGAAGACCTACGACCGGGAGCTGAAGAGCATCTTCGCGGTGGAGGACGAGATCGCGAGGAGCATCGCCGGCGCGCTGCAGCGCAAACTGATCCCGATGAAGCAGGGCACGGCGAACACGGTGGCGCACGACCTCTACCTGCGCGGCCGGTATCTCTGGAACAAGCGCACCCGCGAGGCGATCCGGCAGGCCGCGGGCTACTTCCAGCAGGCGATCCGCGAGGATCCCGGCTATGCGCTCGCCTACGCCGGCCTGGCCGATGCCCTTGCCCTCCAGTACGACTACGAAGTTCCGCCGGTCGCCTCCGTGCTGCCCAAGGCCAGGCAGGCCGCGCTGAAGGCGCTGGACCTCGACCCGGATCTGGCGGAGGCGCACGCCTCGCTCGGGCTGGTCGCCCGGTACAGCTACGACTACGCCGGGGCGGTGAAGGAATTCCAGAAGGCGCTGGAGCTGAGACCCGGATACGCGATGGCGCGCAAATGGCTCGGGGACGAGCTCGTGATCGCGGGACGGCTGTCGGAGGCCCGCGCCGAGTACGAGCGCGCGCTCCGTGACGACCCGATGTCGCCGATCATCATCAACGCCGTGGCGGAGGCCCGGCTGCACCACGACCGCGACTTCGACGGAGCGCTGGAGCTGTTCCGGAGGGCGCTCGAGTTGGACCCCGCGTTTCCGCCCGCGCGGGGCGGGCTCGCCTACCTCTATTGCCTCCAGGGCAATACCGACGCGGCGCTCGCGGAAGTGGACAAGCTGCCCCACAATCCGTCCACGCTGCAAATTTTTCGAGCCCACATCCTGCTCAAGGCCGGGCGGCGCCCCGAGGCGCTGGCGATCGTGCGCGATCTGGAAGCCGGCTCCCCAAAAAAAGAGTTTGTCTCGCCCACGTATCTGGGCGGAATCTGGGGAGAACTCGGCGAGAAGGACAAGGCCTTCGCGCAGCTCCGGAAGGCGTGCGACCAGCGCGACCCGGCGCTCTTGATGGTCAAGATCGACCCCGCCTACGAGCAGCTCCGCTCCGACCCCCGGTTCAAGGAAGTGCTCAGATGCGTGCACCTCGACTGAACCAGAGAAGCATCCTGCCGCGGGTGCGTTAGCATCCCGGCGACTGCGGCGCGGAAGATCGGCGCCGGGGAGTTCTCGAATGGCAACAGGCACCGTGAAGTGGTTCAATGACGCCAAGGGCTTCGGGTTCATCACGCCGGACGGAGGCGGCAAGGACGTCTTCGTACATCACACCGCGATCCAGGCGGAGGGATTCCGGAGCCTGGCTGAAGGCCAGAAGGTCGAGTTCGACGTGCAGCAGGGGCCCAAGGGGCCCCAGGCGGCAAACGTAAGAAAAGTCGGCTAGGAGGCGGCGAGCGCGACGGCCAGGGGTGTCTGCTGGATCGGCTCCAGCGGGTATCCGCGGGCGCGCCATGCGTCGAGCCCGCCCAGGAGCGGCCGGACCCGCGTCAACCCACGCTGTCTGAGCTGGAGCGCGACGCTCGCCGCCGCGGCTTCGCTCGGGCAGCTGCAGTACAGGACCAGCTCCCGATCCGCGGGAATCTCGGTGTAGCGCCGCTGCAGCTCGTCGGGGGACATCTGCAAGGCCCCCGGCAGCTTCACGGCGTCGACCAACTTCTCCGCCGAGCCGCGCAGGTCCACCACCACCACGCCGCTGCCGGCCTGGAGCTTCTGCCGCAGCTCCTCCGGCGTCACGCGCGCGATCCGGATCCGCCGCAAGAACCGCCAGCGGTCGAAGTACTTCCAGCCAAGCCAGCCGGCGAACAGCAGGCCGGCCGCCGCCAGGATCCATCCGCTCAGCCGCGCGGCCCGGGCCACCTGGTCGCTGAAGAGGAATCCCACCGCCATCAACGAGCCGGCCCAGAGGAGGGTCCCGACCGCGTCGAACGCAACGAAGGACGCAAGGCGCATCCGCAGCATGCCCGCGAGGGGCGGCGCCACGGTCTTGAGGCCGGGGACGAACTTCGAGATCAGGATGGTGATCTCCTGGCGGCGGGTGAACACGCCCTCGGTCCGCTGCACGCAGGAGTCGGGCTCCAGCGAGATGCGGCAGAGGAGCGCCAGGATCCGCCGGCCGTAGGACCGGCCGAGCTGGTACCAGATCAGGTCGGTCAGGAGCAGCGCCAGGAGCGACCCGCCGAGGACCGCGGTGAGCGAGAACCTTCCCGAACCGGCCAGCACTCCCGCGGCCAGCAGCACCGGAGGCGCGGGCACCGGGAGGCCCAGACCGCTGGCGAACACCAGGGCGAACAGAACCACGGTTCCGTGCGCTGCCAGGAATTGCTGGGCCTCGAACATGCCTCTTTGATTCCGGAGCCGGCGATTCGACTCAGTGGAGCGCGAACCGGTCGAGCTTCATCACCAGCGACTGGACGCCCTCGGAGAAGGTGGGATGGACGAACTCGGCGTCCACGATGGCCCGGGCGGAGGCGCCGGCCTGCATGGCGGTGACGAAGACGTGGATCAGCTCGCCGGCCTCCGCTCCGGCGATGGTGGCGCCGATGACGCGCTCCGACTTCGGGTCCACCAGGACCTTCATCTGCCCGGCGGTCTCGTCCAGCTCGATGGCCCGGGCGACGTCGCCGAAGGGCATGCTGGCGGCCTCGAACGTGACCCCTTTCTGGCGCGCCTCCTTCTCGGTCAGCCCGACGCCGGCGACCTGCGGGTCGGTGAAGACGGTGTACGGAATGAGCCGGTCGCGCCGGGTCCGCTTTCCCTGCCCGAGCAGGATGTCGAAGAGCAGCCGGTGATCGTCCCAGCTCGTGTGCGTGAACTGCGGCCCGCCCAGGACGTCACCCACCGCGTAGACCCCCGTCGCTTTCGTCCGGTACTGATCGTCCGCCTCGATGAATCCCTTGGGATCGAGCGCGACACCGGCCTTGTCGCAGCCGAGGTCGTCGGTATTGGGGCGGCGGCCCACGGCGACCAAGAGGTGCGAGCCGCGCACCTCCTTGCCGCCTCCCAGCTCCAGGGCGATCTCGCCGCCGCGCTGCGAGACGCGCGTGGTCTTCGTGCCCAGGAGGAGCTCGATGCCCTCCCGGCGGAAGACGTCCTCGACGACGGAGGAGAACTCCGGGTCCTCGCGGGCCAGGAGGTGATCGCCCTGGTCGGCGATGGTCACGCGGGACCCGAACCGGCGGAACATCTGCCCGAGCTCGCAGCCGATGTATCCGCCGCCGAGGACGAGCAGGTGCGCCGGCAGCTCGCGCAGCCGCATGAGCGACCCGTTGTCGAGCGCGCGCACCTGCTCGAGCCCCGGGATGGGCGGCAAGAGCGGCCGCGCCCCGACGTTGACGATCACGATCTCCGCCGTGTGCACCTCGCCGGCGACCTCGACCTTCCGCTCGCCGACGAAGCGCGCGTGGCCGCGGATGACCGTGAGCCGATCCGCCTTCAGCCGCTTCTCCACGCTCTCCCGCCACCTGCGCACGATCGAATCCTTGCGGTCCACCACCGCCGAAAGGTCCACCTGGACCGGTCCGGCGCGGACGCCGAGCCGGCCAGCGGTCCGCGCCACGTGCGCGGCGCGCGCGCTCGCGATCATCGACTTGGTGGGCGTGCAGCCGGTGTTGGTGCAGGTGCCGCCGAGCTCGCCGCGCTCGGCGAGCAGCACGCGCTTCCCGGCAGCCGCGAGCCGGGCGGCGAGCGGGACGCCGGCCTGGCCACTCCCGATCACGATCGCGTCGAAGGTCATCCCCGACCTCCTTCCTTCCCACGGACCCGCGCCCGGGCGACCTCGTGCAGAAGGTCCCGCAGCGCGGACATCTCGCGACGTTCAGATACCACTCCGCGGCGCGCCCGGCACCGCCGGCGCAGATCGGCGAGGAACCCCGGCTCGCGTTCGGCGCGGGAGAGCAGGCGCGCGAGTGCGTCCGTCGATCCCACCGGGAACAGTCCCGGGTAGGAGCGGCCCAGGATCGCTTCGGCCGCGTCGATGCGCGTGGCGATCACGGGGGTGCCCGCCGCCAGGGCCTCGGAGAGGACGTTGGCGCCCCCCTCCGTCTCGGAGGTGACCGCCAAGAGCCGCGCGCGCGCGATCAGGCGCCGCGCCTTCCAGCGCGGCAGCTCCCCCAGCCAGCGGTATCGCGGGTTCTCGCGCTGCTCGCGCAACGCGGCGCGCCGCATCTTCGACGTCAGGGCCTTGCCGGCGTGCACGACCTGGATGCGCGAGCCTGCCGGCAGCCGGCGGACCGCGAGCCCCGTCCGCAGCGGATCCTTGACCTCGCGCAGGTGCGCCACCACCGCCACCTCGAAGACGCCCCGGTCCGGCTTCGGCTTGCGCCGCACCACAGGCGCCGACTGGGGAACCACGCGCGCCTTCCGCCGCTGCGAAGCCGGCAAGGCGCGGGCGGCCTCGTCGTGGAGCACGATCAGCCAGCCGGCCAGCTCCAGCGATCGGCGCGCCCGCGGGTCCTGGTGGATGTCGTTGTAGAGGTCGGTGCCGGTGAGCGCAACGACCAGCGGGCGCCGCGGATGCTCCTCGCGCGAGAGCCGCACCGCCTCGGCGGATCTCCCGGCGTGCAGCGCGATCAACAGGTCGCAGCGGCGGGAGGTGCCGCCGGTGGCGATGAACGCCTGATGCCCGAGCTTGCTCAGCATCCGTTGCCAGCGCAGGGCCGTGACGCGGTTGCCGAGGCGCGATCCTCTTGGCGCGGGACAGATCAGCGCGACGCGCACGGCCCCGCAGACTATGCTGGTCGCCGGCATGGATCCACTGGCTGCCGCTCTGCGCGACGCCCGCGCGCGCACCCTCGAGCTGGTCGCGGACCTGGAGGGCGCGCAGTGGATGGGGCCACGCCTCGCGATCGTGAACCCCATCATCTGGGAGGTGGGGCACCTCGCCTGGTTCCAGGAGCTCTGGACGCTGCGCCATGCCCGGGGCCGCGCGCCGGAGATCGAAGGCGTCGATGCGCTCTACGACTCGGCGAAGGTCGCGCACGACACCCGCTGGGATCTGCCGCTCTTGCCCCGCCCCCGGGTGCTGCGCTACCTGGCGGAGACGTTGGAGCGGTCGCTGGAGGTGCTGGGATCGCCGCCGGACGACGCCGCGTACTTCCACCGCCTGGTGCTTTTCCACGAGGACATGCACGGCGAGGCGTTCGCGTATACCCGGCAGACGCTCGGGTACCCCGAGCCGCCGCTGCGCGCGCGCAGGCCGCGGACCGGGGTGGGCCCGCTGCCCGGCGACGCGAGCGTTTCCGGTGCCCGGTTCATGCTGGGCGCCAGCGCGGGAGAGAAGTTCGTCTTCGACAACGAGAAGTGGGCCCACGCGATCGTGGTGCCCTCCTTCCGCATCGCGCGGGCCCCGGTCACCAACGCCGAATACGCCTCGTTCGTCCGGGATGGCGGCTACCGCGACCGGCGGCTCTGGAGCGAGGAGGGCTGGCGCTGGCGGGAACAGTCCGGCGCGCTCCGGCCCGTGTACTGGGACGAGGACGGGCAGGTGCGCCGCTACGACCAGCGCCGGCCGCCGGCTCCGCACGAGCCGGTGATCCACGTCTGCTGGTACGAGGCGGAGGCGTTCTGCAACTGGGCCGGCCGCCGGCTGCCCACCGAGGCCGAATGGGAGCTGGCGGCGGCGACGCCGGCCAAGCGGCGATACCCCTGGGGCGACGGCCCGCTCGAGGAACGGCACGCGAACCTGGACGGGCGCGCGGGGGGACCGGTGGACGTCGCCGAGCATCCCGAGGGCGACAGCGCCTGCGGCTGCCGGCAGATGATCGGCAACGTCTGGGAGTGGACCGCGACCGATTTCAAGCCGTACCCGGGGTTCGTCGCCGATCCGTACAAGGAGTACTCGGAGCCGTGGTTCTCCTCGCCGCACAAGGTGCTGCGCGGCGGCTGCTGGGTCACGCGCGGCAGGCTGCTGCGCAACACCTGGCGCAACTTCTATCCGCCCGATCGCCGCGACGTGCTGGCTGGCTTCCGCACCTGCGCGCCTTGAATCCTACCGGGCCCCGCCGGTACGACCGAAGCAGATGCAGCATCGTCCAGCTTCGGCCCCGCGTTATCCCGCAAACGTGAAGGTCTCGCTGGTCGGCGTTCCCGGCTACTTCGCCGGTGAGGCGACCAACATCAGCACCACCGGCATGTTCGTCCGCACCGACACCACCGTCCCGGTGGGCGCGGTGCTCTCGCTTTCGCTCGATCTGCCCCACGAGGACCGGCCGGTTCCGGTCCACGCGCGGGTGATCCACGTGCGCACGCCCGCGCAGGCGCTCCTGCGCGCGCAAGAGCTCGAGCCGGGGGTCGGAATGCAGTTCGTCGGGGGCGAACCGGAGTTCCAGTCGCACATCGACCGGTACATCGATTCGATCCCGAGGGAGAGCAACGTCCCGGCGGTGCGGCTGCTCTCGACGGCGCGGGATCTGCTCTCGCAGCACGGCTGGACGCAGCTCCTGGAGCGCGATCCGGGCGGAAGCTACTGCATGACCGGAGCGCTGCTCGAGGCCGCGGGCGACGACGACGCGCTGTACCACCAGGCGTTGCGCTCGGTGGGCGAGCGGCTCGGCGTCCCCGCCTGCCCGATGGGCGGGTACGGCTGCCATTGTGCGGTGGTGAACTGGAACGACCAGGAAGGGCGCAGGAGCGAAGAGGTGCTCGCCAAGCTGGACGAGGTGATTCGCGCGGAGCTGCTCGCCAGCGGCTAAGCCTTCAGCGCGGCCGTGAGCTTGATCATCGTTTCCTTGGCGTCGCCGAACAACATCAGCGTCTTGTCCCCGTAGTAGAGCTCGTTGTCGATCCCGGCAAACCCGGCGGCGAGGCTCCGCTTGCAGACGATCACCACGCGGGCCTTCTCCACCTCCAGGATGGGCATCCCGTAGATCGGGCTGCCCGGCGTGCGCTTGGCGGCCGGGTTGACCACGTCGTTGGCGCCCACCACCACCGCCACGTCGGTCTCCGGGAACTGCGAGTTGATCTGGTCCATGTCGTACAGCTCGTCGTAGGGGACGTTGGCCTCCGCGAGCAGCACGTTCATGTGCCCGGGCATCCGGCCGGCGACCGCGTGGATGCCGTAGCGGACCTGCGCGCCTTTGTTCTTCAGCACGTCGGCGACCTCCCGCACGCGATGCTGCGCCTGCGAGACCGCCATCCCGTAGCCCGGGACGAACACCACCGAGCGCGAGGTCCCGAGGATCTCTGCCGCTTCCTCGATCGAGACTTGCCGGATGGGCTTCTTCCCCTCCAGCTCCGCCGGCTTCTCCTGGATCTTGCCGAAGGCGCCGAACAGCACGTTGGTGATCGAGCGGTTCATCGCCTTGCACATCAAGATGGAGAGGATGAAGCCGGAGGATCCGTCCAGCGAGCCGGTGATGATCTGGATCTTGTTGTCCAGCATGAAGCCCATCGCGGCGTCGGTGAGGCCGGCGTACGAGTTGAGCAGCGCGATCACCACCGGCATGTCCGCCGCGCCGATGGGCAGGACGAGGAAGACGCCGAAGAAGACGGCCAGGCCGACCATCGAGTAGAACGCCGCGGTGGAGCTCGGGAAGACCATCAGCGCCACGATCAGCGCGAGCATCGCTCCCAGCACCATGAAATTGGTGAAGTTCTGGCCCCGGTAGGTGATGGGGTAGCCGCGGATCATCCCCTGCAGCTTGCCTGCGGCCATCAGGCTGCCGGTGAAGGTCAAGGAGCCGAGCATCACCTCGACACCGATCACGCCGACGCGCACCGAGCCGAGCGCCGCGCCATGGCGGTAGTACTCGGAGATGCCGATCAGCGCCGCCGCCAGCGCGCCGAACGAGTGCGACAGCGCGGTCCGCTGCGGGACGGCGGTCATGGGGATCCAGATGGCCATCGGCACGCCGATCGCCGTCCCGAGGACCAGCCCGGCGGCGATGAACCGGTAATCGATGATCTCGTGGTGCAAGAGCGAGCCGACGACGGCGAGCAGCATCCCGAGCTCGGCGAGGAACATCCCGCGCCGCGCGGTCCTCGGGTGGCTCAGCCCCCGGAGGCCGAGGACGAAGAGGATGGCGGAGAGCAGGTAGAAGAGCTGGAGCAGGTCCCGGCGCATGCTACTTGTCCCGGCTGGCCGGCCGGAACATCTTGAGGATGCGGTCGGTGATGAGGAAGCCGCCCACCACGTTGATCGTGGAGCAGGTCACCGCGATGAAGCCGAGGGCGGTGCTCACCTCGCTATAGCCCGCCCCCGCCACCACCAGGGAGCCCACCAGCGAGATGCCCGAGATCGCGTTGGTGGCCGACATCAACGGCGTGTGGAGGAGCGGCGAGACCCGCGAGATGACCTGGTAGCCGAGGAACCCCGCCAGCACGAAGACGTACAGGTCGCCGATCAGCCCGAGATCGATCATGGGTCCTCCTTCACGCCGGCTGGAGCACCTCCCCGGCGTGCGCGATCAGACAGCTTTTGACGATCTCGTCGGCGAGGTCGAGGGAGACCCTCCCGGCCTTGCGATCGTAGAGGTGGAGGACCAGGCTGAGGACGTTGCGCGCGTAGAGCTGGGAGGCCTGCAGCGCCATCTCGCTGACGAGATTCACCGGCCCGAAGATGGTGACGCCGTCCACGTCGACCTGCTTGCCCGGCTGGGTCAGCTCGCAGTTGCCTCCCTGCTCGGCGGCGAGATCGACGATCACCGAGCCCGGCCGCATCGCCCGCACCATCTCCGCCGTGATCAGCACCGGGGCGCGCTTGCCGGGGATCAGGGCGGTGGTGATGCAGGCGTCGGTCGCCTTCAGCTCCTCGAGCAGGATCTCGCGCTCCCTGCGGGCCGCGTCGGCCGAGACCTCCTTGGCGTAACCTTTGGCGTCCTCGGCGTGGTCCGAGAGGCCCGCGCCGACGAACCGCGCGCCCAGGCTCTCCACCTGCTCCTTGACGGCGGCGCGGACGTCGAAGGCGCTCACCAGCGCTCCCAGCCGCCGCGCGGTGGCGATCGCCTGCAGTCCCGCCACGCCGGCGCCGAGCACGAACACCTTGGCGGGCAGGACGGTGCCCGCGGCGGTCATCAGCATGGGGAAGAATTTGGCCAGCGCGTTGGCGGCGACCAGCACGCTCTTGTAGCCGGCGATGTTGGCCATCGAGCTGAGCACGTCCATGCTCTGTGCGCGCGCGATCCGCGGCAAAAGGTCGAGGGAGAGCGCGCTGATCCTGCGACGCTTCCACCCCTCGTGCAGCCACTGCTCTCCCCGCGCCTGGAGGCTGGAGGCGACGAGGACCGTTCCCTCCGGCAGCCGGTCGAGCTCTTGCAGGGAAGGGCGCTGAACCCGGAGGACCAGATCCCCGGCTCCGAGCAGCGTCTCCGGCCGTTCCACGACCTTCGCGCCGGCCTTCTCGAGCTCCGCGTCGGGGAAGCCGGAAGCGAGCCCGGCTCCGCGCTCGACCTGCACCGCAAGGCCGGCGCCCGCGAGCTTCTCCACCGTGGCCGGGACCGCAGCGACCCGCCTCTCGCCAGCGACGCTTTCTTTCAGGACCGCCACGTTCATGGGGCCCCGCCGCCGCGCCTTTACCGGCCGCTGATGTAGATCTGCAGCTCGTCGATTAGCCACTGCTTTTCGTCGAGCATCAGCTCGACGAGGTCGCGCATGGAGATGATGCCCACCACGTCGCCCTTGTCGGCCACGAGCAGGTGCCGGGTGAAGTTGACCCGCATCAGGTCGGCGCACTGCGTCTCCGAGCAGTCCGGAGCGATCACCGGGAGGTCGCGGCGCATCACCTCCGCGATCGGGTGGTCGCAGGGGGCGCCGCTGGCGAGAACGTCGTAGACCAGGTCCCGCTCGGTGACGAGCCCGATGAAGCGTCCTCCTTGCCGGACGGCCACCGCTCCGATGCGCTTTTCCGCCATCAGCCGAGCCGCTTCCCGGCAGCTGGTGGAGCCGTCGAGGCCGAAGATCTCCCTGGTGATGTGGCGCTCGATGGTCGCCATGACGCAAGTAGAGCGGGACCGGGGGGCGAAATGCAACCCCCCCTACATCCCGAACCAGCTTCGGCTGACCAACGTCAGCTTGCGCGACTCGACGCGGTAGAGGCGGGCGCGCCCGCGCTAAGGCTCGAACAGGTTCGCGCAATGGCCGGGCTGCGCCGGGCTGGCCGAGATCGCGCCGCCGCGCGGGATGCACTGCGAGGGCGGCAGGTTCTTCCGGCGTTCGACGCTGTCGACCAGCAGGTCGAAGGCCTTCTGCGCGTGCGGCTCGATGAACTCGAGCTGCGGGAACGTCGGGGTGGGCGGGGCGCCGGGCGGCTTGTAGGTCTCGATGTGGTTGCCGTTCTGCACTTCGTACAGGCGGTAGGGCGCCTTTCGCTCGCACTCGTCGTCGTCGTCTCCGCTCTCCCACCGGGCCGCGGCCACCTTGCGTGCATACGCGCGCGCGTGGTGGTCGATGGGGAGCAGCGCGTCCATGGTGCCCGCGACCGTGATCAGGGGCCGCCGGATCCGGCCGGTGGTCTCGAACGCTTCCAGCTGCGCGGCCACGTCGCTGACCGATCGCCGCGCCGTATAGTTGTAGGTTCCGGTGTTCCCGTCCGGCCGGCCGGCCGGAGTCGTGCCATACGTGTCGTAGGTCGGATCGAGCCGCTTCTGCCACTGGCACTGGGTCACTTCCCAGAAGCTGTTCGAGTAGTTGGTCCAGAGCGAGGTGGTGCCGATCACGATGTCCGGCGGATAGCCGGCGGCGCGGATGTTCTTCGCGGCCGTGCTGTTGGGATCCCGGCCCGAAGCGACGTAGTCGGAGAAGTTCAGGATGGCGGGCGGTAGATCCGCGAGGAGGTTCGGCGTCTCGTCGTCGACGAACGTGCCCTCCCAGTCCACGCCGCCGTCGAACAGCTCGGGATACGACTCGACCGCGCGCCGCACCTGGTAGCCGCCGTTCGAGGTGCCCACGGCGTACGTCTGCTTCGGCGGAGATCCGTAGTGCGCCTGCGCTCCGCGCCGGCCGAGGCGCGCGGCCTCCGCCATGAACACCGCCCAGCGGGTAAACTGCTGCCCGGGATCGTTGTCGTAGAACTCGACCCAGACGGTCGAGGACGGGTTCAGCCGGCACGAGTTGGGGGTCGGCGGCGTGGCCGACGCCAGGCTGGTGATCCTGAGGTTGAAGACGCCCTTGTTCTGCGAGGCGTACGCGTACCCCTTCTGCACTACGTAGTCGCTCCAGGCGAAGTCGCCGTTGAACTCGCTGCGCGTGCCCGAAGCTCCGGCCACCACCAGCCGGCCGTTCCAGTCGTCGGGCAGGCGGAGGAGGAAGCGCGCCTGGCAGTCCGCCGGCGGATTGACGCCGAGGGTGAACGTGCAGTCGAGCTTCGGATCCGTGACGATGCGGCCGTTGATCTGGACGCCGGGGACCGCCTTGGTGATCGGCGTCTTGTTCGTCGGGTCCGGCGCGATTACGGTGCGGTCGGTCTGCGGCGTGAAGGCGCCTGGCGGAAGCCCAGCGATGGAGTTGTTGGTGGCCGTGGTGTTCGGGTTGTTGGTGGTCAAGTCCGGGCTCTCCACGCAGGTCGCGTCTGGGGCGAGGCGGTCGCCGAGCCTCTTGAGGATGCGCTCGCAGCGCGTCTCGGCGCTGGCGCGGGCGGCGAACAGAAGAGCGAGAACGAGCGCACACGTGGTGATTGGTTTCAACATGAGAGGATTCCCCCCGCGGGTTGTCGAGCGACGCGCATCTTGCCCCGAGTGCGCGCGACGGATCAACCCTGATTGGAAAATTCGGGGCCTTGCGACCTTCAGCCCTTGCGCCAGGCGCGCTCGGCGTCGTCCCAGGCCGCCAGCGGAGGGGCGGTCATGGGTCCTCCTCTGTCTAGCGTCCGCGGCTCTTGGCCTCGCGGACGGGCCGGAGCGGGATGATGCCGCGCAGCGCCTTGGCCGAGGGCGCCGCCATGGCTTTGGCCATGGTCTGTGCGGCCTGGCGCGCATGCTCCGTCGCGCGCCGGGAGGCAACCGCCGGATCGCGGGACGCGATGGCGCGCAGCACCTCTTCGTGCTCTTCCCAGACCCGCTTCTGCGCGGCGGGGTCGCGCAGCACCTCGCCCATGGCGCGGCGGAGGTGGTTCCAGTAGAGGCGCATCGCCTCGGAGAGCAGCGGGTTGCCGGCGACGCCGCAGATCCAGATGTGGAACCGCATGTCGGCGTCGATCAGCGCCTCGACCCGTCCGGAGCGCAGCGTGGCCCTGCCTTCGGCCAGGAGCTTGCGCCCCTCCGCCGCGTCGGCGCGCGTGCAGCGCCGCGCCGCGAGGCTGGCGGCCAGCGAATCGAGCGCCTCGCGCAGCTGGTAGATGGCGCGGAAGAAGTCCGGATCGATGGGCGCGACGATCAGCCCGCGGCGGCCGGTGTCGCGCACGAAGCCCTGCCATTTGAGGAGCGACAACGCCTGACCCACCGGCTGCCGCGAGATGCCCAGGCTGGTGGCGAGGTCGTCCTGGTTGATCCGCTGCGAAGGGGCGAGCCGTCCGTCGCAGATGGCCGCCAGCATCGCTTCGTACGCCTGATCGATCAGGGTCGGAGGAGGGCTCGCCACCAGCGAAGGATAGCACATCGGAGGGGATGCCGCTTCCAGGCTGCGCGATTTCGCATGCGCAGTTCGCATGCGAGACGTTCGTCGTCGGCCGGGCGAGCATCGCGTCGGACGGCTGGCCCCTCTGACTTCCCGCGCCTTGACACTGATCTTGAAGTGCGTAAGACGACGTTCTCGTATGCGGATTCCGCATGCGCAACTGGTGCCGGCCGGGGCGGAGGCCATGATGGCTGAGAACATCCGGGTGTTGATGGCCAAGGTGGGCCTGGACGGCCACGATCGGGGCGTTCGGGTGGTCGCCCGCTGCCTGCGCGATGCGGGCATGGACGTGATCTACACGGGGCTGCACCGCACGCCCGAGGAGGTGGTCGATGCCGCGGTGCAGGAGGACGTCGACGTGCTGGGCGTCAGCCTGCTCTCCGGGGCCCACATGACCGCGTTCCCCCGGATCATGAAGCGTCTTCGAGAACGTGGTGTGGACGACATCATCCTTCTCGGCGGCGGCGTGATCCCCGACGAGGACATCGTCGCGCTGAAGAAGATGGGTGTCGCCGAGATCCTGCTCCAGGACACACCACCGAATGTGATCGTCGAGACGGTGCGGCGGCTGGTGAAAGAGCGCGGCGCCCGATAGGACACGTCGTGCTGTTGAATGGTTTTGCTCGGAGATAGTCGCCAAGCCGCCTTCGGCGGCCGCGACTACGGGGTCGACAATGGCCGAGATGGAATACTGGTCGTGGCCTCCGCGCTACGACCATGCCTATCGCCCGGAGTCCGGCAACCGGTACTGGTTCCCCAGGCGCGAGACGATGCCGGCCGGGGACCGCGAGCGCGCCATCGTGGAGCGCCTGCGGCAGGTCTGCCGCTACGCGTACGAGAAGGCGCCCTTCTACCGGAAGAAGTGGGACGAGGCCGGGTTCCACCCCGACCAGATCCGGTCGCTGGAGGACTTCGAGAGCAAGTGCCCGGTGATCAAGAAGACCGACCTGCGCAAGGCGCAGGAGGAGAACCCGCCGTTCGGCGACTACCTGTGCATTCCCTCGTCCGAGGTCTTCCACGTCCACGGGACTTCGGGCACCACCGGCCGTCCGACGGCCTTCGCCGTCGGTCGCGACGATTGGCGCAACATCGCCAACGCGCACGCGCGGATCATGTACGGGATGGGCATCCGCCCGGGCGACATGGTCTTCGTCGCCGCCATCTTCAGCCTCTACCTGGGCAGTTGGGGGGTGCTTGCCGGATCGGAGCGGCTGGGCTGCAAGGCGTTCCCGTTCGGCGCGGGGGCGCCGGGGATGTCCGCCCGCGCGGTGCAGTGGATGAACATCATGAAGCCGCAGGCGTTCTACGGGACGCCGTCCTTCGCCCTCTACCTCGCCGAGGTGGCGGAGAAGGAGGGAGTCGATCCCAAGGAGTTCGGGATCAAGCGGCTGTTCTTCTCCGGCGAGCCGGGCGCCTCCGTGCCCGGCGTGAAGGACCGGATCGAGAAGGCCTTCAACGGCAAGGTCTACGACTCCGGCTCGATGGCCGAGATCACGCCCTGGATGAACGTGGCTGGCTCCGAGCAGACCAGCGGCATGCTCTGCTGGCAGGACGTCGTCTACACCGAGGTCTGCGACCCGAAGACCTTCACCCGCGTCCCCTACGGGCAGCGCGGCACGCTGGTCTACACGCAGCTCGAGCGCACCTCCCAGCCGATGATCCGGCTGCTCTCGGGCGACCTGACGCAGTGGGCCAACGAGCCCAATCCCTGCGGCCGCACCTATCCGCGGCTGCCCAATGGGATCTTCGGCCGCATCGACGATATGTTCACCATCCGCGGCGAGAACGTGTACCCGAGCGAGATCGACGCGGCGCTCAACGCGGTGGAAGGCTACGGCGGCGAGCACCGCGTCATCATCAGCCGCAGCGGCGCGAAGATGGACGAGCTCCTCTTGCGCGTCGAGCCCACGGCCCAGGTGGAGAAGCAGGGGAAGCTCGCGCAGTTCAAGGAGACGGTGGCGAAGAAGATCCACACCATGCTCGGGGTGCGCGCGGGCGTGGAGGTCGTCGCTCCGGGTACGTTCCCGCGCACCGACTTCAAGGCGCGGCGCGTGATCGACGACCGGGAGGTCTTCCGCGAGCTCAACCAGAAGCTGCGGTCGGAGGTCATTCCCCCATGAAGGTGCCCTCGCGGGATCTCCTGCCCCGCGTGCTGAAGGGCGAGGTGGCGGCCATCGCGCGGCTCCTCAGCCGGGCGGAAGCGGCCGATCCGGAGTGTCGGGACACGCTGGGCGAGGTCTACTCCCGCGCGGGCAAGGCGCACGTGATCGGTATCACCGGCGTGCCGGGGAGCGGGAAGTCCACCATGGTCGCCGTCCTGGCAGGGCACCTCCGCAAGCTCGGGCACAAGATCGGGATCATCGCCATCGATCCGTCCAGCCCGTACTCGGGCGGGTCGATCATGGGCGACCGCATCCGCATGAGCGACCTGGCGGGTGACGAGGGCGTCTACATCCGCAGCATGGCGACGCGCGGCGCCTTGGGAGGAATGGCCCGCGCCACCCTCGACGCGGTGGACGTCCTCGACGTGGCGGGGTTCGACTACATCCTGATCGAGACGGTGGGCGTGGGCCAGGACGAGGTGGAGATCGCCAGCGCCTCGCACAGCACGCTGGTGGTGTCCGCGCCCGGCCTGGGCGACGAGATCCAGGCGATCAAGGCGGGCATCCTGGAGATCGCGGACATCCACGTGGTCAGCAAGAGCGACCGCCCCGACGCGCGCAGCACCATCAGCGACCTCAAGCAGATGCTCACCCTCGGCATCTCGCTGGACTCGACCGCGGCCTGGCGGCCGCCGGTGATCGCCACCAGCTCGCTCAAGGGCGAGGGATTCTCCGACCTGATCGCCGCGCTGGAGAAGCACAAGGCCTTCCTCGCCGGCTCGGAGGCGGGGAGGGCGCGAAGCAAGAAGATCGCGGAATTCCGCATGCTGAAGACCGCGGAGGATCTGCTGCGCATCCGCTTCAAGGAGCACAGCGCGGCGCGCGTCGGCCCCATGGCCGAGCGCCTGGCGGCGCGCCAGACCAATCCCTACGCCGCGGGAGAGCAACTTCTCGAAGGAATGGGAGCCTGACTCATGAGCAAATTCGAGCTGGACGATCCCCAGGCAGTGGAGAACGAGGTCCGCGATTGGGAGCAGCGCGAGGTGAAATCGTTCCTCGCCAGGCAGAAGGAGAGGAAGGACCAGTTCTATACCAGCGGCGGCTTCCCGGTGAAGCGCACGTACACCGCGCTCGACATCAAGGACACGCCGGTCGAGGACATCGGGCTGCCCGGGCGCTTCCCGTTCACGCGCGGACCGTACCCGACCATGTACCGCAGCCGCTTTTGGACCATGCGGCAGATCGCCGGCTTCGGGACCGGCGAGGACACCAACAAGCGGTTCAAGTACCTCATCCAGCAGGGGCAGACGGGACTCTCGGTCGACTTCGACATGCCCACCTTGATGGGCTACGACTCCGACCACCCCATGAGCGAAGGCGAGGTCGGGCGCGAAGGCGTCGCCATCGACACCGTGGCCGACATGGAGGCGCTCTTCGACCAGATCGATCTGGAGAAGATCTCCGTCTCCATGACCATCAACCCGAGCGCCTGGATCCTGCTCGCCATGTACGTGGTGCTGGCCGAGAAGAAAGGGTTCGATCTCGACAAGCTCTCGGGGACCATCCAGGCGGACATCCTCAAGGAGTTCCAGGCGCAGAAGGAGTACATCTTCCCCATCGAGCCGTCCGTCCGGATCGTGCGCGACTGCATCACCTACTGCGCGAAGAACATGAAGCGGTACAACCCGATCAACATCTCGGGCTACCACATCTCCGAGGCTGGATCTTCGCCGCTCCACGAGGTCGCGTTCACCCTGTGCAACCTGATCACCTACGTGGAGGAGGTCACCAAGACCGGGATGCAGGTGGACGATTTCGCTCCGCGGCTCGCCTTCTTCTACGTCTGCCAGAACGACTTCTTCGAGGAGATCGCCAAGTTCCGCGCCGCGCGCCGGGCGTATGCGAAGATCATGCGCGACCGCTTCGGGGCCAAGAACCCGGAGTCGATGCGCCTGCGCTTCCACTGCCAGACGGCGGCGGCGAGCCTCACCCGGCCGCAATACAAGATCAACATCATCCGCACCGCCTTCCAGGCGCTCTCGGCGATGCTGGGCGGCGCACAGAGCCTGCACACCAACGGCATGGACGAGGCCTTCGCCATTCCCACCGAGGAGGCGATGAAGATCGCGCTGCGCACGCAGCAGATCATCGCCGAGGAGACCAACGCGGCGAACGTGGTCGATCCGCTGGGCGGCTCGTACTTCCTGGAGTCGCTCACCAACGACTACGAGAAGAAGATCTTCGAGGTGATCGACGAGGTGGACAAGCTGGGCGGGACCATCAAGCTGATCCAGGAGAGCTGGTTCCAGAAGCACATCGCCGACTACGCCTACGAGACCGCCATCAAGAAGCAGACGGGCGAGAAGCCGGTGATCGGCGTCAACAAGTACCTCGAGAAGGACGAGAAGTTCGACGTCGAGATCCACCCGTACGACCAGACCACGGCGGATCGGCAGATCAACCGCCTGCGCCGCATCCGCAAGGAGCGCGACAACAGGAAGGTGGACGCGCTGCTCGAGAACCTCGTCCAGGTGGCCAAGGACCCCTCGCAGAACATCATGCCCGTCACCATCGAGCTGGTCCGCGAGGGCGCGAGCATGGGCGACGTCGTCGAGAAGCTGAAGAAGGTCTGGGGGACGTACCGCGAGACTCCGGTCTATTGACCGAAGCATGTCAAGTGAGGAAATCGGCGATGGCGCGCAGCGCGTCGGGGTGCGCCATCACGCCGTAGTGGTTCGCGTCCACCTCGACGGCCTTTGCAGACGGAACCGCATCGAGGAAGGCGTCGCGCAGCGCGGCCCCGACGATGAACCCGGCGCCCGGCAGCAGCGGGCGGGAGGCGCGGACCAGCAGGGTGGGCATGGTCAGGCGCGGCCAGAAGGCCTTGGCATCCTGCTTCGAGCCGTAGACGAGGTCCTCGAGCACGGCTTCCTTCGAGGTCCGGGCCCGCACGCCTCCGGGAACGTCGTCGAGCTCGTCGAGGTAGTGACCTAGCCAGAGCTCGGTCCAGGGCTGGGCAGCCCCGGCGTCGCGCACCAGCCCGCAGATCGCCTCGCGGGTCGGATACACCACCCCGAGTCGCTGCACCGCAGCAAGGATGGGCGGCAAGGCGGCCGGCTCGGGAACGCCCGCGCCGTCGATCAGCACCAGGTGCCGGAGCCGCGCCGGCGCCAGGGCGGCCACCTGCATGGAGACGAAGGCACCCATGGAGTGGCCGAGCAGGTCGAAGGAGCGGAAGCCGAGGTTGTCCGCCGCCTCCAGCACGTCCTCTGCGTGGTTGCGCCAGCCGTGCGTTCCCGGCCCGGTGGCCGGGCTGCGCCCTCGGCCGCGCAAGTCGAGCGCGACCACCTCGTGCCCCCGGTCCGCCAGCGCGGCGGAGATCAGGTCGAAGCTGCGGCAGTTCGCCAACAGGCCGGGGACGCAGATCGCGGGAGAGCCGCCTTGCGGCCCGGCGCGCAGCGCGTGCAGGCGTCCGCGGGAGAGCGACAGCTCGAGGGAGCTCGGGTTTGACCGCATGGCGCGGATGCTGGAGAGTAGCGCCCGGCCTGTCAATACTGCGGCGCAGCAGGATTCTGCCGCTTCGCAACAAGGAGGCGGTCTTGCTGGTGAAGAAGTATGGCAACCGGCGCCTGTACGACACCGAGCAGAGCAAGTACATCACGCTCGAGGAGCTGGCCGAGAGCGTCCGGCAGGGCAAGGACGTGCGGGTGTTGGACGCGAAGAGCGGAGAGGAGCTGACCACCGCGACGCTGGCGCAGATCATCATCGAGGGGCGCGGGGCGGCGCGGATGTTGCCGCAGGCGCTGCTGGTCCAGCTCATCCGGATGGGCGACGACGCGCTCGCCGAATTCTTCGGGCAGTACGTCAGCTGGGCGCTCGAGGTCTACCTGCAGGCGAAGCAGGGCGCGCAGGCGATGGGACCGTTCAATCCCTTCGCAGGCTACGGGTTGCCGCGCCCTTTCGGGCTGGGAGGTTGGCCAGCCGCCCCGCCGGCCGCTCCACGGCCGGCCGCCACCAACCCGCCGCCCGACGACGTGGCCGCGCTGCGCAAGGAGTTGGAAGAGCTGAAAAAAAGCCTGCGCAAGAAATCCGGCCGCTAAGCCCGTCTTGTTGCATCGCACAACACTGCTTGACACCCATCTCGCTGGTGTTATGTTGCGGCGCACAAATGCACGGGGTCCGATTCCCGGCCCCTTGAAGACAGGAGAAACGCAGATGGCCGACGTGACCCAGAAGGCGCTCCCCGCGGTGGAGAAGCTGATCGCCGAGCAGACCGCCCGCTACGAGGCGGTGGTGGCGGAGATCAACAAGCTGCAGAGCAAGAGCGTCGAGCAGTTCAACCAGTTCGTCGAGGGCGCGACCCGCGTTGCCAAGGAGCAGATCGCGTTCGCCGAGCAGATCGGCGGCGAGTGGCGGAAGCTGATGCTCGCGGCGACGAAGAACGCGGCCGAGCTCTTCACGCCGAAGGCGTAAGGCAGGCGTCCAGCCGCCGGCTGGCACTCGACATCCGGTCGGGTTTGATCGATCCCTAGGGAGAGGCTCTCTCTCCCGGGGATTCGATTCGAACGGAGGTCGTCATGGCACGCCTGGAAGGCAGGACCGCGCTCGTCACCGGTGCGTCACGCGGCCTTGGCCGCGCCATCGCCCTGGCCCTGGCGAACGACGGGGCAAAGGTCGCCCTCAACTACCGCTCCGGCGAGCAGCAATGCCGGGAAGTGGCGGACCAGATCTCCCACTCCGGAGGCACGGTCCTGCTCCTGCGCGGGGACGTGAGCATCAAAGACGAGGCGCGGGCGTTGGTGGGGAGCGTGCTGGAGCAGTGGGGCCAGCTCGACATCCTGGTGAACAACGCCGGCATCACACGCGACCGGTCGATGCGCAAGCTCACCGACGAGGACTGGACCGAGGTGATCAACACCAACCTGAACAGCGTGTACTACTGCACGAGCGCCGCGCTGAAGCCGATGATCGACCGAAGGTTCGGGCGCATCGTCAACATCAGCTCGTTCGTGGGGCAGGCGGGCAACTTCGGGCAGGCCAACTACTCGGCCAGCAAGGGCGGCATCATCGCCTTCACCAAGAGCGTCGCCATCGAGGTGGCAAGGCACAACGTGACCGTCAACGCCATCGCCCCGGGCTTTACGGAGACGGACATGCTGGCCAAGGTAGCACCCGACGTGCGGCAGCAGATCCTGACGAAGATTCCCATGGGCCGGTTCGGACAGCCGGAGGAGATCGCGCGCGCCGTCGCGTTCCTCTGCGCCGAAGGCGATTACATCACCGGCCAGCAGATCAACGTGAACGGCGGCGTGTACATGTAATTCAGGAGCAGACGATGAGCGATGCAGAGAAGAGGTTTGATCCAGTGAAGCTGCTGCGCGACGTCCGCGACGGCAGCATGGACGCCTGGGCAAAGTTGACCTTGAAGCTGACCAGCTCGCACGAGTACCAGCGCCTGCAGGGCGTCATCATGAAGCCGACGTTCCTCGCCATCGCGCTCTGGCGCAAGGCGACGGAGTCCACCATGTCGGGCGTGCTGGGCAACCTGAACATGCCCTCGCGCGAGGAAGTGCTGATGATCTCGCAGCGCCTCACGAACATCGAGATGGCGCTCGACGACCTCGGCGCCGGGCTCGATCAATTGCGGCGCGGGACCAACGCGTCCACCCGGCAGCAGCGCTCCGGCACGGGCCGTTCCGGCGACAACGGCGGCGAAGCGCGGCCTCCCCTGTCCGCGAAGGGAGAGGCCTGAGCCATGGCGGAGAGCGCACCGGGCATGCTCGAGAAGTTCCAGACCATGTTCGACAACCTGGTCAAGGTCACCACCACCAAGGCGCCCATCGGGCAGACGCCCAAGCAGGCCATCTGGAGGCTCAACAAGGCGACGCTCTACCGGTACACGCCGGTGAGGCCCGACGAGGAGCGGCACCGCACGCCGCTTCTCCTGATCTTCGCCCTGATGAACAAGTCCAGCATCCTCGACCTGCGTCCGGGCAGCAGCTTCGTCGAGTACATGCTGAACAAGGGCTACGACCTCTACCTGCTCGACTGGGGAGCGCCGGGGCCCGAGGACGCGCATCAAGACCTGGGCGACTACGTGCTCGAGTACATCCCCCGGGCCATCCGGAAGATGAAGCAGGTGTCCGGGTCGGAGACCTTCAACCTGCTCGGCTGGTGCATCGGCGCCATGCTCTCGACGCTCTACGGCTCGCTGCGCGGGCAGCAGGAGGGGCTGCGCAGCCTGATCCTGCTCACCGCGCCGCTGGACTTCACCGACACCGACCAGATCTCGCTCGCGCGCATGACCGACGAGCGGTACTTCGACGTCGAGCGGCTGCTGAGCGCGTTCGGCGGCAACATGCCGGCAGGGATGATCGACTACGGCGCGAAGATGCTGAAGCCGGTGGAGAACTTCGTCGGCGGCTACACGCGGCTGTTCGACAACCTGGACAACACCAAGGTGGTCGATTCCTGGCACGCGATGAACACCTGGGTGAACGACCCCATCCCGCTGGCCGGCGGCGCGTACCGGCAGTTCATCGTCGACTTCTACCGCGGCAACAAGCTGATGAACGGCACCCTCAGCATCCGCGGCGAGAAGGTGGACCTCAGGGAGCTGAAGGCCAGCGTGCTCAACGTGATCGCCATGGACGACCACATCACGCCTCCCTGCCAGTCGGCGCGGCTGATGGATAAGGTGGGCAGCGCGGACAAGCTCGAGCTCAAGGTCGCGGGCGGCCACATCGGCGTGATGGCGGGCAGCGGAGCCTCCAAGGGGACCTGGCCCAAGGTCGAGTCCTGGATCGCGGCGCGCTCCGACTGAGCGCGCCGTTGTCAGGGATTCCTCGCCGTCTTCTCCACGCTCTGCGGGCAAGGCATCCCGGCGTCCGCCCAGGTCTTGTAGGCCTTGGTGAACTCGTCGCGCGAGATCGCCACCGGCTTGCGGCCGTATCCGGGCGCCCAGCCCCACAAGGTCAGCGCGTCGCCGGTCATGTGACTGCCCAGCTCGGCCGCGTTCTTGCCGCCGTTGCGCTTCGGGTCCTTGATCTGCTCGCAGAGCGTCTTCGAGTCGAGCCCCCAGAACACCAGCTTGTGGTCCGCGGGCGGCAGTCTCCATTCTGTAGAAACGCCGGGCGGCGTGTGCGTGCCGTAGCTGGACGGCAGGTTCGCCTTGCCGTGGCAGGCGGAGCAGGAGAGCCCCGCCACGCCGCGGCCTTCGGGGCCGCGCCGGATCGGCGGCTCGTGGAGATGGCTATCGTCGCCCTGGAGCGGGACGTCGCCGGCCGGGTGGCAGTTGACGCAGCGCGGGCTCTGCAAGACCGAGCGCACCGTCTCGAACGCGGCGATGGCGGGGGCGGGCACCGCGGGGGCCCCCGCCGTGCCGGGACCCGGTCCCGCCGCAGGCGTTGCTTTGGTCGCCGTCGGTGATGCGTGGGAGCAGGCCAGCAGGAACAAACCGAACAGGCGGCAGATCCGCATCCGGGCTCTCCCTCAGACCAGCTTGAGCGGCAGCGAGCGCAGCCGCTTCCGCGTCAGCGCGTACACGGCATTCGCCACCGCCGCGGAGACCGGGGCGGTGGCCGGCTCGCCGATCCCGCCCATCTTCGCGCCGCTCTCGATGATGTGCACTTCGACCTGGGGCATGTCGGGCAGCCGCAGCACGCGGTAGTCGTGGAAGTTGCTCTGCTCGACACGGCCGTCCTTGAGCGTCAGCTCGCTGTGCAGCACGGCCGAGAGGCCGTAAGCGACGGCGCCCTGCACCTGCGCCTCGATGCCGAGCGGGTTGATGGCCGTCCCGCAGTCCACCGCGCAGGTCACCTTGTGCACGTGGATGTTCTTGTCCGCGTCCACCGACACCTCGGCCACCTCCGCGATGATGCTGCCGAACGACTCGTGCACGGCCACGCCGCGCGCCCGGCCGTCCGGCGGCCGGCTGCCCCAACCGGCCTTCTCGGCAGCGAGTTGCAGCGTTTTCACGTGTCGCGGGGACTTCTCCAACAAGGCCGCGCGGTACTCGACCGGGTCCTTCTCGGCGGCCCAGGCCATCTCGTCGATCACGCTCTCCATCGCGAACGCGGTGTGCGTGTTCCCGACCGAGCGCCACCAGAGGACCGGCACCTGGTTCTTCGGCGAGTGCAGCGTGATCTGCCGCGCCCCGATCGGCTCGAGGTAGGGCGAGTCGGTGACCCCTTCGATGGACGTGGCGTCGACGCCGCCCTTCACCATGAGCTGCTCGAACGGCGTGCCGGCCAGGATCGACTGGCCGACGATCTGGTGGCGCCAGGCCACCGGCTTGCCGTCGTTCCCGAGGCCCACCTCGACGCGGTGCAAGAAGAGCGGCCGGTAGTACCCGCCGCGGATGTCGTCCTCGCGCGTCCAGACCACCTTGACCGGCACGCCGGCGGCCTTCGCCACGTGCACGGCTTCTGCCACGAAGTCCGATCGCGGATTCGCGCGCCGCCCGAATCCTCCGCCGAGGAAGGTGGTGTGGATGGTGACGTGCTCCGGCGGCACGCCCGCGATCTTCGCCGCGATGGTCTGGTCCATGCCCTGGAACTGCGTCCCGGTCCAGATCTCGCAGCGGTTCCCCTCCAGATTCACCGTGCAGTTCAGCGGCTCCATCGGGGCGTGCGCCAGGTAGGGCACGTCGTACTCCGCCTCCAGCCGCTTCGTCGCCCCCGCCATTGCGGAGTCCGCGTCGCCCTTCTTCCCCGCCACCGCGCCGCCCGGCCCCTTGGCCTGCCCGCGGTAGTTCGCCAACAGGACGGTGCTGTCGAGCGTGGCGCCGGGTCCCTCGTCCCACTCGATCTTCAGCGCGTCGCGGCCCTGCTTGGCAGCCCAGTAGTTCGACGCGACCACCGCCACGCCGGAGGGCACCGGCACCACCGCTTCCACCCCGGGGACGGCCTTGGCCTTGCTCGGGTCGAACGATTTCAGCGTGCCGCCGAAGACGGGCGACCGCGCGATCAACGCCGTCCGCAGCCCCGGAAACTGGACGTCCATCCCGAACTGCGCCTTGCCGGTGATCTTCTCGGGCGTGTCGAGGCGGCGGGTGGGCTTGCCCAGGATCTTCCAGTCCTTCGGGTCCTTGAGCGTCACCGTCCTCGGGGGCGAGAGCGCCTGCGCGGCTTGCGCCAGATCGCCGTAGGTCGCCTTCCTCCGGCCGTCGGTGACCACGCCATTCGCCGTCGTGAGCTTCTTCGGATCCATCCTCCACTTCTGCGCCGCCGCGCGCACCAGCATGTCGCGCGCCATGGCGCCCACCGTGCGGTAGCGCTCCAACTCCGACCAGGTGGTGGTCGACCCGCCGGTCATCTGCAGGCCGAAGGCAGGGTGCGCGTAGACCGGCGCCGCCGGCGCGTGCTCCACGCGGATCTTTGACCACTCGCAGTCCAGCTCCTCGGCGACCATCATCGCCAGGCCGGTCCAGATCCCCTGGCCCATCTCGGAATGGGCGAGCAGGACCGTCACCGTCCCGTCCGGCGCCACGCGCACGAACGCGTTGGGATCGGGCGGCGCCGGCGCCTTGGGCTTTGGAGCCGCGGCCCGGGCCTTGCTCGGAACGTGGAAGGCGATGAACAGCCCCGCGCCCGACAACAGCGACGACTTGAGCAACTCGCGCCGGCCGAGCCCGCTCATCGCTGCACCCGCTTGTTGAGCGCCGCGGCGCGATGCACGGCCTCGCGGATCCGCTGGTACGTCCCGCAGCGACAGATGTTCCCGGCCAGCGCGATGTCGATGTCCGCGTCGCTGGGGCTCGGGTTCTCGGTCAGCAGGGCGGCCGCCGACATGATCTGGCCCGACTGGCAGTACCCGCACTGGACCACGTCGATCTCCGCCCACGCCTGCTGGACGGGATGGGACCCGTCGGGCGAGAGGCCTTCGATGGTGGTGATCCTCCGCCCGGCCACGGCCGAGACCGGGGTGACGCAGGACCGGATCGCCTGCCCGTCCAGATGGACGGTGCAGGCGCCGCACTGGGCCATCCCGCAGCCGAACTTCACGCCGGTGAAGCCCAGCAGGTCGCGCAGGACCCAGAGAAGCGGCATGTCGTCTGGAGCATGAACTTCGTGGGCCGCGCCGTTCACGTTGAGTTTCATTTCGATCGCCTCCGGAATCCTGGGCGAGGCTGAGCCATGGCGGCCAAGTCGTCAAGATGTTAGAGGCGGGGGGATGGAGGATCTGGAGGACTTTTCGCAGCTGCTCGGCCGGGGTGAGGACGCGGCCACCGCCATCGGCGCCCCAGAATCGAAACCGCTCGCCTGGTCCGGGTTGCGCGAGCTGGCTTCCCGCGCCATCGACGCGCTCAACGCGATGGGCATCGGCCGCGGCGATCGCGTGGCCATCGTGCTGCGCAACTCGCCCGAGATGGCCGCCGGCTTCGTCTGCCTGGCCTCCGGTGTCGCGACCGCGCCGCTCAACCCCGGCTATCGCGAGGACGAGCTCGACTTCTACCTCGGCGATCTGAAACCCAAGGCGCTTCTGGTCGAGACGGGCGTGGACTCTCCGGCGCGGAAGGTCGCCGCGAAGCTGTCGATCCCGATCGTCGAGCTGCATCCCGAAGCAGGGAAGGGTGCCGGCACCTTCCGCCTCGAGGCGCCCCCAGGCCTGCGCGGAAAGGCCCGGTCGCCCGGCCCCGGGACAGGCGAGGACCTGGCCCTGCTGCTTCACACCAGCGGCACGACGGCCCGTCCCAAGCTCGTTCCGCTGACCCAGGCCAATCTGGTCGCGTCCGCCCGCCACATCGCCACCACGCTCCAGCTCACGCCCCAAGACATCTGCCTGCAGGTCATGCCGCTCTTCCACATCCATGGCCTGGTCGCGGGCGTGCTCTCGTCGCTGGCCGCCGGCGCGCAGTCGTTCGTCACACCCGGGTTCAACGCGCTGCGGTTCTTCCACTGGCTGGAAGAGGTGCACCCGACCTGGACCACGGGCGTGCCCACCATGCACCGGGCGGTCCTCGGGCGCGCCGAGCGCAACAAGGAGATCCTGGCCCGCCGGCGGCTGCGGCTGATCCGCTCCTCCTCCGCCTCGCTGCGACCCAAGCTCATGGCCGAGCTGGAGCAAGCCTTCCAGGCCCCGGTGATCGAGGCGTACGGGATGACGGAAGCCTCCCACCAGATGGCGTCCAACCCGCTGCCTCCGCTTCCCCGCAAGCCCGGGTCGGTGGGCCTGGCTGCCGGACCGGAGATCGGAATCATGGACGATTCCGGGACGCTGTTGCAGAAGGGGCAGAGCGGCGAGATCGTGATCCGCGGCCCGAACGTGACCCGCGGCTACCTGGACAATCCCGAGGCGAACGCACGGTCGTTCGTGAACGGCTGGTTCCGCACCGGCGACCAGGGCTCGCTGGACGCCGAGGGCTACCTGCGCATCAGCGGCCGCCTCAAGGAGATGATCAACCGCGGCGGCGAGAAGGTCTCTCCGCTGGAGGTGGACGTGGTCCTGATGGACCATCCGGCCGTCCAACTCGCGCTCACGTTCGGCATGCAGCACGACACGCTGGGCGAGGAGGTGGCGGCCGCCGTGGTGCTGAAGGAGGGAAAGACCGCCACCGAGCGCGAGATCCGCGACTTCGCGGAGAAGCACCTGGCCCACTACAAGGTGCCGCACAAGATCGTGTTCGTGACGGAGCTTCCACGCGGACCCACCGGCAAGCTGCAGCGGATCGGCCTGGCCGCCCGGCTGGGCCTGGAGAAGTGACATGAAGGTCTGCGTCTTCGGCGCCGGCGCCATCGGCGGGTACATGGCGGCGAAGCTGGGCGCCTCCGGGCAGGCCGAGGTGAGCGTCGTGGCGCGCGGGCCGCATCTCGCCGCGATCAAGGCCAACGGGCTCACGCTGAAAGCCGAGGGCGAGACCCTGGTGACGCGCCCGCGCGCCACGGACGACGCGAAGGAGCTGGGACCGCAGGACTACGTGGTGATCGCGGTCAAGGCGCACTCCCTGCCGGCCGCGGCCCCCGGAATCCGGCACTTGATCGGTGAACGGACCGCGCTGGTCCCGGCGTTGAACGGTGTGCCCTGGTGGTATTTCTACAAGTCGGGCGGACCCTGGGAGAACGCGCGCGTCCAGAGCGTCGATCCGGGCGGCAAGCTCTGGGACCTGTTGCCACCGAGCCGGGTGATCGGCTGCATCGTCTACCCGGCCACCGAGGTGGTGGCCCCCGGCGTGATCGAGCACACGTACTCGAACCGGTTCGACATCGGCGAGCCCGACGGCTCGAAGAGCGAGCGGGTCCAGACGCTCTCGCAGATGATGATCAAGGCCGGCCTTCGCGCCCCGGTGCGGCCGCGCATCCGGGAGAACCTCTGGGTGAAGCTCTGGGGGAACCTCTCGTTCAACATGATCTGCGCGCTGACCCGGTCGCCGCTCGATGCGGTGATCGCCAACCCGGAGACGCGAGCGCTGGCGCGGGCGCAGATGGTGGAAGCGAATGGCGTGGCCGAAAAGCTCGGGGTGAAGCTGCCGCTCGACGTGGACGCCCGCATCGCGGGCGCCGCGGAGGTGGGGGCGCACAAGCCGTCCACGCTGATCGACCTGGAGCGGGGCCGGCCGATGGAGATCGATGCGCTCCTGGGGGCGGTGGTGGAGGTCGCGAAGATGACGTCGGTTCCGGTGCCCCAGTGCGAGTCGGTGCTGGCGCTCGTCCGGCAGCTTGGACGCAGCACGGGAACGTACGTGCAAGTCCAGGGGACCGACGGGTCCAGAGAAGTCCGATAATCTAGAGGGTTTGGCCGATACTCTACTGGCGACGGATTTGTAGCCGGTTGCGCCGGCTACGATTCCCATGTGCATTGACCTTGCATCCGCATGTGCACTGCGTTCATTTAAGTATTTTGGTTTTTTTCGGTCCCCGGAGCAGGGAGAAGCATGGCAGCGACAGGACTTCCACCGGCCCAAGGCCTCTACGATCCGAAGACGGAGCACGACTCGTGCGGGTTCGGGTTCGTCGCCGACATCAAGGGCCGGCCTTCGCACGACATCGTCCTCAAATCGCTCGAAGTGCTGAAGAACCTCGAGCACCGCGGGGCCACCGGCGCGGAGAAGAACACCGGCGACGGCGCGGGGATTCTCCTGCAGACCCCGCACGCCTTCTTCGCGCAGGAGTGCCAGAAGCTCGGCATCAAGCTGCCCGCACCGGGGCGGTACGGCGTCGGGATGGTGTTCCTGCCCGACAGCGAGGTGGGCCAGAACGCGATCAACGGCCTCTTCGAGGAGACCGTGCGCGCGGAAGGCCAGCATCTGCTCGGCTGGCGCGAGGTGCCCACCGGCGACGCGGCGCTCGGTCCCACGGCCAAGGCGAGCCAGCCCGTCATCCGGCAGGTGTTCATCGGCCGCGGCGACGACGTCGCCGACGAGGCCGCCTTCGAGCGCAAGCTGTACGTGATCCGGCGGCTTCTGGAGAAGAAGGTCTCGCGCTCCGCCATCCCCGGCCGCAGCAGCTTCTACGTGGCGAGCCTCAGCTACAAGACCATCGTCTACAAGGGGATGTTCAACGCGAACCAGCTGCGCCGGTTCTACCTGGACCTCAACCAGCCCTCGGTCGTCTCGGCGATCGCGATGGTGCACCAGCGCTTCTCCACCAACACCTTCCCCTCCTGGGCGCGGGCGCACCCGTACCGGTACATCTCGCACAACGGCGAGATCAACACGCTGCGCGGCAACATCAACTGGATGCACGCCCGCCAGGCGATGATGAGCTCGAAGCTGTTCGGGAAGGACCTGCTCAAGATCCTCACTGTCATCGACACCAGCGGCTCCGATTCCGCGATGTTCGACAACGTGCTCGAGCTGCTCCACCTGGCGGGGCGCGAGCTGCCGCACGCGATGATGATGATGGTCCCGGAGCCCTGGTCGCGCGACGACAACATGTCGCCGGAGCGGAAGGCGTTCTACGAGTTCCACTCCTGCCTGATGGAGCCCTGGGACGGCCCGGCGTCGATCGCCTTCACCGACGGCATCCGCGTCGGCGCGGTGCTCGATCGAAACGGGCTCCGCCCGGCCCGCTACTACGTCACCCGCGACGACCTGGTGGTGATGGCCTCCGAGGCGGGGGTGCTCGACATCCCGCCCGAGCAGGTGGTGCGCAAGGGACGCCTGCAGCCGGGCAGGATCTTCCTGGTGGACACCTCGCTGCAGCGCATCGTCGACGACGACGAGCTGAAGGATCGCTACGCCCGCGAGGCGCCGTACGGGGAGTGGCTGAAGAAGTCGATGCTGCAGATGTCGACCCTGCCGCGGCCCAGCCGGCCGCCGCTGCCCGAGCGGGAGTCGCTGCTCAAGCGGCAGCAAGTGTTCGGCTACACCTTCGAGGAAGTGAAGCTGCTCATCACCCCCATGGCCACCACCGGCAACGAGGCGGTGGGCTCGATGGGGACCGACACGCCGCTGGCGGTGCTCTCGGATCGGCCGCGCCCGCTCTTCGACTACTTCAAGCAGCTCTTCGCGCAGGTGACGAACCCGGCGGTGGACGCCATCCGCGAAGAGATCATCATGGCCTCCGACACGACCATCGGGCCGGAGGCGAACCTGCTCGAGCCCGGCCCGGAGTCCTGCCGCCAGCTCGGCCTGCCCACGCCGATCCTCACCAACGACGAGCTGGCGAAGATCCGGAGGCTGGACGGCCGCCCCGAATTCAGCGGCCTGCGCGCGGTGAAGCTCCCCACCCTCTACAACCCCAAGGGGGATGGCGCGGCGCTCCGCAGCGCGCTCGAAGACCTGCGCTGGAAGGTCTCCGAGTGCCTGGCGGAAGGATTCAACGTCATCGTCTTGTCGGACCGGGGCCACGACGCGGACAACGCGCCGATCCCTTCGCTGCTGGCGGTCTCCTCCGTCCAGCACCACCTGATCCGCGAGGGCAAGCGGACGCAGTGCAGCCTGATCGTGGAGAGCGGCGAGCCGCGCGAGGTGCACCACTTCGCGCTCTTGATCGGCTACGGCGCCAGCGCGGTGAACCCGTACCTGGCGTTCGAGACGGTGCACGACCTGGTCGCGCAGGAGCTCGTCCCCGGCACGCCGGCCGAGGCGGAGAAGAAGTACCTGAAGGGCGTAGTGAAGGGCCTGGTGAAGGTGATCTCCAAGATGGGGATCAGCACCATCCAGAGCTACCACGGCGCCCAGGTCTTCGAGGCGGTCGGGCTCTCGCAGGACTTCGTCGACGAGTACTTCACCTGGACCTCCTCCCGCGTGGGCGGGATCGGCATCGACGTGGTGGCGCACGAGGCTCGCATGCGGCACGAGCGCGGCTTTCCGCCCAAGCGGCCGGTGGTCGCGAGCAGCCTGCCCGCCGGCGGCGAGTACCAGTACCGGGCCGGGGGCGAGTTCCACCTCACCAACCCGGAGACCATCCACAAGCTGCAGTACGCCTGCCGGACCAACAGCTACAAGGTGTTCCAGGAGTACACGGCGCTGATCGACGACCAGTCGAAGCAGCTCTGCACGCTGCGCGGCCTGATGGACTTCCGCCATGCCACGCACCCAGTGCGCATCGAGGAGGTCGAGCCGGTCGAGTCGATCGTGAAGCGCTTCAAGACCGGCGCGATGAGCTACGGGTCCATCTCGAAAGAGGCGCACGAGACGCTGGCCATCGCCATGAACCGGATCGGCGGCAAGTCGAACACCGGCGAGGGCGGCGAGGACCCGGCGCGCTACCAGAACGAGCAGAACGGCGACTCGAAGAACTCCGGCATCAAGCAGGTGGCCAGCGGCCGGTTCGGCGTGACCAGCTACTACCTGGTCAACGCGCGCGAGCTGCAGATCAAGATCGCGCAGGGCGCGAAGCCGGGGGAGGGCGGGCAGCTTCCGGGGGCGAAGGTCTATCCGTGGATCGCCACGGTGCGGCACGCCACACCGGGCGTGGGGCTGATCTCGCCGCCGCCGCACCACGACATCTACTCCATCGAGGACATCGCCGAGCTGATCCACGACCTGAAGAACGCCAATCGCGATGCGCGCGTCAGCGTGAAGCTCGTTTCCGAGCTGGGCGTTGGCACCATCGCCGCGGGAGTGGCCAAGGCGCACGCGGACACCGTCCTGATCTCCGGCTACGACGGCGGCACCGGCGCCTCCCCGCTGACCTCGATCAAGCACGCCGGCATTCCCTGGGAGCTGGGCCTCGCCGAGACGCATCAAGTGTTGGTGATGAACGACCTGCGCAGCCGCATCCGGGTGGAGGTGGACGGCCAGCTCAAGAGCGGACGCGACGTGGTGATCGGGGCCTTGCTGGGCGCCGAGGAGTTCGGGTTCTCCACCGGCCCGCTGATCGCGCTCGGCTGCATCATGATGCGCGCCTGCCATCTGAACACCTGCCCGGTGGGGATCGCCACGCAGGACCCGAAGCTGCGCGCCAAGTTCCCCGGCGATCCGCAGCAGGTGGTGAACTTCATGCGCTTCGTCGCGCAGGAAGTCCGCGAGTACATGGCCGAGCTTGGGTTCCGCACCTTCGACGAGATGGTGGGGCGCTCGGAGCGGATCGAGATGCGCCGCGCCGTCGACCACTGGAAGGCGCGCAACCTGGACTTCAGCCGCATCCTCTTCAAGCCCACCGTGCCCAAGCACTACGGCCGCACCTGCTCGATCGCGCAGGACCACGCGCTGGAGAAGACGCTGGACTCCACCACGCTGCTGGCGCTGGCCAGGCCGGCGCTCGACGAGCGCAAGCCGGTCCGCGCCACGCTGCCCATCCGCAATACCAACCGGGTGGTCGGAGTCCAGACCGGCAGCGAGGTCACGCGGCGCTACGGACCGGCGGGGCTGCCCGATGACACCATCCGGTTCCACTTCAAGGGCTCGGCGGGACAGTCGTTCGGCGCGTTCATCCCCAAGGGGATGACGCTGGTGCTGGAAGGCGACTCCAACGACTACATCGGCAAGGGCCTGAGCGGCGGGCGCATCATCGTCTTCCCGCCCGAGAAGGCGGGCTTCGTCCCCGAGGAGAACATCATCGTCGGCAACGTGGCCTTCTACGGTGCGACCGGCGGCGAGGCGTTCATCCGCGGAGTGGCCGGCGAGCGCTTCTGCGTGCGCAACTCGGGCATCGACGCGGTGGTCGAGGGCGTGGGCGACCACGCCTGCGAGTACATGACCGGCGGGCGCGTGGTGGTGCTCGGTCCCGCCGGGCGCAACTTCGCGGCCGGGATGTCCGGCGGCGTGGCGTACGTGCTCGACGGCGACGGGAAGTTCGAGAGCCGCTGCAATCTGTCGATGGTAGGGCTGGACAGGAAGGTGGAGGAGGCCGAGCTGACGCTGGTGAAGCGGATGATCGAGCGTCACGCCGAGCTGACCGGAAGCGCGCTGGCGTCGCGGCTCCTGAGCCGCTGGGAAGACACAGCGCGGCGGTTCGTGCGGATCATGCCGCACGACTACCGGCGCATGCTGGAGGCGCAGGCGAAGATGCGGGCCAAGGGCCTTCCTCCCGAGGAAGCGGAGATGGCGGCATTCCTCGAGAACGCGCGGGACGAGGCGCGGGTGAGCGGAAACTAGGATGGGCAAGCCGACCGGCTTCCTCGACTACGCGCGCGAGCCCGTCCACGACCGGCCGCCACTGGAGCGCATCCGGGACTGGGAGGAGATGCACCTCGGCTGCGCCGAGCAGACGCTGCGGGAGCAGGGTGGGCGCTGCATGGACTGCGGCGTGCCGTTCTGCAACACCGGGAAGCTGTTCAACGGGATGGCCTCGGGCTGCCCGGTGAACAATCTCATTCCCGAGTGGAACGATCTGGTCTGGCGCGGGCGCTGGAAGGAAGCGTGGACGCGGCTCGCCAGCACGAACAACTTCCCGGAGTTCACCGGCCGGGTCTGTCCGGCACCCTGCGAGGGGAGCTGCACGGTGAGCATCAACCTGCCGGCGGTGAACATCAAGATGCTGGAAGAGGCCATCGCGGACCGGGCGTTCGCGGAGGGGTGGGTGGTCCCCGAGCCGCCCCCGGTGCGGACGGGGAAGAGGGTGGCGGTGGTCGGGTCGGGGCCTGCGGGCCTGGCGGCGGCGGCGCAATTGAATCGTGCCGGGCACGAAGTGACGGTGTTCGAGCGGGACGACCGGATTGGCGGGCTGCTCATGTACGGCATCCCGAACATGAAGCTCGACAAGAAGCTGGTGGACCGCCGCGTGAAGCTGATGGCGGACGAAGGGGTGCGGTTCGTCACCGGGAAGGAGATCGGGAAGGACATTCCGGCGATGCAGCTGGTCCGCGAGTTCGAAGCCGTGCTGCTCTGCGGCGGCGCCACGCAGGCTCGGGACCTGCCGGTCGAGGGTCGCAGCCTCGCGGGAATCTACGCGGCGATGGACTTCCTTCACGCGAATACCAAGTCGCTGCTGGACTCGAAGCTGAAGAACGGCAACTACCTCTCCGCCAAGGACCAGCACGTGGTGGTGATCGGCGGCGGTGACACGGGCACCGACTGCGTCGGGACCTCGATGCGGCACCGCTGCCGCAGCCTGACCCAGCTCGAGATCCTGCCCAAGCCGCCCGACGAGCGCGCTCCCGACAATCCCTGGCCGCAGTGGCCGAAGACGTACAAGCTGGACTACGGGCAGGACGAGGCGAAGGCGGTGTGGGGGAAGGACCCGCGCGTCTACGGCGTGATGACCAAGAAGTTCATCGGGGACAAGGACCGCCACGTCCGGGAGCTGCTCTACGTCGACGTGGAGTGGGTGAAGGGGCCGGACGGGCGGTTCGGGCCGCGCGAGATTCCCGGGACGGAGAAGGTGATCCAGGCGGACCTGGTGCTGCTGGCGATGGGCTTCCTCGGACCGGAGAAGCCGATGCTGACGCAGCTCGGGGTGAAGCTGGACGAGAGAGGGAATGTCTGGACGGATCAGACGAAGATGACCAGCGTGCCGGGCGTCTTTGCCGCTGGGGACATGTCCCGGGGTCAATCCTTGGTGGTGTGGGCGATCAAGGAAGGCCGGCAGGCGGCGCAGTCGATGGATCGCTACTTGTCGTACGGCGAGACGGTCCTGACTCCCTAAATCCGGGTTTCCCGGGTTTTACCCCCGGGTTTTACCTGGGCTGCTGCTCCTCTTCCTCGTCGGCTCCTTGCCGCGCCCACGGGACGGCTTTCAGCCGCGCGTAGGAGATGGGCGCGCCCGTCGTTTCGCTGATGCCGTACGTTCCCGCGTTCATCTTCCCCAGAGCACGATCGATCTCTGCCAGGAGCGCGCGCTCCTTCTCGGCGACGTCGGTCTCGTGCTCCTCGTCGGTCTCGCGCTGGGCGGCCTCCTCGATCTCGATCGGCGCTTCGTCCTGGTCCGGCGCCGCAGCCGATTCGAGCACCCGGACCACCCTCTTGCGCTCGTCCTCCAGCTTCCGTCGCAACGTCTCCAGCTGAGCCTTCGTCAGCGCGGGCTTCTTGGCCATCGGTGTGCTCCTCGCGGAGGATCGGTCTAATGGCGTGTCGCCGGAGAATCACGAAAAAGTGAGCGCGTCT
>DASQAS010000074.1:0-13377 GCA_035635635.1 Myxococcales bacterium | reverse complement strand
GCGCAATAACAAGGCATGGCCACCGCGACGGGCGCGCAGCTCCTGGTTCGGATGCTCAAGGCAGAGGGCGTCCGCCATCTGTTCACCTTGTCGGGGCTGCACATCGCCCCCATCTACGCGGCCTGCATCGAGGAAGGCATCCAGATCGTCGATACCCGGCACGAGCAGGCCGCCGCGCACGCCGCCGATGCCACCGCCCGGCTCACCCGGGGCATCGGGGTCTGCGCGGTCACCGCGGGGCCGGGCGTCACCGACGCGCTGACCGGCATCGCCAATGCGTTTGCCGCAAACAGCCCCGTGCTGCTGCTCGGCGGCGCTGCGCCGACCTTCAACGCCGGCAAGGGATCGCTCCAGGAGATGGAGCAGGTGGACCTGTTCACGCGCATCACCAAGTGGTCCGATCGCGTGCCTTCGCCCGACCGCGTTCCCACGTATCTGGCCAAGGCGTTTCGCACCATGCTCTCCGGGCGGCCCGGCCCGGTGTTCCTGGAGCTGCCCTGGGACGTGCTCTCCAACGGCGTCGACGAGAGCGAGTATCCGCTCCCGACGGGTTATCGGACGCGCGCGCGCCAACCGGGCGATCCCACCTTCATCGCCCGCGCCGCGGAGATCTTCGCCAAGGCGGAGCGCCCCGCGATCATCGCCGGCAGCTCGATCCATTGGGACGACGCGTCCGCCCAGCTCACCGCCCTGGCCGAGCGCCTGGCGGCGCCGGTGTACCTGAACGGCGCCGGCCGCGGCGCCTTGCCCGCCGGCCATCCCCAGTTCTTCTCGCACACCCGAAAGGAGGCGCTGGCGGAGGCCGACGCGGTGCTGATCGTCGGCACGCCGCTCGATTTCCGGCTCGGATACGGAGCGGGCATCGCCGAAGGAGCCAGGATCGTGCAGGTGGACGCCGACGCGGCAGAGATCGGCCGCAACCGCTCGGTGGAGATCGGGATCACCGGCGACTCGCGCAGCGTGCTGGAGCAGCTCGCCGCAGGGTCGTCGGCGAAGCGCAAGGGCGAGGCCTGGCTGCGCCGGCTGCGGGAATCGGAGCAGGCCAAGGCAGAGCGGCAGGCCGGCTTCGAGCGATCCGATCAGGTGCCGATCCACCACTTCCGTCTGGCCAAGGAGCTCGACACCGTCGCGCGCGCCGCAGGGGACAGCATGCTCGTCGCCGACGGCGGGAACTGGGTGGCGATCGCCGCCAAGGTGATCGGGCTGCGCAAGCCCGGGCGCTGGCTGGACCCGGGCCCGCTCGGTTGCCTGGGCGTGGGCGCGCCGTTTGCCATCGCGTCGAAGCTCCTGTACCCGGACCGGCCGGTGTTCGTGATCCAGGGCGACGGCTCGTTCGGATTCAACGGCATGGACTTCGACACCGCGCTCCGCTTCAAGCTGCCGATGGTGGTGGTGGTGGGGAACGACGCCTCCTGGGGACAGATCCGGCTGCCGCAGCTCGAGCTGTTCGGGCCGGAGAAGAGCCCTGCCACGCAGCTCGCGCCGACCCGCTACGACAAGGTGGTGGAGGCGCTGGGCGGATACGGCGAGCACGTCACCGAGCCGGCGAAGATCCGGCCGGCGCTGGAGCGCGCGCTGGCCTCCGGAACGGTGGCCTGCGTGAACGTCCTCCTCGATCCGGAGGCGCCCGCGGCGAGCGGCGCGCAAGGCTATGCCATCTGAGAATCCTGCCGCGGCTCTGGCGCTCGACCGCAACGACGCCTTCCTGATGGTGATCGACGTCCAGGAGAGGCTCTGCACCGCGATGCCCAAGGGGCCGCTCGCCGAGCTGGAGAAGAACGCCGCGGTGCTGATCCGCGCCGCGAAGCGGCTGGAGCTTCCGGTGGTCGCGACCGAGCAGTACCCGAAGGGCCTGGGGCCGACGCTTCCATCCCTTCGCCAGCTGTTGCCTGGCGACGCGATGTCCAAGATGGAGTTCTCCTGTGGCGCGTCCAAGCCGATCGCGCGGCACGTCCTGGAGATGGGCCGCAAGCAGGCCATCGTGGTGGGGATGGAAGCGCACGTCTGCGTCTTCCAGACGGTGCGCGATCTCTTGCGCGGAGGGTTCTCGGTGTTCGTCGCCCAGGACGCGGTGATCTCGCGCACGGATGCGAACCGCGAGGTGGGCCTGCGGCTCTGCGAGAAGGCGGGAGCGACGCTGACCAGCACGGAGACGGTGCTGTTCGATCTTTTGGGAGTCGCGGGTACTCCGGAATTCAAGGAGCTGACGGCGCTGATCAAGTGAGTTGCGCCGAGGCCGCGCAGTGTGCGAATCGTTGGCCCTCCAAGGATGGGCGACGGGGAGATCCAGGAGGTCGAGGAGGCGAAAGGTCCGCCGCTGGGCGCGGTGCTGGATTTCATGCGCCTGCTCTGGGCGGTGGATCACGCGCTGCAGTCCACGTCCAAGCGGATGGAGTCCACCTTCGGCCTGACCGGCCCGCAGCGGCTGGTGGTGCGCATCGTGGGTCGCTTCCCCGGAATCGCGGCGGGCCGGATCGCCGGGATCCTCCACGTGCACCCGTCCACGCTCACCGGCGTGCTCAGGCGGCTGGAGTCGCGCGGGGTCCTGCAGCGAAGGCCAGACCCGCGCGACGCGCGCCGCGCCCTGTTCATGCTCACGAACAAGGGGCGCAAGCTGGACACCATCCGCACCGGCACCGTGGAGCAGGCGGTCCGGCGCGTGCTGCTCAAAGACCCCGAGAAGGTGGCGGCCGCGCAGGAGGTTCTGGCGGCGCTCTCCGTCGAGCTCGACGCGGGCCTGCGATGATCAGCTGCGCGCGATGCGGATGTCGCCGGGCCCGGGCGCGCGCCCGATGCAGCCGCGGCTGAACCGCTTCACCACGCGGTTGGCCAGGATGACCGCGAGCAAGAACGGCAGGATCGCGCACACCACCGCCGCCGCCAGCAGGGCCGCCTGGTGCGCTCCGGGCGCGAGGACCGCCTTGCGCCAGAGGAAGAGCGCGGCCACCAGCCCGAGCAGGATGCCCCAGAACGCGATCAGCATGCCGGTTCGCGCGCCGTAGTAGCCGCGGATGGCGCCGGCGAGCTCGCGGTCGCGCAGGAACGTCTTGCGGCCCTGCGGCTCGGCCACGTCGATCAGCGGATGGCCCTCGCCGCAGCGTGGGCAATCGCGACCGCCCGACCAGGTCCTCCGGCAAACGGGGCAGATCTTCAGCACGGCCCCCATGCTAGACCGCCGCCATGCCGAAGAGCTTCGATTTCTTCTACGACATCGGGTCTCCGTACAGCTATCTCGCTTCCACGCAGCTCGCCGGGATCGAGCAGCGCACCGGCTCGCGCGCCCGGCTCTTGCCGATCACGCTGGGCGGGCTGCGCAAGGTCACCGGCCATCACCTCCCGCCTCCCCAGCAGCTCAAGTACATGAGCGACGACACCTCGCGCTGGGCGGCGCAATACGGCGTGAGCATGCAGATCCCGAAGTCGTTTCCGGTCAGCACCATCCAGGCCTTGCGTGCGGCCATCGCGGCGGATCGGGAGGAGAAGGGCGAGCAGGCGATGCACGCCCTTTTTCGCGCCTACTGGGCCGACGGGGACGACGTCTCCGATGCGTCGGTGATCGAGAAGGCCCTCACCACGGCCGGCCTGGACGGCAAGGCGCTGGTCGAGGCAACCCAGAAGCAGGAGATCAAGGACATCCTGCGCAAGAACACCGACCTGGCCCTGAGCCGCGGCGTCTTCGGCGTGCCCACCCTCTTCGTCGGCGAGCGCAGCTTCTGGGGCAACGACCGGCTCCACTTCGCCGAAGCGGAGCTGCGCCGGCAGCAGTAGACTGCTCTCCAGGGGGATCGCCATGGGCTCGTTCCGGCCGGATCCGGACATCCTCAAGAAGCACCCGAACGCGATCACGCAGCAGCAGATCGACGAGAAGTCGCGGTTCTTGGGAACGCTCCTGGGCGCGGCCGCGGGCGAGGCGCTGGGAGCGCCGTACGAGTCCAAGCCCGCGGCAGGGATCGGCAGCCCGCCGCGCGAGATCACCGGCGGAGGTGTGTGGGCGGCCGGCGAGCCGACCGACGACATCGACCTGACGCTTGCGCTGCTGCGTTCGATCGTGGCGTGCGGCCGGCTCGACGTGGAGGACGTCGCCCGCGGTTATCTCAAGTGGTTCGCGGGGAAGCCGAAGGACGTCGGCAACCTCACGCGCGCGGCGTTGGAGAACCTGCGCGCGGGCGACCCGCCCTCGCAGTCCGGCGCCATCGCCTGGGAGGACACCGGCCGCAGATCGGCCGGCAACGGCAGCGTCATGTGCTGCGCGCCCATCGGGCTCTTGCACGTGCGCAATCTCGACGGCCTCGCCGAGGATGCCGCCGCCGCTTCGCGGATCACGCACTACGACCCGCGCTGCGTGGCAGGCTGCGTGGCGGTGACGACCGCGATCGCGCACCTGGTCCGGGGCGGGAAGGACGCGGAGGAAGCGGTCGATCGCGCCGCAGCTGCCGCCGGATCGTTCTCCGACGACGTGCGCGCGGTCATCGAGCGTGCGGCCGCGCGCAAACCGTCCAACCTCCGCGTGGACGGCCACGACCAGGGGTTCGTGCTCCACACCGTCGAGCTCGCGTTCAGCGCGCTCGCCAGCTCAGCCGATTTCGAAGAAGGCATCGTCGCCGTCGTCTCCCGCGGCGGCGACACCGACACCAACGCCTGCGTCGCCGGCGCCTTGCTCGGCGCGAAGGCCGGCAAGTCGAGCATTCCCGAGCGCTGGCTCTCTAGACTGCGGGCCGCGCCCGAGCTGACGAGCCTCGGCGACCAGCTCTACCGCCGCCTCTGAGCGTCAGGCATCTTCCTCTTCCAGCGCTTCCCCGCCCTCGACCGCTTCTGGCGCCACACGCGCCAGCGGGGCGCGCTTCAGGTAGCCCTTGATGCCAGGCGCGAAGCCCGCCTCCTTGAGCGCCGGCGCGAGCGGCGACGCGTTCACGTCCTCGCCGTCCACGCGCGCGATCAGGAACGCCTTGCGACGGCCTTCGTCCACCTGCGCGGCCAACGCGTGCGCCAGCGCGCGCGCCGCGTGCGTCCGTCCCGGCTCCTCGTCCGGCAGGAACGTCTGCAGATTCTGCTCGCCGCGGCCCAGCCAGCCGACCAGCGCGCCGTCGTGCAGCACCACCTGGGCGCCGGCGGCGCGCTGCGCGCGTCCCTCTCCGTCCACCCGGGGCCACGCCAACGTCGCGCCGTAGGGATTCGCCGGATCGGTCGCCGCCAGCACCACCGTGAGCGGCTCGGCGGAGCTCTCGCGGAAGCTGCGCAGCCGCTCCTCGGCGCCGGGAACGGCGAACTGCGCGCCCCCGAGCCCCGCGACGAAGTAGCCGCGCCGCGCACGGCCAGCGTCCTCCATCGCCTTGAGCACCGGGTACACCGCAGCGAATCCGCCGGCGATCTCCTCGGCGTGCACCGCCTCGCGCGTGACCACGCCGTGGCGGGCGAGCAGCGTCTGCGCCAGCGCGGCGGCGCGCTCCGTGGGAGTCCCCCCGGACGGCGGAAGCAGCGACCACCGCCCCTCGCTGCCGCTCGGGCCGATGCGACGGGAGCGGAACGGCCGCCCCAGATGCGGCGTCCGCCGATCCTCCTTGGGCGCTCCCCGCAGGTACGACCGCAGCGGAGCCAGGGTGTCGTTCGTGACCTCTCCCGCCCAGACCAGGTCCCAGAGCGCCTTGAGCAAGTCCGCCGGGAACGCGCCGGTCGCGGCCTGCAGGTCGGCGAAGAACGAGGCCCCGCGCTTGCGCAGCTCGACCCGCAGCCGCTCCGCCAGCTCCCCCTCGGCCTTCGTCGGCGTCGGCGCGAGCAGCCGGTAGTGGTCGGTCAGGTAGAGCGCGATCCGGCCGTCGCGACTTCCGATCGGCTCCACCCCGCGCCAGATCAGCTCGCCCGCCGAGAACAGCACGTCCAGATCCCCCGGCCGCAGTGGCTGGATCCGCGCCGGCAGCATCTCGCGCTCGAGCGCGCTCGCGACCAGCGGGGCGCCCTGAAGCTGCTCCACCGTCGAGAGCAGCGGATCGAGTCCGCGGCGGGGACGCGCGATCCCCTGCCAGTCGACCAGGAAGCGCGCCAGCGCCGCCGGCTCCACCGGCTCCACCTGCTTGCGCAGCTTCGCCAGCGACCGCCGCTTGAGCGCCCGCAGCACCTCGGCGTCGATCCACTCCCGCCCGCGGCCGCCGGGCAGGAACTCGCCCTCGAGCACGCGCTCCTGCGCCGCTAGCCGTTCGAGCGCGGCGCGCACCACCGCGACTCCAATGCCCCAGCGCGCGGCGACGTCCTCGGCCCGAAACGGCCCGTGCGTGCGCGCCCAGCGCGAGGCCAGGTCGCCCAGCGGATCCTTCACCGGCTCCAGCAACTCGCGCGGCAGGCCCGGCGGCGCCGGCACGCCCACTGCGTCGCGCACCCGCGCCGCATCCTCCGCGGCGACCCACCGGTTCTCGCCCGCGAGGGTCACCGGAAACGCGCGGCGCTCCTCCGAGAGCTGCTGCAGCGGCGGGTCACCCTGGAACCGCTTCCTGATCTCCGCTTCCGAGAGATCGCCGAGCGCGAGAAGCAGATCGTGCAGACCGTCGATGCCGTGCGCCGGACGTCCCAGCCGCTGCGCCGCGTGCTCGTGCTCCTCGATCGCCCGGCCGTCCAGAAGCTCCCGCATCTCGGCCTCGCCGAGCAGCTCTCGGAGCTGCGCCTGGTCGACCGAGAGCGCCTGCGCCCGCCGCTCGGCGAGCGGAGCGTCGCCGTCGTAGATGAAGTTCGCGACGTAGTTGAAGAGCAGCGAGGCCGCGAACGGCGAGGGCGTGCGCGAGTCCACCGAGACCACCCGCAGCCGGCGGTCCTGCACCCGCCGCAGCACTTCCTGCAAGCCTGGGAGGTCGAAGACGTCCCGCAGGCATTCCCGATACGTCTCGAGCAGCATGGGAAAGCTGCCGTACTTCGAGGCGACCTTGAGCAGATCGCGCGCGCGCTTGCGCTGCGCCCAGAGCGGGCTTCGCCGTCCGGGATGGCGGCGAGGCAGGAGCAGCGCCCGCGCCGCGTTCTCGCGGAACCGGGCCGCGAACAGCGAGGTGCTGCCCAGCGCCTGCGTGATCAGGTCCTCCACCTCGTCGGCCTTGGGGAAGAACAGCTCCGGCTCGGGCGCCACGTCGGACTCCGGCACGCGGAAGACCATGCCGTCGTCCGTCCACATCGTCTCCACCTCGACGCCGCGATCCTCCTCCAGCCGCCGCACCACTGCCGTGGTCCAGGGCGCATGGATGCGCGCGCCGAGCGGCGTGAGGACGCAGATGCGCCAGTCGCCCACCTCGTCCATGTAGCGCTCGACCACGACCGTCTCGTCGCTGGGGACCTCCCCGGTCGCGTCGGTCTGGTCGTGCAGGTACTGCAAGAGATTGCCGGCCGCCCGCTCGTCGAGCCCCACGCCACGCAGCCGCTCCAGCGCCTTGGGCTTGGGCGCGCGGGCCAGCTCTCGCGAGATCCGGCCGACGTGCATGCCGAACTCGAGCGGACGACCCGGCCGGTCCCCGTGCCAGAAGGGCATCTTTCCGGGCTCGCCTGGGGCCGGGCTGACCATCACCTTGTCCTGCGTGATCTCCTCGATCCGCCAGGACGACGCGCCGAGCACGAAGACCTCGCCCTCGCGCGACTCGAACACCATCTCCTCGTCGAGCTCCCCGACGCGCCGCTGCTTTCCGTCTCCGGTGGCGAGGAACACGCCGTACAAGCCGCGGTCCGGGATGGTTCCGGCGTTGACGATCGCCACCCGGCCCGCGCCCTCGCGCGCCCGCAGGGTCCCCGCGATCCGGTCCCAGGTCAGCCGCGGCCGCAGCTCGGCGAACTCGTCCGACGGGTACCGGCCGGAGAGCATGTCGAGCACGCCCTCGAACGAGGCGCGGGGCAGATCCGCGAAGGGCGCGGAGCGCCGGACCATCGCGTAGACGTCGTCCACCTTGTGCCCGCCGTCCGCGGTGTGCGCGACGATCTGCTGCGCCAGCACGTCCAGCGGATTGCGCGGATAGAAGGTCTCTTCGACCTGGCCGGCAGCCATTCCCCAGGCCGCGGCCGCGCTGCAGAGCAGATCCCCGCGGTGCTTCGGGAAGACGATTCCCTTGGGGATGCCGCCCACGTGGTGCGACGCGCGGCCGATCCGCTGCAAGCCCGACGCGATGGACGGCGGCGCCTCGATCTGCACCACCAGGTCCACCGCCCCCATGTCGATGCCCAGCTCCAGCGATGAGGTGGCCACGATGGCGGGCAGCGCGCCGCGCTTGAGCCGATCCTCCATCTCCTGGCGCTTGTCGCGCGCAACCGAGCCGTGATGCGCCAGGGCCACCTCGGCGCCGGCCAGCTCGTTCAGGGCCGCGGCCAGCCGCTCCGCGAGCCGGCGGGAGTTGACGAAGATCATCGTCGAGCGGTGCTGGCGGATCAGCTCGAGCAGCCTTGGATGGATGGAAGGCCAGATGCTCCGCCGCTGCGGGCCGGCGGAGGCGGGACCGGAGGGCAGCTCCTCCAGCTCACCGATCGTCGAGAGGTCCTCGACGGGCATTTCGACCCGGACCTCGAGCTGCTTCTTCGAACCTGCATCTACGATGGTGACCGGCCTTGGCTTCCACTTCCTCCCGCTTGGCTCACCGCCCCCGAGGAGCCGCGCGACCTCGTCGAGCGGCCGCTGGGTGGCGGAGAGCCCGATGCGCTGCAGGTCGCGCCCGGCCAGCTCCTGCAACCTCTCCAGGGACAGGAATAAGTGGGTCCCCCGTTTCGTCGGGACCAGTGAATGGATCTCATCCACGATCACGGTCTGGACGGGGCGCAATATGTCCCGGGCCTGCGAGGTGAGCATCAGATAGAGCGACTCCGGCGTGGTGATCAGGATGTCCGGCGGGTTGCGCAGCATCTGCGCCCGCTCGCTCGCCGGAGTGTCACCCGTGCGGATGCCCACCGAGGGGACGTGCAAGGCCTCGCCCTGCGAGGCGATTCCGGCCAGCGGCGCCCGCAGGTTGCGCTCGACGTCCACGGCGAGGGCCTTCAGGGGTGAAACGTAGAGAACCCGACACCTCTCCTTTTTTGCTGGAGGCACGGTGAACATCAGGCGGTCGATTGCCGTCAGAAAGGCAGCCAGGGTCTTGCCGGACCCCGTAGGCGCGAGCAGAAGCGTGGACTCGCCCGCCAGGATTGGCGGCCAGCCCAGGGACTGCGCGTGCGTGGGGCCCGGAAACGACGCCTCGAACCACCGTTGGACGGGGGCATGGAAAGCGACTGTTTTCGGCAACGAATTCGCTCCCCCGGCATCAGATGTCGGTCCCGAGAGGAGAAAAGACCCTGCGTCATAACGACGCAAAACGAAATGCGCAACACAGTGAGGCGTTGTGCATCCAAGGAATGCGTGAGCGCTTGGGGCGTTGAGGGGTCAGACCGGAAGACGAAGTGGAGCGTTTACGAGGGGATGAGGGTTTTCGAAGGGATGAGAGGAAGGAAGGAAGATGCCGCGCGACCGCAGTGAATTCGACGATCTGGCGCCGCTGATCAAGCTGATCCGCGCCCACCCGCCGTTCGACCGCGAGACTGAGCTCGTGGTGACGCGGAAGGCCCGGAAAGGCGACAAGCGCGCCCAGGAAAAGCTCGTGGTGCACAACCTGAGCCTCGTCATCTCGGTCGCCCGCAAGTTCATGGGACGCGGGGTGCGGCTGGAGGACCTGGTCCAGGAAGGCAACTACGGGCTTTTGAAGGCCATCGAGCACTTCGACCCCGAGAAGGGGAACCGGTTCTCGACGTATGCGGTGTGGTGGATCCGGGCGTACATCACCCGCTGCCTGAAGGACGGCCCCTCGGCCGTGCGCCGCACGATGCCGAACGGTGGCCTGCCTCCGCGGGACATCTCGCTGGAGGAGACGCTAGGGACCGACGGGGACAGCGACGCCACGCACCTGGACCGGCTGGCCGACGACGCGCCGGGTCCGGATGCCCAGCTCCTGCGCGCGGAGCAGAACGAGGACGTGCGCAACGCGCTGGGCCGCGTCCGCAAGCGGATGGGCGAGCTGGCGTGGGACATCTTGAGCGACCGCCTGACGCAGGACGACCCGCGGACACTGGAGGACCTCGGAAAGCAGTGGGGCCTCTCCCGCGAGCGCGTCCGGCAGGTGGAGAAGAGCACGCGCAACTTCCTCAGCCGGTACCTCGCCGATTTCGACGAGGCGGCGTAGAAGCAGAGCGCGACGACGAAGGGCGCACTCCCCGCGGGGACCGCGCCCTTCTCGTTTCTGGACCCTCCGACTTTCTGCTACCCCTCCGGCCAGAGTAGCCTGCGCCGGCCGTGCGCCGACTTCTCGCGCTGACCTTGCCCCTGCTCGCCTGTGCGCACGGCCCGCGCCCGCTCCAGCCGGAGCGCTGGCATGAGCTGAACACCGAGCACTTCGTGCTCCGGACCGACCTGGCGCTGGGGGATGCCCGCAGGACCGTGGTCGATCTGGAGGAAGTCCGGGCCGCCCTGCTTGCCGCGGGCTGGAAGAGCAGCCGGCCTCCGCCGGCGAAGACGCAGGTGATCGTGCTGGCCGACGACGCGGAGCTGGAGCAGTACGCGATGAAGGGCATCGGGGGGTTCGTTTCCTCGGACGCCTTCGGCGAGCCCATCATGGTCGTCAGCGGCAGCCAGGATCCGGACGAGCAGCGCTTCCTCAAGCACGAGCTGGCGCACGTCATCACCAACCAGTTCCTGATCCGCAACCCGCGCTGGGTGGCGGAGGGGCTCGCCTGCTATCTCGAGACGCTGCGGTTCGATCGCAAGCGCGGGAAACTGATCGTGGGTGAGGCGAGCGCGGAGCGCGTGCAGTTCCTGGACGAGTCTCCTGTCCCGAGCTACTGGGCCATCCTCAGCACCGGACGCGAGGCCGAGCAGATGTCGGCGCGCGAGGGGTTTGCGTTCGAGTCCGGGGCCTGGCTGGTCGTGCACTGGCTGGTGGACGTGCGCACGCAGGCCTTCGATGACATGCTCTCGCGCCTGGCCCTCGGCGAGGATCCGCACTACGCCTTCTCGAAGTCCTTCCCGGACCTCAACGACGACACCATGAAGGTGCAAATCGCCGCCTATTGGAAGGCGCGCAAGGTCGGCATCCTCAGGGCGCCGACGCCCCGCTGGGCCGGGCCCGTCTCCGAGCGGAGCCTGCCGGCGGGAGAGGTCTACGCGATCCTCGCCGACCTGCAGCGGCTCTCGCCGGGCTACCCGCATACCGCCGCGCGCGAGCTGCGCAAGAACGAGCTGCTCGCGCAGGCGATCCAGGCCGACCCGGGGAACCCGCTCGCCATCCAGCTCTCGGATGACGCGGACGCATCCAAGGCGACGGCGGCGCATCCGGACGACTGGCGCGCCTGGCTCGCGTTCGCGGACAAGAATGGCCACGATCTCACGGCACTGCGGACCGCCCGGAAGCTCGCGCCGGGAAATCCCGGCGTGCTCTCGCGGCTCGCCTGGGCCGAGCAGCAGCGGGGAGACCGCGAGCTCGCCCTGCAATACGCGAAGCGCGCCGCGGAGATTGCTCCGGGCCGTTCCGACGTGCTCGTGGTGCTGGGGACAGTGCTGGCTGACGCGGGACGCTGCGGGGAGGGCGAGGACTCCGTGCAGCGCGCCATCGACGTGCTTCCCGACGACGCCGACCGGGCCGCTGTCGCGTCGCTGCGGAAGACGCAGCGGGCGGTCGAGGAGCACTGCCGGAAGCTCGCCTCGCTCAAGACCAGCGAACGGCGCGTGCTCACCACCCTGAAGGGCTGCGATCCGAGGGGGATGCGATTCGGGCGGCGGGACAGGGCGAAGGGCAAGCTGACCGCCGAGTTCCGGGTCGGGCCCGACGGCAAGGTCGCGGACATCCAGATCAAGGGTGACGCGAACGAGAGCGCGGCCGCGGTGGTGAAGAACTACGTGCAGTCCTGCAAGTACGAGCCGGTGATCCAGGACGGGAAGCCCGTGGAGGTGCGATGGCAGGTCGATTTCGCCATGGCTCGCTGACCCTGGCGCTCGCGGCGGCGCTGCTCGGGTGCGCACATGCTCCGGCCGAGCGCGAGGTGGAACCGGTCCGTCGCGACACTCCGGTGCGCGCCGAGGTGGGCGAGAACCAGACCGACCCGGTGCGCAAGACCTGCAAGGGCAAGGGGCCGACCATCCCCGAGGGCGAGCCGGTCAGCGGCGTGGTGAAGGCGACCTACCTGGTCGGAGCCGACGGCAAGGTGAGCGAAGTGAAGGTGACCGGCAAGGCCTCGGCCGCCGCGCTCAAGGCGATCCAGCGCTTCATCGCGGGCTGCACCTACGCGCCGGCTGTCCGGGACGGCAAGCCGGTCGCGGTCCGCTGGCGCGGCGAGCTCGACTTCACCAGGGCTCCCGGGACCCGATGAAGTTGTACGGATAGCCCCAGTTCGGCTGGCTCACCTCGCTGAGCTGCTTCAGATCGTCGGCGGTCAGCGTCACCGAGAGCGCTTTGAGATTCTCCTGGAGCTGCTGGACGGTGCGCGCCCCGACGATCACCGTGCTCACCTCCTGCTTCGCCAGGAGCCACGCCAGCGCGACCGCCGCCGGCGTCGTCTCCCGCCGCTGGGCCACGGTCTGGACAGCATCCAGGGTGCGCCAGTTCTGGTCCGTGGCGGTCATCGCCCAGGAGTCCTTCCAGGCCTCCAGGCGGGTCCCGGGAGGCGGCGGCTGGCCCTTCCGGTACTTGCCGGAGAGGAAGCCACGTCCGAGCGGGCTCCAGACCATCAGGCCCAGCCCGAACGTTCGCGCCGCCGGAACCAGCTCCCGCTCCGCATCGCGGGAGACCAGGTTCCAGAGGAGCTGCACGCTCTCGTAGCGGGACACGTCCAGCCTTTCCGCGGTCCACAGCGACTCGGTGAGACGGTACCCGGTGTAGTTCGAGCAGCCGACGTATCGCACCTTTCCGGCCCGCACCAGGTCGTCCAGCGCGCGCAGCGTCTCGTCGATGGGCACGCTGCGGTCCTGCATGTGCACCTGGTACAGGTCGATGAAGTCCGTCTGCATGCGCCGCAGCGACTGCTCGCAGTTCCAGAGGATGCTCTTGCGCGAGAGGCCGGACTGGTTGGGGTGCATCGGCTCGGTCCCGCCCAGCGTGGGGAAGCGGCACTTGGTCGCGAGCACGACGCGGTCGCGTTTGCCCCGCGTCCACTGGCCGAGCAGCTCCTCGCTGCGGCCTTCGCTGTAGCCGTTGGCCGTGTCGATGGTGTCGATGCCCGCATCCAGGGCCGCATCGAACACGCGCCGCGCTTCGGCGTCGTCCGAATGCACACCTTTCATGAAGCCCTTCGTCGTCTCGCCGAAGGTCATCGCCCCGAGGCTCAACGCGCTGACGCGCAAGCCGCTTCTGCCCAGTTGCCGGTGCTCCATCGTGTCCTCCGTCACTGCCTTTCCTTTGCAGAACCGAA
>DASQAS010000073.1:0-19041 GCA_035635635.1 Myxococcales bacterium | reverse complement strand
GGAAACAACAGATGCGGCGCGGCGATCAAGACGTCCTCGGCGGCGAGCCTGGCCAGCAATCGATTCCGTGTCACTGCAGCTGCCGCGGGGTCGGCGTCGAAGACCGCCGTGACCTCGGGATGCTTCAGCTGGACGCGCTGTGCATGAACGATGTCGCCCCAGAACAGGATCTTCTTCCCCTGTGACGAAAAAACGTAGCCGGTATGCCCGGGAGTATGACCCGGAAGCGGGACGATCTGCACACCGTCGACGATCGGTTCGGTGCCGCTGAACGTGTGCCATTTGCCGGCCTTGAGGTACGGCGCGGCGATGCCTCGCGCGCTCTCGAAGAACGGTTGGGCATCCTTCGGCGCCTTGGCGGCGATCTCCGGCGACAGCCAGAAGTCGCTCTCCGCTTGCGCGACGTAGACCTCGGCATTCGGGAAGACCCGATTTCCGTCGTGGGTGGTGAGGCCGCCGACGTGATCGGAGTGGAGGTGCGTGACCAGGACGAGGTCGACCTGTTCCGGCGTATAGCCCGCGCTGCCGAGGCTGCCCGCCAGACGCCCGAACGCCCCCCCGCCATACCAGGTGCCGGCGCCGGCATCGACGAGGATCAACTGCTTGCCGGTGTTCACCAGGAAGCCCAGGTCGGCGGCGTCGAGCAGGTGCGGATCCTGGCGCAGCGCCCTGGCGACTCCGTCGATCGTCGCTTTCTGTCCCTTCAGCCAGTCCAGCTGGAAGACCGCGGACCCATCGTAGAGGGTCGTCACCTCGAGCTCTCCGACCTTCAGCCGGAAAAAGCCCGGCGCCTGATCGCGGATCTGCGGTGCTGAGGCCAGAGCGGAGGTCGAGCTGGACAGCGCTGCCAGAAGAGCGGTGGCGAAGCGGATCGCGTTTCTCTTGAGCACGTTTTCTACTCCTCGGGTGGGTCGACCGGCGCTTAGGATGTCGACCGTCATCATCGAGATTCACCGATCGATGACGATCGTCATCGAAGTTGCGCAGGACCCGTGCCGCGGCTAGGCTTTCAGCCATGCGGTTGACCCAGGAAGAGAGCGAGCGGAACCGGAAGCAGATCCTCGACGTGGCGGGGAGGCTCTTCCGCCAGCGCGGATTCGACGCAGTGAGCGTCGATGACCTGATGAAGGCGGCAGGCTTCACCCACGGCGGCTTCTACAATCACTTCGCCTCCAAGGCAGAGCTGGTCGCAGAGGCGAGCGCAGCGGGCGCCGCCGAAGCCAGGGGCGCGTTGGTCGACTCGCTGAGCGACCCGCGCAAGGACGCGTGGGAGAGATTCGTCCGCGGCTATCTCTCCGCGGAGCACCGCGGCGATCCGGCGTGCGGGTGCACGCTGGGCGCGCTGGCGGCAGACGCCGGCCGCAAGGGGCGTGCGGTGCAGGCGCGCTTCGCGGAGGCCCTCGAGGGAATGACCCGGGCGCTCGGAGAATACCTCGCGCGCAAGCCGTCGCGCGGCAAACGGGCCCGCGCCCACCGTGAGGGTGCGCTGCAGATGCTGAGCGAGTTGGTGGGCGCGCTGGTGCTGGCCCGCGCCGTGGCTGCCGCCAATCCCGCCCTCTCCGACGAGATCCTCGCCGCCAATCGCCGCGGGCTCCGCTGAGCGGCGCTATGCATCTTCTGCCGATGACCCGCGGCAGCCGCAGATGACGCCCTCCCCTTCCGCCTGGCGCACGCTCGCGCTCACCAGCGTGGCGGTGTTCGCGCTTGGGATCGTCGAGGGACGCGGCTGGGGCCTCTCCGACCCGCGCACCCTCGCCGGACACGCTCGGCGGCACCGTGGGGAGACGGCTCGCGATCCGGCTTGGTCAGCGCGTCGCTTCGCTCGGCGGACGCGCCACCGAGTCCCGCGCTGGCGTCGAGACTCCGCCGGAGAGGCCGGTGAGCCGCTCGCTCTCCTGCCAGAGTCGCCGGGCGACCGCGTCGTCTCGAGCGAGCGGCGCGGGGTCGACGGGCTTGCCGTTCTCGAAGTACTGGCCGGTCACGCCTGACAACTCCGGGCTCGTCACGAGCTGCACGATGCGCTGCCCGCCTTCCTCGGCGGAGATGAACGCGAACTTTCCCATGAGCCACAGCAGCGGCTGCGCCCACCCCGGCGCGCCGGACCAGATGTTGGTGGCCACGGCTCCGGGGTGCAGGCTGTTCACCGTCACGCCCGTGCCGGCGAGCTTCTGCGCGAGGAGGCGGGTGTAGAGCACGTTGCCCAGCTTGGAGCGCCCGTACGCCTTCATGATCTGGTAGCCGCGCTCGAAACCGAGGTCGTCGAAGTCCATCGTCCCCCGGCGGTGGCCGACGGAAGCCACGTTGACGATGCGCGCCGGCGCGCTCCGGACGATCCGGTCGAGCAGGAGCTGCGTGAGCAGGAAGTACCCGAGGTGGTTCACCGCGAAGGTGGCCTCGATGCCGTCCTCGGTGACCGTGCGGTCCTTGAAAACGGTGCCCGCGTTGTTCACCAGGACGTCCAGCCGATCGAAGCGCCGCAGGACCTCGTCCGCGAGACGGCGCACCTCGGCCTGCCGGGAGAAGTCGCAGAGGAGGGACGTCACTTCCGCCCCGGATGCGGCGGCCCGAACCTCCTCGAGGCAGCGCGCCGTCTTGGCGGCGTCGCGGCCGACCATCACGACCTTGGCGCCCTGCTTGGCCAGGCTCCTTGCGGCTTCCAACCCGATCCCGCTGGTCGCGCCGGTGACGAGCACCCTCTTGCCTCGAATGTCCCAGGCCATGGTGCGGGCATCCATAGCCAATCGCGGCCGGGAACGCCATCACACGAGCGTCGCCGGCAGCGGCGGGGCTGGAGTGTGCCACCCCGCCGCGCAGGGAAGAAATGAGCGGCTCACCCGCCCGTTGCTTCGGTGCGACTCGCAAGTCAACGCTGGACGACCTTCGCCGAGATCCGCAGCCACGGGCTTCGTCTGCGGATTCGCCCTCGCGTCTCAATCGGAGTACGTCGGCAATGGGAAGGACGGCTCGCTAGCCGGGGAGTAGTGGTCGAGGCCTCCACCGTCGTGGACGACAGAGAACTCGCCCACGGAATCGCCGTCGACCTTGCGCGAGACGGTGCCGGAGAGCTTGCTTCCGCTGACCTGCCCGATGAAGCGCAGCTTGTCCGTCTCGAACCGAACCTCGTCGCCCTGCACGTCCACGCTCTGGAGTGGCTTGGTGGGGCTCCAGGTAAACGATCTCCACTCGCCGCGCCAACCGCCGCTCTGCTGATCAAGGTCGATGCTCAGCGGCTGGGTCCAGCCTTCGCCGTCGATCTCGCCCCTCCAGGCGCCGGCAGCGAGATCGTGCCGCTGTTGGGCCTGCGCACCAGCGCCACCAGCCAGCGTGGCCAGGATTGCAATCTTCATCCACCGGTTCATGTTCGACCTCCTGCGTCAGGGACAGGGTTTCTGTCCTCCGCCTTGAAGATGACCGGTCGTCTTAATGGATGCGCCAATTCGTCACTTGCTCGCCGTTGCGGGCATGCGCCCGGAAGCAATGGCTAAAATCTCCCGCATTGGCGCGAGAACGGCTACACGAGAATCCTGGAGAAGGTGACCTTGAGGAACGTGTCCAGCGGTCCCCTGTCCTGCTCCACCCGCGCCCGCACCAGCGCGCCTTCCCAGGAGTGCAGGACGAATTCGGCCAGCGCCTTCGCTGGCACGCCGCCCGAGACGTCCCCCGCCTTCTGCGCCTCGGAGATCACATCGGCGAGAGCGTCGGTCCATCCCGCGAAGGCCTCGCCCACCCGCTTCCGCACCAGCGGACTCTGGGAGGACAACTCCGCGCCGAAGTTCCCCAGGAGGCAACCGTGTGTGAACCCGGCGGAGACCACCGCCTGGATGAGGCTTTCGAAGTAGTTGCGCAGGCGCCGCAGGGGCGGAAGCTTCTCCTCCCGCAACAGGGCGAACCGCGCCCTGCCCCTCTCCGCGTACTTTCGCACCGCCTCCGCAGCCAGCGCCTCCTTGCTCTCGAAGTGGTTGTAGAAAGACCCCTTCGGCGCGCCCGCCGCCTCGGTGATGTCCTGGACGCTGGTGGCGTTGAACCCCCGCTCGTGGAAGGTGGCAAGTCCGGCGGAGAGCAGCTCTTCGCGAAGTCCGGGACGCGGCATGGCGCGTATATGACCGGTCGTCTCGATTGGATCAAGCCAAAGGACCCCGGGGCGAGTCATCCGCCTTCGGAGTACCGCACTGCCGGGCTGCCGGACGGATAGAAGACTCCGAGCAAGCGCAGCTCGGACTCGCCAGTGTTCTCCACGCAGTGCATCTGCCGTCGCGGCAGATAGATGCAGGAGCCGCGCTCGATGGGCGTCGATTTGTCGCCAGCCCACATCCGGCCGCGTCCCTGGAGGATGCAGAGGACCTCTTCGTACTCGTGGTAGTGGTCCGGCGCACGTCCCGGCGGAATCGCTCCGACGAACTGCGTGACCTGCGATCGGCCGATGTGGTGATCCAGCAGCACGCGGTACCAGCGGTCGCCGGTGGTCTCGCGGATGCACTCGTCCAGGCGCACCACCGTAGGCGGCCCGCCCGGACTGACGGCCTCCGCTGCCTCACCCGGATCGGGGCAACGGGAGCTGACCAGCGTCATCGGCGCGGAAGTCTCGACCTCGAACCGCGTCCCGGGCGGAACGTAGAAGCCGGTGTCGGGTCCAATCGGTCGCGAGCCACCTATGGAATGCAGCACGCCCGCACCCTCGAAGACGTAGACGACCTCGTCGCAGGCGCCGCCGCCCAAAGCCGGTGAGCGGCCGGGACCGACCTGGAGCACGCGCAGCGAGATGGCCGCGGCCCCGCTGTCGCGCCCGGCATGCTGCCAGGCCCGCACGGTGCCGTGCCCTCGCGGGTTCCCTTCGTGAAGGCTGCTGACCCGGCAGCCCCCCGTCAGCTCGATGGCCATCGCCGCAATCCTGCCCGACATGGGGGCGCAAACGGAAGTATCCTGAGAGCACGGGAGCCAGCATGGACGACAGGAAGAGGCAGGGCATCGAGGCCACCAACCAGGCCTTCACCCAGTACGACCAGGTGGACAAGAAGCAGGAGTACCACCTGGCCGAGGGACGGCATCAGGAGCCGTTCGACGAAGAGACGCGCATCCAGACCTGCGACATCGGCAGGTTCCTGCGCGGAAACGAGGCCGACAAGGAGCGCTTCGCGCGCGAGCTGGGCGGCGCGCTTCGCTCGATCGGATTCGCCATCCTCGAGGGTCACGGCATCAATCCGGCGCTCTACCGCGAGGCCGAGGCACGGACCGGACAGCTCTTCACCGAAACCAGCCTGCAGGACAAGCTTCGGTTCCGCGCCAGGCGGCACGGCTCCGTGAACCAGGGATACTTTCCCATCAAGGAGACGAGCGGCATCCATCCCGACCTGGTCGAGGGGTGGGTCTTCTGCCGCCGCGCCTTCGATCTGGACGGCGACGCCGCCTTCCGCTGGCAGGACTACTGGCCGCGCGCCGGTGCCGAGCCATTCTTCCGCCAGCTCGTGCAAGCGCACGAAAAGCTCATCCTCCCGGTGATGCAGAGCATCCTGCGCGACCTCGGGTGCGGTCCGCATCTCTACGACCGCCAGCTCACCCGGACGAACTTCGGGCAGCGCCTCAACTACTATCCGCCGTTGAGCGCGGACGACCTCGAATCGGGCGCCGGACGGATGCTCGGCCACGAGGACGTCGATCTCTTCACGTTCCTGCCCGCGGCCAGCGTCGAGGGATTGCAGGTCCTCAACCGGGCCAACATGAAGTGGATCCGGCTCGATGCGCCGGCGGGCTCCATCGTCCTCAACACCGGCGACTATGCCCAGCGCATCTCGAACGACATCCTTCCTTCGACGACCCACCGGGTGAGCCCGCCTCGCGATTCGCAGCTGCGCGCGAAGGCGCGCGTCTCGTTCCCGATGGCGATCTACCTCTGGGAGGACGAAGTGCTCGAAGTGCTGCCGGGGCTCGCTCCCGCCAAGTATCCGCCCATCAAGGCGCTTCCGTTCCACACCCGGATCACGAGCAAGTACTACGGCGACGACTACGCGGTGGACGAGAACAACTTGAAGGAAGCGTAAGTCACGGCCAGCGTCGCCACCGCGGCGGCCGAGAGCATCGGCTGTTGCGCGACGGCGGCGACGAAGAGCAGGGCGTATCCGCCGAGGAACACGAGCGGCAGGATGGGATGGAACGGTACCCGGAAAGGCGCCCGCGGCTCGCGCGAGCGAAGCCGGAGGAGTACCAGCACCATGAAGCCGTCGGACACCAGGACGAAGACGATGGCGAGCGAGAGGAGGCGATCGAAGGTGCCGGTCGCGGCCAGCGCGGCCGAGACGGCGCCGACCAGGATGATCGCCGCCCACGGGCTGCCGCCCTGGTTCACCTGCGCCAATGCCTTGGGGCCCAGCCCGTCCCGGGCGAGGCCGAACACGACGCGCGGCGTGACGAAGAGGTTGCCGTTCACCGATGCGATCAGGACCAGGAGCGCCAACGCTGCCATCAGGGTGCCCGCGCGGCTGCCGAGGATCGCTTCCGCCACGTCTCCGGCGACCAGGTTGGAGCTGGCGATACGCTCGAACGGGAGCACATGCAGGAAGGCCGCGTTGAGGAGCAGGTAGAGCGCGGTCACGGAAGCGATGCCGATGAGGAAGATGCGCGGGAGCGCGCGGTCCGGGTCCCGGATCTCCTCGGCGATCTTCGCAGCGTCGGGATACCCGTAGTACGTCCAGATCACCGACTGGAACGCGAGGCCCATCGCGCCCCAGGCAGCGATGCCGGAAGGAGCGTCCGGCAACGCTCCCTTCCACCCCGCCCCGGTTCCGGCGGCGAGCGCCAGGACGACGGCAGCGAGCAGCGCAAGGACCTTCGCCCCGGTCCCGACGTTCTGCACCCACCGGCCCACCGAGACTCCGAACAGGTTCATCCCCGTGAAGGCGAGAATGACGCCGGTGCCCAGGAGCTGCGCGCGGGTCGCGGGCCAGCCGCAAAGCCGAGCGAGGTATTCGCCGCACACGACGCCGATGGCGGCGATGGCCGCGCAATACGTGCCCAGCGCCTCAATCCAGCCGATGACGAAAGCGGCGCGCCGGCCGAACGCCTCGCGGGCATAGACGTACTTGCCTCCGGCCTGCGGATGTCGCGTCGAAAGCTCCGCGAAGATCAATGCGCCAACGAAACCGACGGCGCCGCCCAGCGCCCAGGCGACGAACGTCAGGCCGGGCCGGCCGAGGAGCGCCGCCACCGTGCCTGGCGTGCGGAAGATTCCCGACCCGACCATGATGCCGACGATGACGGCGAGGCCGTCGCCCGTCCGCAAGGTGCGCGCGAGCCGGAGCACGGTCAGTGTCAGAAGCCGAGCGAGAGGACCATGTTGCCGTAGTGCTGCGCGCCGCCGCCGCAGCCTACCAGAGCGCGGCCGGAGCTGACTACACTCCGCCGCGCAGGGAGCAGCCAGCAAGCACGGCGATGCGCGGTACCGTGGTCTGCGTCCTGATCGCCGGCATCTTCGGCGCGGTCACCGCGTCGAAGAAGATCCTGTTCGTCCAGGCGCTACCGGCGGGAGCGGGATTGATCGCCACGCTGCTGGCCTGACGCAGGTCAGTCCTTGTCCTCGTCGTCGTTCGCGAGGATGCCCGCGGCGAACCACCGGGGCGCGGGGTTGGCGATCAGCAGCACCGGCGTAGTGCAGGGATTCGGCGGCGCCGGGCTGAGACTGTCGTCGATGCTGAAATCGCCGTTGGCCGCGAGCGGCACTCCAGCGGCGGGAGTCGAGTGCGCCGTAGCCGTCGCCGCCGGGCCGCAGAACAGGATGGCGTGGACGCTCTGATTCCCGTTGGTACCGATGCCGTCGCCTCCAGCGAGGAGCAGGCCGCGGCCGCGGACCTGGATGCGCCCGCTCACGTCGATGTTGGCGGTGAGCTTGGCGATCGTCCAGGGCGCGCCGCCCGGACCGACCTTGCGAACCACGTTGGGAGCCGGGGCTCCGGCGGCGATTCCGGAGACCGGATCGACTCCGATGCCTCCGCTGAAGCTGAGCAACTGATCGTCGGCTTGGCCGGCCGGCACGGCGAGAACGGCGAAGAGCAGTCCCAGTGTCCAGGTCTTCATGGCTTCCTCTCTCGAAGTGAGGAGGCGGGTCGCGTACGCTCCGGCGTTGGCGAAGTCAAGAGTCGATCGACTGTCGACCGCTCACTCCGCTCAAAGGCGTCCAAAGCGAGACGCGGATCCGGATCCGACACGACGGCCAGGCCGGGCGACTCGGTCAACCCCCGCTCCGCATCCCCTCGTGCCAGCGACATCCCGTGCGTAGCTTTGAAGGCGTGAAAAATCTTCTCCCTGCAGCAGTCATTCTCGCCGCCTGTACCACCGCCCCCGTCACGGGGCGCAAGCAGCTCAATCTGGTCGGCGATTCGACCATCAACCAGCTCGGGGTCCAGTCGTACCAGCAGGAGCTCGCCAAGGTGAAGAAGGACACCGACCCGGCGCACGTAGACCTGGTCCAGCGCGTGGCCAAGCGCCTGGCGGACACCGCCGAGGCGGCGTACCACCCGGGCTACCAGTGGGAGACGGCGGTCATCGACGATCCGAAGACCGTCAATGCCTGGTGCATGCCGGGCGGCAAGATCGCCGTCTACAGCGGAATCTTTCCCATCACCCAGGACGAGAGCGGCCTCGCCGTCGTCCTGGCCCACGAGATCTCCCACGCCCTCGCGCACCACGGAGCGGAACGGCTCTCGCGGATGGAGCTGGCCCAGCTCGGCGAGGCCGGCATCCTCGCGGCGGTCCAGGCGAAGAATCCGAACGCCGTGCAATTGACCGGCGCCGCGCTCGGCCTGGGGTCGCAGCTCGGCATGGAGCTGCCGTTCTCGCGGGAGCAGGAGAGCGAGGCGGACCACATCGGGCTCATGCTCATGGCCAAGGCGGGTTACGACCCTGCCCGGGCCGTCGACTTCTGGCAGCGGATGCTGGACTACTCGAAAGGAAAAGAGCCGCCCGCATTCCTTTCCGACCATCCCTCCAGCGAGCAGCGGATCGCCGACATCAAGCGCGAATTGCCCGAGGCGAAGGCCGCGTTCATCGCGCACAAATAACCCTCGCTGTCTGCCGGCCCTAGAGCATGCGTCATCGCGGAGCCTCCCCGCGATCGCCGTCCACCATCCGCCGCCGACCGCGATCATCGCCACTTAAGCGTCATGAACTAGACGCCGTGCTGTGTCTTGACACTCCGGCGCGAAAGGCGGAGTAAGCCGCGCGCGCCCGATCCGTTCGCTCGCTGTAATCCTGCAGTCGAGCGCTTGCGCGGGGAGTTCCCCATGAAGAGTCTCTTCTATCTGGCTGTTCTGGTGACGTCTTCGTTCGCCGCGCACGGGGACGGCAACGCCACGCGGTTCAAGGCAACCCTGGTCAGCACCGAGGAGACGCCGGCGATCTTCGAGGCAGGGTCTGCCAGGTTCACGGCGGAGATCGTCCTCAACGACACACAGATCAACTTCACCCTGACCTACGAGAACCTGACCTCGAACCCGCTCGTCGCGCACGTGCACTTCGGCCAGCGGAACGTGGCGGGCGGCGTCAGCTACTTCCTCTGCGGCGGCGGCGGAAAGCCTGCCTGCCCCGCCAACACCTCCGGCACCGTCACCGGCTCGGTGGTCGCCGCCGACGTGGTCGGACCGGCCGCGCAAGGAATCCAGCCGGGCAACCTCGCCGGGATCATCGCGATGATGCGCGCGGGCTTGACGTACGCGAACATGCATACGACGGCGCATCCGGGCGGCGAGATCCGAGGTCAGCTCCGGCCCGGTCGCGGCGAGCACGACGACGAGTGATCCGTGCCAGGCCGGCGGCCGGGGGCCCAGCCCCGCCCGCGCAGGGAGGCACGGAGCAGTCCCCCTGTCCTTGGGGCGCCGAATGGTGCGGACTCTACGTTTGACCGGCCCCGCGGTGGGTGGGGGGAATTTCGAAGCCATACTTCCTGGCCAATCCTTGGACGTCCTGGAGGTCCTTCTCCCTGGGCGTGTACGCAGTCTTGAACTTGAACCTTGAAGACCTTGCCCAAGAGCACGCAGCGATGCCCCGAAATCGCGAGCGCGGAGCCGGCGAGGTGCCTCGCGGCCCGGAGACGGCTAACATTTTCGCCAGATGGCGTTGCCGACGCTCGACCCAGCGCGCCTTCCTTCTCCGCGCAAGCTGCTGCGGCCGCTCGGCCCGGTCGGGCGCTTTCTCGTCCCGGCCGGAACACGCGACCCGAGCACCCCGCACCAGACGTACCCCTGGTACCACGTGCTCTGGCTCACCGGAGTCGACTACTTCTCCACCCTGGGCTACCAGCCGGGGATCGCTTTTCTCGCCGCCGGCGCGCTCTCGCCGCTCGCGACCCTGGTGCTGGTGCTGGTCACGCTCGGCGGCGCCCTCCCCATCTACTCGAACGTCGCTTCCCGGTCCTACGTCGGGCAAGGGTCGATCGCCATGCTCGAGCGGCTGTTGCCCGGCTGGCTGGGGAAGCTGTTCGTTCTCCTGCTGCTCGGATTCGCGACCACCGACTTCGTCATCACCATGACGCTCTCCGCCGCCGACGCCGCCCAGCATGCGGTGGAGAACCCCTTCCTGAAGGCGTCGCTCGGTTCCCACCACATGCTGGTGACATGCCTCATGCTGACCGCGCTGGCCGCGGTCTTCCTGCGGGGATTTCACGAAGCCGTCCGGTTCGCGGCGGTCATCTGCATTCCCTACCTGGTGGTCAACGCGATCGTCATCGTCCGCGGTTGCCTGGAGCTGGCCTCGCATCCTGTCCTCCTCGACGGCTGGAAGGTCGCTCTCTCCGCGTCCGGCAGCCCCGGGGCGCTCGCGCTGTCCGCGCTCCTCGTCTTCCCGAGGCTCGCGCTCGGCATGAGCGGCTTCGAGACGGGGGTCGCCCTGATGCCTCTCGTGCGTGGCCTGCCCGGAAATCCCGTCCCACCGCGCGGCCGCATCCGCAACACGCGACTGCTCCTGCTGACGGCGGCGCTGGTGATGAGCGTCTTCCTCTCGAGCTCGAGCCTCGTCACCACGCTGCTCGTTCCACCCGCCGCCATGGTTCCGGGCGGGGACGCGTCGGGTCGCGCGCTGTCCTGGCTCAGCCACGAGCTTCTCGGCGGAGCGTTCGGGACCGTCTACGACGTCTCGACCGTCGCCATCCTCTGGTTCGCCGGCGCCTCGGCGATGGCGGGACTCTTGAACCTGATCCCACGCTACCTCCCCCGGTTCGGCATGGCTCCGCGCTGGCTCGAGCACCGGCGGCCGCTGGTCCTGATCTTCCTCGGGATCGACCTCCTCGTCACCTGGGTCTTCCGCGCAGGCGTCGAGGCACAGGGCGGCGCCTACGCGACTGGAGTGCTCGCGCTCATGCTCTCCGCGGCGGTCGCGGTCGCAATCTCGCTGACGAAGGAGGGCCGCGGCCGGCGGCTTGCCACTGCCTACTTCTGGCTGGTCACGGCGGTCTTCGCCTATACGCTCGTGGACAACGTCATCGAGCGCCCCGACGGCGTGATCATCTCCTCGGTCTTCATCCTCGCCGTCCTCGTCGTCAGCGCCGCGAGCCGGATCTCGCGAGCGACCGAGCTGCGCGTGGAGACGCTTGCCTTCGCCGACGAGGAATCCAGGCTGCTCTGGGACTCGATGCGAGGCAAGCGCGTCAATCTGGTGCCCGTGCGCACCACCGATCCGGCGCGGCGGGCCGCCAAGTCGCGCGTGCTGCGGCGGCACTACCGCGCGGAAGGTCCGCTCGCGTTCCTCCATGTCGAGCTGGCGGACGACCGCAGCGAGTTCACCGGCGCGCTGCGCGCGAGCGTCCGCCGCAACGGAGAAGACTTCCTCGTCGAGATCGAGGGCGCCGTGGCGCTCGCGAACGCCCTCGCGTGGATCTCGGAGCAGCTCGATCCGATCTCGCTCTATCTCGATCTCTCGCTGGTGAACCCACTCACCCAGGCGCTCAAGTTCCTCTTCCTGGGCGAGGGAGAGACGGGCATGCTCGTGTACCAGATCCTGGTCCGCTACTGGCACACGACTTCGGAAGACGACGTGCGGCCCAACATCTTCCTCGTCAGTCGCTGACGCATCGCCAGCGACGGTACCTCATCGCCGGATTCATGTTTCCCCTCGGACCGCAGGCTACCGCCAATGCGAACCGGGCTCCAAGCGCGAGGCTTTGAAAGTGATTGCTTCCCAAAAGGAAACCAATCCAGCCTGTGCGTCACCATAGGCGGGGTCGAGGTCAGACCTGATGGCGCTGCGCGTCTTCATCCTCGGCGGACTCTTGATCGGTGCGTGGCTCGCGCTGCGCCGCACGCCGCTGGCCCGCGGAACGCGCATCCGGACCTGGCTCGCGATCGGAATTCCTCTCCTCGCCTGGCACTTCACCGTGTGGCAGTTCGCCCGCACTGGCGGCTTCGAGGCCCGATCCAGGACGGGCGGACCGCTGCCGCTCATCCCCGCGGCCATCTTCCTCCCGCTGCTGATCTTCCTGCCGCCGCTGCTCCGGTCGAGCCGCGTGACAGCGATGCTCGACGCGGTGTCGCCCGCATGGCTCGTTGCCTTCCAGGTCTACCGCCTCCGCGGCGGCGTCTTCCTCTTGCACTGGGCCGAGGGCGCGCTGCCCGCCGCCTTCGCGCTCCCGGCTGGAATCGGAGATGTGCTCGTCGGCGTGCTCGCGGTGCCGGCCGCCCTCTACCTGCGATCCGGTCACCGGGGCGGGCGGGGGGCGGCCCTTGCGTGGAACGCGCTGGGCATCCTCGATCTGGTGGTCGCGATCACGATGGGCGCGCTGACCACGACCGGACGCCTGCCCGTCGCAATCCAGAACACCGCGACCCGGAGCTACCCGCTGGTCATGATTCCGGCGTTCGCCGTGCCGCTCTCGCTGATTTTGCACGGACTCTCGCTGCGCCAGCTCCGGCGGGGACCGCAGGGCCAAAGCCAAGAGGAGCTTGGTACTCTGGCGGCGTGATCTACGATCGCCAACTCCTGCTCCACGGCCCGAAGGCCCGCCCCGGGCGGCCGATCATCCTTACGCCGGAGAAACCCTGCTGTCCTTGGCGAACGTCTCGCCCTTCGGCGAGAGGTGCTCGATCGCTTCGAAGCTGAAAGCGACCGTCTCCAGCTCGCGCGGGCCGGCATCGCCGCCGGCGCTCTGGCGGATCGAGGCCACGTTCGCATTCCAGAGCATGAGCTTGTGGACGATGCCCTTCGTCCCGTCCTCGAGGACGCCATGGCACTCGATCTCGACGGTCTCGAGCACCTCGTTGGTGACCAGCGCCTGGAAGAGCTGAGGGGAGGCCGCGCCCCACTCCTTCACCACGGAGACCGGAGAGTGCTGGCGTTTCCCCGAGGGCAGGCCGGTCGCGGCGTGGGGCAAGAGGAGCTCGTAGTCGAGGGCGAGTGCGGCGAACTGATGCTCGGGCGTCCTCAAACACTAGACGCACCGCCTCCCGATTTTGTCTCACTGGCACGGTTCCCACACGGCCATGCCGCCCGCGCTGGCCCGGGTGGGACCGCCGTGGTCCCACTCCCTAGCACTCCCCTCCGACAGCGGATGCGGCGGCTACTTCTGGGCCGTCTGCCGCGCTACCGGTTTGGCCCGCTTCCAGACCAGCGTCGCGTTGCCGGCGCCGATCGACGGCGTCGGGTTCGTCCACGTCAAGTCGTCTCCGGAAAGGGTGGCGATGCGCTTCTGATCGCTGCCTCTCCAGTTGGGGTACGTGCTGGCTACGACGCGGAGGTGAATGGTCTTGTCCGGCTCGCTGACCGTGTAAGTTCCGAAGTAGCCGATCCCGCCCACCATCGCGGCCTTGTTCTCCTCCGCGGTGCCGCTGGTGCGGCTGGCCGTGGCGAACTTCGGCACGTCGGGATCGGTCAGCACGATGGAGAAGTGGCCGTCGCTGGTCAGGGTCATGCTGCCCGACGGCGTCTTACCGAAGGGCTCCACCTTGGTGCCGTTCTGGTCGACCGTGTCCGACACCATGGTCCAGGTGCCGACCAGCCCCTGCTTCAAGCTGCTCTTCTGGTTCCCCGCCGCGGCTGCGAATGTGAGGAGCGCCAGCGCGGCGAGCGCCGCCAGCACAACTCGTCCGATCGTGTTCATGATCGATCCTTCGTCACTTCGGCTGGGCCGCCGAGGCGGTCGTCTGCCCTTCCTTGACCCGCTTCCAGGTCACGGTGACCAGGCCGGCGCCCATCGAGGGAGCCTGGTTGATGAACTTCATCTCGTCGCCGGACAGCTCGAGGGTCCGCTTCTGCTCCGTTCCTGTCCAGTTCGGGAAAGTGCACCCCTCGAGCCGCATGATCAACAGCTTCTCGGGCTCGTTGACCGTGTAGGTGCCGAAGTACGCGATGCTGCCCGCCGCCGCAGCCTTGTTCTCCTCCGCGGTTCCGGTGGTGCGGTTGCCGGAGGCGAACTTCGGGATGTCGGCCCGGGTGATGACCAGCGCGACGCGCCCGTTGCCGGTCAAGATCACGCTGCCCTTCGCGTCGGATCCGTATGGCTCGGTCTTGGTCCCGCCCTGGTCCAGGACGTTGGACTTCATCGTCCAGGCCCCCACGACCTGCTGCTTGAGCGAGCCCTTCTTGTCGCTTCCGCCCTGGGCCGCGGACGCGAACAGCGCCGCCGCGGCAAATGCCAAAGCCGTCTTGCAGATCGTCTTCATGGCGAACTCCCTGGCCGCGTCGGCGAAATGCGATACGGCCGGCGAGATTTCACCACGGCCAGGGCAAATTGACCATCGGATCCGGGCTTACGGCCCCCCGATGCCCAGGACTTACCGGCTCGTTCAATCCAGGACTCTCTGCGAGCTGCGCCATATTTATGCCCACAGCCGACTGCAAGCCAGACGAGCAGCCGAGCCCTCCCCCCTTTGCAAGACCATGCTCCGCCCTCCGCCGGCAACGTGCACATGGGTCTCGCCAGCGTTGCCATGTCTGGGCGGGAGCGGACTCGGAAGCCGGGCACGTTATTCCGGCGGGAATGAGCTCGGCTGTCGGGGAATCGAGCCTGGCGAATGGGGGCAATTTCCCCCCTTGGGAGATACCGATGCTGCTCGCTACGCTTGCACTGACAGCTCTCCTGGCCGCCGCCCCCTCTGTGAACAACGAACCCACAGCTAAACGTGACCTGGGATCGGACTCTCCGGGTGCGATGCGCGTTGCCGGGCAGAAAAACGCCCTCCGTCCCCACTCGCCTACCAACGACGAGATCAATGCAGCCGAGTCGGGAAATCCGGAAAGCCTGGACTATCGGAACCGGCCGGCGGTCGAGATCACTGAAGACGCGAACGCGGTCTGGGACGCTCTCGAGACCGGGAACCCGGACCGCGCGCAGCCCAGCAACCGTCCCCACGAATACTGAAACCCTTCACCTGTATCGGGCCGATGAGCCTCCGCGTGATGTTTCAACCCAGCGGGCGGGCCTCTCTCGTCTCGCTCTGGAACGAGCCCGGCATCCGTTCAGCGACGTGCATTGGTACTTCGACACGTTCAGCTATCGAAGCTACCTGCTCCTCGTCCGCAACGTCGCCGAGCACTGGCCACGGCGCGACCGGGCCACCCCGCCCTGGGAGAGCGGGGTCATCGAGCTCCTTGCACGGCGGCATGGGGGACCGGCCTGGAATCGGACGGCCGGGATCATCCGGTCCCAGGGTCGTCGGCTGCGCGACGGCGTTGCCGACGCTCCACCGGATATCTCCGACCCGGACCTGCACTATTTCCTCGAGCGCAACCCGGGATTTGCCACGGGCGAGCGGCTGCCCTGCCTGTGCCCACTCAATGCGCGGAACGTGGCGGCGATCGCGTGGAGAGCACTGCGCCGCTTTGGAGCTCGTCGAGTCCCGCACCGAGGTCGTTGAACCCCGCTCTCGCCCGATCACGCCCCCCGGGTGAGTTGGCACGCTGGGCTGGTAGGTGTCACGGAATCGCCCAGGTGGGACTCCCGTCGCTTGACGGGCAGTCGGGCGCAAGCTCAATACCGGCCTCTTCTGAGGAGGGGTCCACATGAGCTCACGCCTTTCGCTGGCGGCTTTCCTGCTCTCCGCGACCGCGGCCGCGCAGCCGACGCCGGTCACGGCGCTGACCATCGGTTCCGCGAACACCGCGACGGCGGACCCGACGGTGCCCAGGCCGCAGGGGACGCCTTGCCGCGTCCGGCTGTTCACCGATCTCAAATTCGCCGACTTCTCCCCCAAGTTCTTCGCCTACGCGCCGCCCGCGGCGTGCCCAGGCCCCTGGCGGAAGGTGGTGCTCGAGGCCGATTACTCGGTCGAAGCGGGCCGGCAGTTCGACCGGACCGCGACGCTCTGGATCGGTGGTGCCAACGTCTACTTCGGCACGACGGCGGAGCCCTCGCGCCCTCCGAATCCCGTCGCGCGCGCATGGCATATCGAGCGCGACCTGACCGAGTATGGCGAGCTGCTGCGAGCGCCCTCGCAGGGAAGGGCGGAGCTCGGCAACCTCGTCAACAGCACGTTCACGAGCTCGCTCTGGGGGACCGCGCAGATCGCGTTCTATCCCCAATCAAGAGACGACGATGACTCGCGACTCCCGGTCGCCGATCTCGTCCTCCCGCTCTCCGCCAGCCCGACCGGAGGGTCGGTGCCGCTGTTCGATCCCACCGCGGAGCTCTCGGCGACGTTTCAGCTTCCCCGGAACATCGAGCGCGCATACCTCGACGTCATCCTGCAGCACCAGGGCGCGAACGACGAGTTCTGGTACGCCTGCGTGCCCACCGATCTCGCGGGCGAGCTGCAGAGCTGCGTCGGGACCGCGTTCCGCGAGGGACAGCTGAGCATCGACGGCCAGCCGGCGGGCGTGGTGCCGATCTTTCCCTGGATCTTCACGGGTGGGATCGATCCCTTCTTCTGGCGTCCCATTCCCGCGCCGCAATCGCTCAACTTCGTTCCCTATCGCGTGGACGTGACGCCGTTCGCGGGCGTGCTGAGCGACGGACAGCCGCACCGGCTCGCGATCAAGGTGACGAACGACAGCCAGTTCTTCCAGACTACCGCGACGCTGCTGCTCTATCTCGATCGCCGGTCTACCCAGGTGACCGGCGCGGTCACCCAGAACACCATCGGCGCGCCCTCGCCAGCCGTGAATGCGGCCTTGAAGAACGACCCCGCGACCGGAACCGTTACCGGCACCGTGACGACCACCTCTTCGCGGCAGTTCGTCCTCGCCGGCTGGATCAAGACGTCACACGGTCGCGTCCGCACGGAGATCGCGCAGAGGATCGACTTCTCCAACGTCCAGCAGTTCGTCTCTCCTCAATCCCTGCCCGAGACTTTCATCCAGGACATCCGTCAATCCACCGCCATCTCTTCGACCACCAAGGTCCAAGGTGGGGACCGATCCGGCCAGTCCAGCGTCCGCATGTCCTGGCCCCTGGAGCTGGACCTGACCGTCAACATCGATGCGTCCGGCGGGTTCTCCCAGGTGGGGAGGGTGAAGCAGGCGTACAACCGTGTCGACTCAACCGGGGACTTCTCCAGCCTCGTCTCCAACTCCGGGGAGTGGGCCGACACGTTCCCGACGCAGCAGGGACAATCCGGGTCGCAGCGATACTTCTTCTCCGACTCCGAGGGTCGTTGCTTCAGCCGCGCGCTGACGGCGTCCGCAGGCGTCCTCGCGTCCATCGTCGACGGCAAGGGCTGCGACGAGTGATGTGGACGGCGCTGCCGCGCGCACGTTCGTTTGATAGCATCTCCCGATGGCGCGCTGCGGTCCGGCCTGGTCGGTGATCCTCGCGACATTGGCCGCCGGGGCTACCGCCGCGCAGGACCATTCGGTCGGAGACGTGCCTGCTTGCCGACCGATCGTCGGGAGGCCCTGTCCCACCCGCGATCAGCCCGATGGGCTGGGAGAGGGCAAGGGCTTCTGCGAAGAGGTCCCTCCTACCGCCGTCCGTGGTCGCTGTCGGGTGCGCAAGGCTGGCTGTGCCGGGCTGACCCGGGGCCTGTGCAAGCACGTCTGCGCATATTGCCGATCGCTGGTGGAAGGCTCGATTTGCCGGATGACCAGCATTGCCGAGGACCCGAACGACGCATGCGGGCATCGCGGAATGCAGCTCGAATGGGAGCCGGTGGCGCTCGAAGCGCGACCCGGCTCAGCCAGCCTCTCCTATCCGGCGGAGGCGCCGGCTCTGGTCGTGCTCACCGGCCGTGCCGCCGGCCCGGATGGACCGAGCTGCGCCGGTGGACGGACTTGCGTCGGCTGCACGGCGCCCCGCTTGTCGCCGCTCGACAACTGCTACACGCACGCCGATCGCGATTTCATCCTCGGCCTGGCCGTCGGCGACGAAGCGCTGCCTTTTCTCTCTCCAGCGAACATGATCGCGGACGGATCGCACGCCGGCCGCGACCTCGACCTCGAGGCGGAATGGATGTACCTCTTCGCGCCCTTCCGCAGCGTCTGGCTGTTCGAGGACGGCGACGAGAAGCTGGCGCGGCCGCGGGCGCTGCCGCCGCGCCTTCCGTGGACCCGCAGCGACGGAGCGCGAGAGGAACTCGGCGTCCCCGTTTCGGGCGACGCCGTCGCCGTGGCGGGCGTGCTCGCTGCCGACTGCGGGCACTTGAACGCGCGCGGGTTCCCGCGCACGGAGATCCACCCAGCTCTCGCCCTGGCCTGGCTGCACGAAGAGGGCAGCGGCCGGTTCTCGCTCTCCATCCGCGCCATGTCCCACGCGCCGGGCGACCGGCAGCGCTTGGCGCTGGGCGCCTTCCGCGCGGCGCTACCGCTGCCCGGCCCAGGCCGCGTCGTGAGCTTCCACTGGGATTACCTCTGGCGCGGCTACCAGGTCGTCGTCGACCGGAGCTGCGGGAAGGGTGACGAAGCCGACCACTCGCAGGAGCGCCCTGCCGCGCACCCGTCGGACGTCGATCAATCCGAAGTGGTCAAGCTGAACCGCAGCGTCCTGAGTCCCGAGGCGCTGCACGAGAACAGGTGGTACGCCATCCGCGTCCGCGCCCAGGGAGCGTCGGTGGAGATCGACTTGCGGCGAAAGACCGACGAAGACCCGCCCGTGCTGATTGGGGTGCATGCAGAGATCGAGCTTCCTTGAAGCTCCGA
>DASQAS010000072.1:0-14650 GCA_035635635.1 Myxococcales bacterium | reverse complement strand
CGCCATCGGCGAGGGGCTCGCGGCGTTGAACGTCGGGCTGCGGGCGATGAACCTCGGATACAGCAACATCGGCGACTACGCGCGGGAGGAGCTCGGGATCAACGCGAGCACGGCGGCGAAGATGGAGCGGCTGGCGCGGCGACTTGCCGACCTGCCAGTGATCCGCGACGCCGTCCGGTGCGGGGTGATCACCCCGCGCAAGGCCGAGATCATCGCGCCAGTGGCGAGGGGAAATGAGGCCTTCTGGCTCTTCCGCGCCAAGGCTGGCACCGTCCGCTCGCTCAAAGCCGAGGTCAAGGGGCCGCGGGATCCTGACGAAGAGGAGTGGGTCAACCTCCGGACGCAGATGCCTCCCGAGAAACGGCCGGCGATCGACCTGGGACTTGCGCTGGCGGGAATGGTGCTGGAAAAGCCCACGGCCTCGAACTGCGAGCGGGTCGCGGCCTGGTGCCAGGAGTACATGGGCTCGCATGAGGCGCCTGCAGATGAGCATGTCGATGATCTCGTGTTCACGGCGGAGGACGAGCTCGAGTCGTTGAAAGCGCATCTGGAGAAGGAGCATCGGCAATGGGCCGACCTGGCGAAGGCGACACCCGTCCAGGCGCCGGCGGAGAGCGGCGAGATCGATCCCTGGCGCCTGGACCGGGAGTTGAAACAGCTTCTGGAGAAGCGCAGGCGGTGGGATCAGGCCTTCGGCCAGCTCGTGATGCTTTTCCAGTCGATCAAGGGCTGGCACCATCTCGGCTTCGCCAGCTTCGGGCACTACTGCGAGGAGGAGCTGGGCATGGGAGAGCGCACTGTGGCCCAGCGGGCTGCGCTCGAGCGCGGCCTGGGACGCAACCCGCTCTTGCGCCAGGCCCTGGCCGACCGGCGGCTGAGCTTCGAGAAGGCGCGGCTGATCGCCCGCGACGCGGCGCCGGAGGAGGTGCCTGGCTGGATCGAGCAGGCGCAAAGCCTGACCTGCATCGAGCTGCGCCGGAAATTGCAGGACAAGAGCGAGGCGCAGATGTGCGCGCGGGGCCAGTTCAACGTCTGGATGCCGGGGAGCATCGCAACCCTCCTGAAGGGGACCTTTCGTGCCCTCCGCGCCGCCGCGAAGCGCTGGATGTGGGTCGAAGAGTGCCTGGTCGGCCTGGTCGAGCACTTCATCGAGACGTACAAGCACTTGCTGGCGTGGGCGAGGACGCTGCAGCGGCGGATCCGCGCCCGGGATCGGCATTGCTGCCAGGTCCCCGGCTGCAGCCGGCGCGCGGTGCACGCGCACCACATCATCCCGCGGTCTCAAGGAGGGACCGACGACGATTGGAACCTGGTCAGCCTCTGCGCCGCCCATCACCTGAACGGCATCCACGGCGGGCGTATCCGAGTGACCGGCCGGGCCCCGGATGCGCTCGTCTGGGAGTTCGGACTGCGGCGGAGCTCGGCCGTCACCGCGGTCGACTGAGTTGCTCACCACAGAAAGGGCACCAGGCGGTGCCGGACCCGCTTCTGGTACCCGGCCTCGTCAAGGGAGCCGGGAGATGATGCAGTCGAGGAAGGTGGTCGGCCTGCGCAGCGCGAGGGCGACGCAGCATCGCCACAGCGCGCCGATTCCGAACTCGCGCGCGATCGTGCCGGCGTTCGCGACGACGTCCTTGCCCGTGATCAATCCGCGCATCGCCATCCTCAGCTCCGGCGGTTTTGGTGCTCGCCGGAGCCGGGCGTTGCGCGATCCCCCTGTTTGGGGGAGACCGAAGTCGCTCGGCGCACGTCTGGGAGGAAGCGGGCCGCGTCTTCATGGGTCGGCCGCCGGCCGCTCCGATGTTCTGATCATCTTCAGTAGTGCGAACCCGAGCGCCAGCCCGCAGACGGCCAGGGCCAGCGGGCGCAGCACCTGGACCGCGGCCGCCCCCAAAGCGCCGGCCGTCACGCCGAAGATGGAGAGCCAGGCTGCCAGGCAGAGCGGGCACTTCGGGATCGCGGCGGCCAGCAGCCCGGAGACGAGCGCCACCCAGGCGGCCCGCGGCCGCGCGCGGGCGCTGTCCCGGGTGCAGGCGGCGCATTCAGTGGGCACGGAGATCCCGCAGCTTCAGCCATTTGCTCGTGGCTACCGTCGCGTGCGCTTCCATCGCAGGTCCTTTCGGCGATCCAGATTGTCGATCGCCCGCCCTGCTTAACGCCAGCCCTCCACGCCCGGGGAGTAACAAGTGCGACGGGATTTCCTCGGCGTAGGATGAGCCATGGATTCGCTGGTCACCGCGGCGGCGCGGGCCCTCCGAGCCGGAGATCCACTCGGCGCGCTCAAGCGCGTGGCCCTGCGCGACGACCCGCCGGCGCTGGCCCTGCGCGGGGTCGCCATGGCCCAGCTCGGCGAGCTGACCCAGGCGCGGCGGCTGCTGCGGAGGGCGGCGCGCGGGTTCGGACCGGCCGAAGACCTGGAGCGCGCCCGCTGCCTCACCGCCGAGGCGGAGGTGGCGTTAGCGGCGCGCGATCTGGGCTGGCCGGGGAAGGCGCTCGACGAGGCACGCCGCACCTTCACCCGGCGCGGCGATCGCGAGAATGCGCTGCACGCCGGATTGATGCTGATCCGGCGGCGGCTTCTGATGGGCGAGGTCGACGCTGCCGAGCGTCTGCTCTCTGCCCTCGACCTGCGGGGAGGCTCGCACCTGTCGGCTGCGAACGGCGCGCTGGCCGCCTTCGAGATCGCTGTGCGCCGCGGCCAGACCGGGCCTGCCCGCGCCGCGCTCGTCCGCGCCGAAGAGGCCGCTGACCGGTCAGGGATTCCCGCGCTCCGCGCCGAGGTCGAGCGGGCGGGACGGGCACTGGCGCTGCCGGCCGGACGTCTCCTGGCGCGGGGCGAAGAGCGATCGCTGGTCCTGGCCCAGGTCGAGGAGCTGCTCGGATCACCTCACCTGATCGTGGACGCCTGCCGGCGCGTAGCCCGGCGCGGGCGCCGTTCGGTGGGCTTCGCGCGGCGGCCGGTGCTGTTCGCGCTGCTGCGCGTGCTTGCGGAGGCGTGGCCAGGCCCGGCCGCGCGCGAGCTGTTGATCGAGCGCGCTTTCGAGGTGCGGCGCGTGAACGCCTCCCACCGTGCGCGGCTGCGGGTGGAGATCGGACGGCTCCGTCGGGAGCTGCGCCCGCTGGCTGCTGTACAGGCTACGCCTTCCGGCTTCGCTCTGGTTGCGCGGGAGGCGCGCGAGGTGCTGGTGCTCGCCCCGCCCATCGAGAGCCCCGACGCCGCCGTGCTGGCGTTGCTGGCGGACGGGGAAGCCTGGTCCACCTCCGCGCTGGCGCTGTCCCTGGGGTCGAGCCAGCGGACGGTGCAGCGGGCCCTGGGCCAGCTCGAGTCCGAGGACCGCGTGCGAGCGCTGGGACGCGGCCGGGCGCGCCGCTGGCTCACGGCGCCCGTGACCGGATTCACGACGACATTGTTACTCCCCGGCGCCGCGGCCTTCGGGTAGACAGTTCCCGAGGAACCGGACATGGACCGCCGCCGCAATGCCAGCAAGGTGGACGAACAGCCGGCGGAGATCGTCCGGGAGTACGGTCCCTTCCCGGACGCGCCCAACGTCCACGGCCTGACCTGGGACGGGTCGCGAGTCTGGTTCGCCTGCGGCGAGCGGCTGCAGTCCTTCGATCCAGCCGACGGAAAGCCCGCGCGCGCGCTCCCGGTCCCCAGCGACGCCGGGACCGCCTTCGATGGACGGCACCTCTACCAGATCGCCGGCGATCGCATCCTGAAGGTCGATCCTCGGACCGGCCAGGTGATTGCGACGATCCCGACGCCGGGCGGAGGGCGCGACTCGGGGCTGACCTGGGCCGAGGGCACCCTCTGGGTCGGACAACACCGCGACCGGAAGATCCACCAGATCGATCCCGGGACCGGGGCCATCCTCCGCACCATCGAGTCCAACCGCTTCGTCACCGGGGTGACCTGGGTCGACGGCGAGCTGTGGCACGGGACCTGGGAAGGCGACGAGAGCGAGATCCGCCGCGTCGAACCCAAGAGCGGCAAGGTGCTGGCCCGCCTGAAGATGCCCGCCGGGACCATGGTCTCCGGCCTCGAGTCCGACGGCGGGGACCTGTTCTACGCGGGTGGGGGCAAGAGCGGAAAGGTTCGCGCCGTGCGTCGCCCCCGGCGCAAGCGCTGACAACTACGTCGAAGGCAATGGAACGCTCGCCGGGCGTACGCGCAACAGATCCGGAACGCAAGCAAGTAGCGAACCGGCACACATGCCGTGACGAAAATGTCGCTCGCGATAGTTTGCGGGGCGCGACAGGAGTCACTAGCCTCCGGGTCGATGGCGGACTTCAAATCAGGACCGCGCGCGCATCTCGACGAGTGGGTGGCGCCGGACATCGCCGACGAGTTGGGATTCCTGCGCGCCGGAATGATCCTCGAATGGATGGACGTGGTGGGTGTGCTCGCTGCGACGCGGCACTGCCGCCGGCCGGTGGTGACCGCGTCCGTCGACGGAATGGAACTGCGGCACCCGATCAAGGTCGGCGAGCGGGTCACGATGACTGCCGAGGTCGCCTATACCTCGGCGCGGAGCCTGGGCGTCTCGGTGTCGATGACGCACGGCCTGCCGACCGCGGGAACGGCACGCGAGTCGGTCGCGGGCTACATGACGTTCGTGGCGCTCGACGATTCGGGGCAAGTGGCTGCCGTGCCGCAATTGCAACCCGAGACCCCCGACGAGATCGCTCGTTTCGACGAAGGCCGGCTGCGCCGCGAGTTCCGCAACAAGCTGGAGAATGGCCAGTTGGGCGTCCCGGCGGGCGCCGGGGGGCCGGACGAGAACAAGCTGCTCATCCGCGAGTTCCTCAAGTTGCTGCCCGCGTTCCGGCTGCCGTGGGACCGGCCGGACAAGCCCCGGCAGCGGCACCTCTCGTACGTGCACAAGATCGAGCCCATCCGCTCCAGCCGCCTCAATTTTCATGGGACGCTCTACGGCGGCACCCTGATGCGCTGGATCGAGACCAGCGCGAATCTGTCCGCGCGCGCCTGGCTGGGCGGCGAGCCGGTCCGGCTCTCGGGATTGCACGGTCTGAACTTCATCCGGCCGGTGGGCCGCCATGTCTTCATCCATATCCGCTCCATCGTCGCCCACGCGGCGTCCGACTCGTTGACCGTGCTCGTGAACGTGCATGCGGAAGACCCGCTCTCCGATGGCCAGGAAGAGACGCTGCGTGCGTTCCTCTCCTACGCCCCCGCCCGCGAAGCATCGCGCGTTCCCTCGCTACAGTGCGAAGGGGAAGAGGAGCGGGCGCTCTTCGAGGAAGTCGAGCACCGCCTGGCCTTGCACAGGAGCCTCCGCCTCGAGGGCATGGCGCCCGCAAGGGCGGGCTGATGCCTTCGCGGCACTAGGATGGTCTGGCAGCTTTTGCGGCCGCCCAGAGCGACCCTGGGTTGACCCGCTTCGGATGCAACGAGAGCATTCTCTCGTAGAGCTCCTGCGGCGTCGACGTCGTTGCCAGACAAGCGTTGAAGTCGCGGATGTAGCGTCGAGTCTCCTCGATGTGACGCGGCGAGCTGTCGGGCTCGAGCACGCCATGTCCCGCCACGACTGCTTTCGGCTGCAGGGACTCGACTCTATCCAGCGCTCGAAGCCACTCGTTCCTGGCCTTCTCGTCGCACTCCGCGAGATAGAGGTGCGTGTCGTTGTAGACGCAATCCCCGGATACGACCAGGCCAATGGAACGCACATGCAGCGCCGTCGAGTGCACGGTGTCGGTATGGCCGAGCTCGACGACTTTCAGCGCTTCTCCCTCGAGCAGGAGGGTATCTCCATCGAGAACCTCCGGCGCCGTCAACTGCGGCGGAAGTTGTCCGGGAAAGCGCGGCTCCCACACGGACTTTACGAAGTCGGGTGCGATCTGTTTTTGAATGGCCGCAACCACGGGCGCGGTGGCGAGCGCTCTGGCATCGGGGAACCTGTCGAGCAGTACCTTCAAACCGAGATAGTGATCACCATGAGCGTGGGTCAGGTAGATTGCGACGAGATTCTTGCCGTTCTCGACGACCCACTCCGCCAGCTCCCTCGAGTGCTGGGCGGACAGGAACGTATCGACGAGGACGGCATCGCGCTCGCCATGAATGAGGGTCGCTGTATTGGTCACCCACGCAAGGTGCTCCCTGCCGGCGGGGATTCCCTGGGTCGAGCTGCCACGCTTCCTGGTGAGAAGTTTCCATTTCAGCTCAGAGGCAGACATGCATCCTCCTTCCGCACGGCCGGAGGTGGGCTTCTCCCTTCAGCTCACGCCGCCCTGCAAACTCGCGGCCGCGCAACGGCGCGCGGATGACGCTCCCGAAAGACGAGAAAGTCAATCTGCAGGAACCACCCGCTCCCGGGAGGCACGATTCATGAAAGGACAAGACAGCGCTCCGAAGTGGTCGAGCAGAGGCGCGACCCTCGCTGTCGGATCTACGTACTGCGATGGCCAGAAAGGAGCCGGGGTGTCAGGATTTTGAGCATGGAGCAGGTCGCAGTGGAATATGGGAGAGGATCCGATGGAACGTTGCGCGTCGCGTTGGCGGGCGACTGGTCGCTGACGCGCGGAATCCCATCATCTACGTCCGTGATCGAAGAGATCGAAAGACGTCCTCTTCCGAAAAGGGTGATCTTCGAAACAGGCGTTCTCGCCGGCTGGGACAGCGGCCTGCTCACGTTCCTCCTCTCGGTCCTGTCGCGATGCACGCAGCTCGGCATCGAGGTCGACCGGCACGGGCTGCCCGAAGGCGTGAGGCGGCTGCTCGCGCTCGCCACCGCGGTGCCGGCGAGATCCGGCCGGAGCCGCGCGGAGCCGGAGCCCGTCCTCGCGCGGGTTGGCGGTGCCGCGATCACCTGGTCGGCCGGTCTTGGCGAGACGCTCGACTTCATCGGTGAAGCGTTCCTCTCCCTGCTCCGCCTGTTCGCGGGCAAGGCCCGGTTCCGGCGGTCGGACTTGCTGCTCGCCGTCCAGGACTGCGGCGCGCGCTCGCTTCCCATCGTCGGGCTCATCAATCTCCTGGTCGGATTGATCCTCGGATTCGTCGGTGCGATCCAGCTGCGCAGGTTCGGGGCGCAGATCTACGTCGCGGACCTGGTGGGCATCGGCATGCTCCGGGAGATCGCGCCCATCATGACCGGCATCATCGTCGCCGGCCGCACCGGCGCGTCCTTCGCGGCTGAGCTTGGCACCATGGAAGCAAGCCAGGAGATCGACGCCCTGAGGACGCTCGGCATTCCGCCGATGGAGTTCCTCGTTCTTCCCCGCCTGCTCGCGCTCTCCCTGATGATGCCCCTGCTCTGCCTCTACGCGGACCTCCTGGGAATCGCCGGAGGGCTGGTCGTGGCGGGGTCCATGCTCGACATCAGCCCGGTGCAATACCTGCTCGAGACCAGGAGCGCCGTCCACCTCAACGATCTGTTCCTCGGCCTGTTCATGAGCGCCGTGTTCGGCGTGCTGGTGGCCCTCACCGGATGCATGCGCGGCATCCGCAGCGGGCACAGTGCGTCGGCGGTCGGCGAGGCCACCACCTCCGCCGTGGTCACCGGCATCCTCAGCATCGTGGTCGCGACGGCGATCATCACGGTCATCTCCTATGTCCTCGGCATCTGAGCAGCGCGGCAACGCGAGCGCCGAAGCGCGTCCCAAGATCACCGTGAGCGATCTGACCCTGGCCTACGGCGACGCGGTGGTCATGCAGGACCTCAACTTCACCGTGAACGAGCGCGACATCTTCATCATCATGGGAGGGAGCGGGAGCGGGAAGAGCACCCTGCTCCGCCACCTGATCGGACTTCACGAGCCTGCCCGCGGGACCATCTCCTACCAGGGCACCAGCGCCGGTTTCTGGGAGATGCCGCCGCCGGAACGCGAGCGGCTCCTGCGCCGCTTCGGAGTCCTCTACCAGGGCAGCGCGCTCTGGAGCTCGATGACCCTGGCGGAGAACGTGGCGTTGCCGCTACAAGAATTCGCCTCCGTCCGGGGGGAGGAAATCTCCGCGCTGGCCTCGCTCAAGCTCGCGCTCGTGGGCCTCTCGGGTTTCGAGGACTACTACCCTTCCGAGATCAGCGGCGGCATGTCCAAGCGCGCCGGGCTGGCGCGCGCGATGGCGCTCGACCCGGACATCCTCTTCTTCGACGAGCCGTCGGCGGGGCTCGACCCGGTGAGCTCGCGGCGGCTCGACGACCTCATCCTCGATCTGCGCGACAGTCTGGGGGCCACCATCGTGGTCGTGACCCATGAGCTGCGGAGCATCTTTGCCATCGGCAACAACTCGGTGTTCCTCGACGGGGAAAGCAAGACGGTGATCGCTTCGGGGCACCCGAAGCAGCTTCTGGCCGAGTCGACGGATCCCCGGGTGCTCACCTTCCTCACCGGCGGCGAAGGGACGGGCAATGGCTAGGCACGCGAGAAAGACGCTGATCGGCGCGTTCGTGGTCGGCGCGGTGGCGCTGGCGGCGGCCGGCATCACAGTGTTCGGGTCGCGCAGGTTCTTCCAGAAGCGACCCACGTTCGTGATGTACTTCTCGGGCTCGATCACGGGGCTGTCGGTCGGCTCGCCCGTCGAGTTCAGGGGAGTCAAGGTTGGAGAGGTCACGAAGATCGCCGCGGTGTTCGACCCGAAGGCCCTGAGCATCACCATCCCCGTCTACGTCGATATCGACCCGAAGAGCTTGATCGTCACGGGCACCGAGGATGCTTCGAGCGTGTTTTTCAAGCACGCGCTCTACGAACCGCTTCTCCAGAAGGGGCTCAAGGCGCAGCTCGACATCCAGAGCTTCATCACCCGGCAACTCTACATCAACATGGATTTCCTCCCCGACCAGCCCGCCAGGCTTCTCGGACTCGACCCCAGCTATCCGGAGATCCCCACCATCCCATCCCTGCAGGATCAGATCGTGCGGGCGCTTCAGAAGCTCCCCGAGAAGATCGTGAACGTGGCCGAGGGGATCGAGCGGCTTGTGAATTCTCCCGCGGCGCAGGAGAGTCTGCACGACCTCGACGCGCTCATCCGGTCGATCGGATCGGAGATCAAGCCCCTGATGGCGAGCTTGAAAGGGACGTCGGACGCAGCCCGGGGCGCCTTCGCGCAAGCCGAGAAGACGCTCTCCATGAAGGAAGGGCCGCCGGCGGAGATGGCCGCGAGCTTCATCGACGCCATGGTCAAGGCTGGCGCTTCCCTCGACCAGATGCGTTCGACGCTCGGGGCCTACCAGAAGGTCGCCGTGCAGAACGCCAACGTGGGGTACGACCTGACCAAGACCCTCGCCGATCTCGACGCCGCCGCGCGCTCAGTGCGCGCGTTGGCCGAGTATCTCGATGCCCACCCCGAGGCAGTGCTGAAGGGAAAGAGGTGACGGGGATGAGCCATGTCCGTTTGCCGCCGTTCTTCGCCTGCGCGATGTCCCTTGCGCTGACCGCCTGCCTGGGCAGCTCGCGCCCGTCCCGGTTCTACACGCTGGCGCCCCTCCACGCCGGGGACGGCGCGGGTCCGGCGGCACCCGATGCCACGCTGGCGATCGGACCCGTCGAGATCCCGGACTCCATCGACCGCCCGCAGATCGTCACCCGCACAGGCGCGAACGAGCTCGCCTTCGCGGAGTTCGACCGCTGGGGAGGCTCACTCGACAGCGAGATCAGCGGCTCCCTGATCGCGGCAGCGCGCGACCGCCTCGCATCCCGGCAGATCGCAGTCGCGCCCTGGAGGTCGGCCACCCTTTCGGGCGCCGGCGCCACCTACCGCGCCGCGGTCAGCATCTCGCGTTTCGACGGCATCCCCGGACAGTCGGTCGTCTTGCAAGGTCGATGGGAGCTGATCGCGCAGAGCGGCGAGTCGCTCGGCGTCAAGGACGCCACCGTGCGGGAGAAGATCGACGGCGCCGGGTATGACGCGCTGGTCGCGGCGATGCAGAGGGCACTCGTCCGCTTCGGCCAGCAGATGGCCGACTCCGTGCCCACGACGGCGCAGACGGCGAAGGCGCCCTGATTTTACTGGAGCCTGGCCGGCAGCTCCTCCGGCGGATCGATGCTACGATCCGCCGTTGAGCTCACTCCTTCACCTTGGCGGCGAGGACGTCGACCTGCTCGATTCGCGGCGGCTCGGCGAGCAGCTCCGCGGCGCGTTTCATCAGGGCCGCGGCAATCGGGCCGGTGAGGTGCGCCTGCCGGCCGGCCTCGCTGGGGAACGCGTCAAAGATGCCGAACTCGGCGTTGCCAAGCCGGATCGCGAACCACACTTGTGTTTGGGGTTCGCTCTGCGCAGCCGGCAGGGCGCCCTCGAGGAACTTCGCTACCTCAGCCTCCTTGCCGGGTTTCGCGCGCAAGCGAACCAACAGTCCGACCTTGACCATGTCTCACTCCTTTCGTGCGGGGTTGTGCAGGGTGAACATCACGACTCGTTCGTCGCGGTTTCTGCTCGGCGTTCATCGTCACGGTGGCGCAGCCTCGCACATCCTTGCCGCGGCTCGTCCTACACAGCCGGATCCGGGCCGGGCGCTCCTCGAGGGGCACCTTCGCCGACCGGGCCCTCGTCCGCCTTGTGTCGGCGCCGGGCCGACAGCCGTTCCACCAGCACGAACAGCACGGGGATGATGAAGATGGCGACGGCCGTCGCCGCCAGCATGCCGGTGATGACCACCGTGCCGAGGATCCGGCGCGCCACGGCGCCCGCGCCGGTCGCGATCCAGAGCGGGATCATGCCGAAGATGAACGCGAACGACGTCATGAGGATGGGGCGGAGGCGCAGCCTGGCGCCCTCGAGGGCCGCCTCGACCAGCGGCTTCCCTTTCTTCATCTCGTCGCGCGCGAACTCCACGATCAGGATCGCGTTCTTGGCGGCCAGCCCGATCAGCATGGCCAGGCCGATCTGGGCGAAGACATCCAGGTCGAAGCCGCGCAGCCAGATGCCCAGGAAGGCCCCCAGCACCGCCACCGGCACCGAGAGGAGCACCGAGAACGGCAGCGACCAGCTCTCGTAAAGCGCCGCGAGGATCAGGAACACGAATCCGAGCGACAGGGCGAAGACGGCGCCCGCGGTGCCCGACGCCTTCTTCTCCTGGTAGGAGAGATCGGCGAAGGCGTATCTCATGTCGCGCGGGAGGACCTGACGGGCCACGTCCTCGAGAGCGGCCAGCGCCTGGCCGGAGCTGTATCCCGGCGCGGCCGAACCGATGATCTGCGCGCCCCGGTAGAGGTTGAAGCGATTGGTGAACTCGGGGCCCGCGATCCGCCGGGTGCTCACCAGCGTCGAGAGGGGCACCATGTTGCCCCTGCTGTTGCGGACGTAGTACTGGTCGATGTCCTCCACGCTCAGCCGGTCTTCGCCTTCCGCCTGCAGGAATACCCGCCACTGCCGGCCGAATCGGTTGAACTGGTTCACGTAGAGGCCGCCCAGGTAGGTCTGGAGCGTCTGGTACACGTCGGCCACCGCGATGCCCTGCCGGAGCACCTTGTCCCGGTCGACGTCCGCGTACACCTGTGGCACGCCGGCGGTAAAGATGGTGTTGACGCCCGTCAACTCGGGCCGCTTGCGGGCCGCGTCCACAAAAGCGCGGACGTTCTGATCGAGAAACTCCACCGATCCGCCGCTGCTGTCCTGCAGCCACATGGAGAAGCCGCCGGCGTTGCCGAACCCGGGGATCGCCGGCGGGCTGAAGGCGAAGGCGTTCGCCTCCGGGACCTCGGTGGCCAGCGCCCGGTTGATGTTGCGCAGGATCGAGCGCGCCTCCAGCGCCGCGCCTTCGCGCTGGCTCCAGGGCTTCAGCTGCACGAAGATGAAGGCGCTGTACGTCGACGAGACTCGCGTCAGCAGGCTGAAGCCGATGATGGATCCGGTGGTCTGCACCCCCTCGGTCCGGGCGAGGATGCCTTCGATCTTCTTCGTCACCGCGTCGGTGCGCTCGAGCGAGGCCGCCGCGGGGAGCTGCACGTTGGTGAAGAGGAAGCCCTGGTCCTCCTCGGGGATGAAGCTGGTGCGGATACCGCGGCCCACCAGGCCGTCGAAGGCGATGAAGGCGGCCAGGATGCCGACGCCGATCAGGGGCTTGCGGATCAGCCCGCCGCTCCACCTGACGTAGCCGTGCGCCGTCCGATCGAAGCCGCGATTGAAGAGACCGAAGAAGCGCCCCAGCGGGCCGCGGGACTTCCGCCGCGGGCGGAGCAGCATCGCGGACAGCGCGGGCGAGAGCGTCAAGGCGTTGAAGGCGGAGATGAGCACCGAGATGGCGATGGTCACCGCGAACTGCGTGTTGAGCCGTCCCTGGATGCCGCCGACGAACGCGATCGGCACGAACACCGAGGAGAGGACCAGCGCGATGCCCACCACGGGTCCGGACACCTCCTTCATCGCCTGCAGGGTGGCGTCGCGGGGAGACAGGCCTTGCTCGATGTGATGCTCCACCGCTTCCACCACCACGATGGCGTCGTCCACGACCAGGCCGATGGCGAGCACCAGGCCGAAGAGCGAGAGGGTGTTGATGGAGAAGCCCAACAGCGGAAAGACCGCGAAGGTGCCGATCAACGAGACGGGCACGGCGATCAGCGGGATGAGGGTGGCGCGCCAGTTCTGCAGGAAGAGGAAGACCACCAGCGTGACCAGCGCCATCGCTTCCAGGATCGTCTTCACGATCTCGTTGATCCCTTCCGTGACCGGCAGCGTGGTGTCGAGCGTGATGGTGTAGTCGAGGCCGGGCGGGAACCGATCCTTGAGGTCCTTCATCACCGCCTTCACGCCGTTGGCCACGTCGAGCGCGTTGGAGCCGGGAGACTGGAAGACCGCGATGATGCTGCCGGGCTGCCCCTTGACGCGCGAGATCTGCTGGTAGTTGAGCGCGCCGAGCTCGATGCGGGCGACGTCGGACAGGCGCACTACCGAGCCGTCCGGGTTGGAGCGGACGACGATCTGCGCGAACTCCTCCGCGCTCTGCAGCCGCCCCTGCGCCCGCACCGTGTAGGTCATCTCCTTGCCCGCCGGCGCCGGGTCCGCCCCGACGCGGCCGGCCGGATTCACCGTGCTCTGCTGCGACACGGCGCGCACCAGGTCGGGCACCGTCATCCCCAGCTTCGCCAGCACGCCCGGCTTGACCCAGACCCGCATGGCGTAATCGCTGGCGCCGAAGAGGCGCACCTCGCCTACGCCGCGCACGCGGTAGAGCGTGTCGTTGATGTTGATGTTCGCGTAGTTGGCGAGAAAGAGGGAGTCGTAGCGCTGATCGGGCGAGAAGAGGCCGAAGATGACCAGCGGCAGGCCGGTGGACTTCCGGTAGGAGAGGCCGAACGCGTTCACGTCGGGCGGCAGGTTGGGCTGCGCCTGCGACACGCGGTTCGTCACGTTGACCTGATCGATGTTGGGGTCGGTGTCGATGTCGAACGTCACCGTCAACGCCATGGTCCCGTCGTTGGCGTTGGTCGATTGCATGTACAGCATGTCGTCCACCCCGTTCATCTGCTGCTCCAGCGGGGTGGCCACCGACTGCTCGACGGTGATCGCGTCGGCGCCGGTGAAGGTGGCGTTGACGATGATCTGCGGCGGAATGATCGACGGGTACTGCGCCACCGGCAGCACGCGCATCGCGAGCAAGCCGGCGACCACCGTGATGATCGAGATGACGATCGCCACGATCGGGCGATTGACGAAGAAGCGCGACATGACTCACCCTTTGGCGACGGGCTGGAAGGGCACCGGGTTGACCGTCGCCCCTTCGCGGACCTTCTGCACGCCTTCCGCCACCACCTTCTCGCCGGCGGTCACGCCGTTCTCGATCACCCAGACGGTCCCGACCCGCTCTCCGACCCTCACCGACCGGATGACGACCTTGTTGTCGTTGCCCACCACCGCGACCTGGTAGCTGCCTTGCAGCTCGGTGACCGCGCGCTGGGGCACGACCAGCGCGCCCTGTTTGATGGCGACGGTGGCGCGCACCCGGCCGAATTGACCCGGCCGCAGGATGTTAGACGGGTTGGGGAACGCCGCCGCGATCCGGATCGTCCCGGTCGCCGGGTCGACCTCGCGGTCGCTGAGCACGAACTTGCCGGGATGGGGGTAGACCACGCCGCCCCCGAGCATCAGCTCGAGCGGCGTGTCACCGTTGGGGAAGGGCCTGGCCTCGGCCGAACCGTCGAGCCCGCCGACGAACGACAGATATTCGCGCTCGCTGATGGCCACGTACGCCTTGATGGGGTCGAGCCGCGACACGGAGGTCAAGAGCGTGGTGGGGCCGACCAGGTCGCCGAGCTGCCCGCGCGCGATGCCGGCGACTCCGTCAGTGAGCGAACGCACCTTGGTAAACTCCAGGTTGAGCTGGGCGGTCCTGACGGCGGCCTTGGCCGAATCGAGCACCGCGGCCGCGCCGGCCTTGGCCTGGACGTCGGTTTCGAGCTGGCTGCGCGCGATGGCGCGCTCCTGCGCCAACGGAACGTCACGGTCCACGTCCTGGCTCGCGCGCTTGAGCTGCGCCTCCGCTTGCGCCCTCTGCCCCCGCGCCTGCGCGAGCGCCGCCTCGAAAGGCCGGGGATCGATCTCGAACAGCACGTCGCCCTTCTTCACGTACGCGCCCTCGACGTAGTTCTGCTTCACCAGGTAGCCGGTGACCTGCGGCTGGATCTTCGCGTTCACGTACCCATCCAGCGTCGTCACCCACTCCCTGCGGAGCGGGACATCCTGCGCGACCACGGCAGCGAC
>DASQAS010000071.1:0-5426 GCA_035635635.1 Myxococcales bacterium | reverse complement strand
AGGTGGGGCGTCATCTCGCGGGTGGTCTCGGCGCCGCAGATGGCGGCGGTGAGGATGGCGGGATTGGCCACGGCCCTTTGTGTAACAGGTTTCAGAGGTTTCTTCTCAGAGGTAGCCGCTACCCGGCTTTCGGCCGGCGCGGCTAGGCCCAATGCTGCACAGTCAAGCACACCGAGACGAACAGGTCTGCGTCGACGTCGACGTGGTCGTGAGCGTGGACGGCGACGTAGGACGACAGCGTCAACGTCTGTCGCTTAACTAAGCAGCATTGCGGCCAGGCTAGGCCTTCTTGCGCTGCTTCGCCGCGGGCGTCACGCAGGTCCCGACGGCGCGGCAGACGACCACGGGCTCGGCCAGCAGATCTGCCGCGGAGTCTCCCAGGTCGGGACGGGGCGAGATGTACTTGCGCGCCTCGAACCGCATCTTGCGGCTGGTCTTGCCGGAGGAGACGATCTCGCCCTCCACCTCGACGAAGTCGCCCGCGTGCAAGGGCGCGAGGAACTCCACCGACTCGTAGGCCCGGAACAGCCCTTCGTCCCCGTCGGTCCGGATCAGGAGCTCGGTGGCGACGTCCCCGAAGAGGCCGAGGACCCGGGCGCCGTCCACCAGGCCGCCGCCGTAGTGCGCGTCGTGGGCGGAGAGACGGAGCCGCAGCGTCACCTTCACAGCGTGTCTCCCAGCTTCTCGCCGGTCATGGGCACGGTGGCGTCCTGCGTTCCGTGCGCGGTCTGCTGCGGCGGCGGGGCCCGGCCCATCCGCTCCAGCAGCCGGTAGTAGATGAAGTTCGCCACGTCGCTCGGCTTCGTTCCCGGCCCGAAGCCCGCGTCGAAGCCGAGCTCCAGCGCGGTCTTGTGATCGACGCGCGGTCCGCCGAAGAGGAAGACGGTCTTCTCGAAGATGCCCTGCCGCCTCGCCTCGTCGAGCAGGGCGCGCGCGTCCTCCTTGTGCACGTCGCGCTGGGTCACCACCTTGCTCACCAGCACCGCGTCCGCGCTCTCCGCCTTCGCCTGCGCGACCAGCCTCTCCGGCTCGACCTGCGACCCCAGGTTGATGGCGCGGAACATCGGGTAGCGCTCGAGGCCGTAGTCGCCGGCGAACCCCTTCATGTTCATGATCGCGTCGATCCCGGTGGTGTGCGAGTCGGTGCCGATGCAGGCGCCCACCACCACGATCCGGCGGCCCAGGTCGCGCCGGATCGCTTCGTTCAGCTCGTCGTAGCCGTGCTTGCGGTGCACGACGACCGGCACCTCGATCGCGTTGTAGTCGAGCTGCATGTGGGTGCGGCCGTAGACGACGAAGAAGCTGTAGTCCTCGCCGGCCTTCTCCATCGCGGAGACCAGCACGTGCGAGAGGCCGAGCTTCTTCGCCACCGACGCGGCCGCCTCCTTCGCCTTCTCGCTGCAGGGGACCGGGAGCACGAAGGAGAGCTGGATGACGCCGTCGTCCTTGCGATCGCCGTACGGCCTGATCAGGTGCTTCTCCCCGGGGACGTTCATGCCTTGGCCTCGAGGATCTCGAGGAAGGGATTGAAGTACCCCGGTGCCCGCTCGACCACGCCCTCCAGCCCCTTCCCTCCCTCGGGATTGCGCGCGGTGTCGCCGAAGCGCGCCTTGCCGATGGCGGCCATCATCCCGTCCTTGGCGACCTCCTCGAGCAGCGCCAGCGCCTTGTCGAACACCTCGCGCTGCCGCCGGGCGACGATCCCGTCCGGGTTGAACACGATCTCGTCGCCCAGGTGCCGGGCCGCCCGGTAGACGTAGGCCGCGGACTTCAGCGCCACGTAGCGATCCATCAGGAAGGGATTGTGCATCGCTTCCGTCATCATGCCCAGAAGCTGGATCCCCTGCCGGGTGGTGATCGCGACCAGGTCCGCCATCACGTCGTAGGCGTGGCTGAAGAAGATGTCGCCCTCCTTGTGCTTGGTGGGCGGCATGTACTTGATGGGGCTCTTGGGGAACAGCTTCCGCACCATCATCGCCATGGCGAACTCGCGCAAGAGCGTGTCCTCGCGCGCCGGATCGATCTCGAACGAATGCCCGAACCCGATCAGCTCGTCCCCCATCCCGGCCAGCCGGGCGAACGTCTCGTTGATCAGCTGCGAGGCGATCACGGTGTGCGCCGCCTCGTCGGCGTCGGCGGTGGTGATGTAGTTGTCCTCGCCGGTGTTGATGATGATCTCCGCGAAGGCGCAGATGCGGCGGGAGAAGTACTGGTCGCAGAAGGTCCGCCGCATGTTGATGTCGCGGAAGAGGATCCCGTACATGGCGTCGTTGAGCAGCATGTCCAGCCGCTCGTACGCGGCCATGAACGCGATCTCCGGCATGCAGAGGCCGGAGCTGTAGTTGGTGAGGTGGACGTAGCGCCCGAGCCGCCGCGACTCGGCGTCGAGCGCCTCGCGCATGATGCGGAAGTTCTCCTGGGTGGCGTAAGTGCCGCCGAACCCTTCGGTGGTGGCGCCGTGGGGGACGTAGTCGAGCAGCGACTGCGCGGTGCTGCGGATCACCGCGATCACGTCCGCTCCCTGCTGCGCGGCCGCCTTCGCCTGCTCGACGTCGTCGTGGATGTTCCCGGTCGCGACGATCACGTACTTCCAGGGCGCGCCCTCGAACGAGCCCACCCCCAGCGACCGCTTCAGCTCCTTGCGCTGCTCGATGCGGCCCTGCAGCTCGCGCACGGCGGAGCGGGCCTCGGCCCGCATCTCCTCCTTCAGCTGCTCATGCTCGGCGGGGGAAAGCGGCGGCAGCTTCTCCGGGTGCGCCGCGACGCGCTCGATGGCCTGCAGCGGGTCCTTTCCGGGAGAGGCGCGCAGGGCGCGGCCCAGCCAGTAGGCGGCGCCTTGTTGGAGGACGCCCGCCGCGAGCAGGCGGTCGACCATTAGATTGGCCAGGGGAGCGCCGCGCGAGCCAGCGCCTGAGATTCCCAGGAGCCGCAGCACGGTGCGCTCGATCGACACGGTCGTGTGGCGATCGATGAACGCTTGCACGCCACGGGCCGCGCTGCGCGCGAGATCGCGGGCGCGGGCGATCTTGTCAGCGTCGACGAAGAGCTGCGCCATGGAGAGGGCTGCGTCTATCCCAATGCCACGGATGCCGCAAGGCGCGCGCCGGGCTAGTCTAGTCCGGGACGTTCAGCGTCCCGTTGGAGAAGGTGATCTGGTCCGCGGCTGCCGGATTCGGGCTGACCGCGGGAACGTTCGAGCCGTTGATCGTCGTCGTGGTCGAGGACCGGGGCGTGGTGCGTACCACCTGGCTGGGCGGCAGCGCCGCTCCCGACTTGAGGTGTGCGTACATGAGGTCCAGGGCCTGGATCACGTAGCGGTGCAGGGGGACGAACCGCGTCTGGTAGGACGGGTAGGCGGCGATGAACGCGTCGAAGTGCTGCGCGTTGGTCACCTCGTAGTAGACGGTCGGGCTGTTCGCGCCCTCCGCCATCTTGTTCGCGGCCAGGTACGCGCGCGAGGCGTGGTTCACCGGGACCAGCGGGTCGTTGCGGCCCTGCAAAAGGATGGCGGGGATGCCGCGGAGCCGTCCGCCGCGCAGCGTCTGCTGGATGGACCCCTTGAGCGTCCGGGACTGCGCCAGCAGATCGCCGGTCAGCGGCGAGCCCGACCCGTCCACGCCCGTCCAGAGGCTGCGCAGGCAGGCGGCGCCGTCGATGTTGAAGTCCGCCACTCCGGTGCTGGCGGACGTGGAAAGCTGGTCGCGCTTGGGCCCGCCCACGGAGTTGTTGTTGATGATCTCCAGGGGGAACGTCGGAGGAAGCCCGCTGCCGTTGCCGAAGATCTGGGCCAGGCCGCTGGCGTTGGCGGACACCGTTCCGGGGGCCACGGGGACGCCGCTGGTCGAGGAGTCCACGACCGCGAAGCTGTACCCGCAGAGGTTGTCTTTCACTGAGGCGCGCGCATAGGAGCTCGCCTGCGTGAGCGCGATGGACGTGGTGGTGTAGGTGGCGAAGTACGAAGCGTAGAGGTCGGTCGCCTCGTCCTCGAAGCCCGCCTGCAGGAGGCGCTGCAGCGCCTCGTTGGCCTGACCTGGACCCGAGGAGAGCAGCCCCTTGGAGGTCAGGGCGTTGCAGCGAGCGTCGATCTGGGTTCCGGCGAGGAAGGGATCGCGCAGTTCCTTGGCGACGCCTGCCGCCTTCGGGGCGCAGCCCTGGTACAGCATGGCCAGCGTGACGGAGTCGTAGAACGTCTTCGCCTTGGCCTGCACCGGGACGCCGTTCCGCTGGATGGACCCCGTGAACGCCATCTGGATCTGCGGCTCGGCCGCGACCACTCCGCTGATGTAGTGCTGCGGATCCTGCTCCGCGGCCGCCAGGGCCGCCCCCGCGCCGCTGGAGGTGCTGGCGGCGATGGTGAGGATCTGCCCGGGGTGGTACTTGCGCGCGATCGCCGCGTTGCCCGCGTCGCTCTGGGCGGTACCGAACTTCTGGTTCAGCACGTAGTACGCGAGCTCCACCGCGTGCAGCGTGTATCGGCCCCAGTCCTCCTCAGGGTTGAGCTGCGAGTGCGCGTGCTTGATCGCGAAGCGATTCGGGAACGCCTGGTTGTAGGCGGCCCGATCGGAAGCGCTCAACCCGGCCGTGAAGTTGGAGGCTGTTCCCGCGGCGCCTGCGTCCTGGCGGGTGCCGTCGCGCAGGTTGACGGTGTCGTTCGCCAGATCGTGCACGCCCGACCCCGTGCCCTTGTCCGTGTAGGCCACGGCGCAGCCGTGCTTGAGGCCCCACTCGCCCGCGGTGGCGATCGCGCCGTAGACGTTGCGCGAGCCCGGCGAGGATCCGGTGACGATGCAGGGATTGTCGGGGTCGAAGCTGGAGGGCAGCTGCACCATCAGGGTGGCGTTCACCCGCCCGGTCCCGTCGTCGTCGTACGCCAGCCACTCCTCGCCGGCGATCTTGCCCTGCGTGAGCTGGGGATTGCCGTTCACGTCGACGTTCGGGCCGTACAACGTGCCGAATCCGCCATTGAGCGTGGCGTCCAGGACCGCACGGTAGTTGGTGTAGATGGCGCGCCGCCGCAGCTCGCTGGCGGTCGGAGGCGTCGAGACCGAGGGAGGCGTGGAGCTGATCAGGCCGGAGGCTCCGAGGCCGCCGGTGAGCAGGTCGTCGTTGTTCCCGTCGTAGGCGATGGTCGAGATGGATCCCTTCGCCACGAACGAGGGCAGCTCGTTCACGTCCGACCCGCCGTGGCAGGCAGCGAAGGCGAGGAACAGCGGCAGCACGCGCTTCGACAAGGGGCCCCTTGAACGGACTCTCCGAACGCTACAAGAGCCACGACACACGTCCAGTGAACGCCGCGGAGGTGGATGTGGGAAAACGTCGCCTGTTGACTGCGGTATCCTGCGGCGATGCGGAACCTGCTCGCGGTGGCGGGCCTCGTGCTCGCTTTCTTGCTCGGCGCGGGCCTCGCCTGGCATTTCGCGCACCGC
>DASQAS010000070.1:0-56272 GCA_035635635.1 Myxococcales bacterium | reverse complement strand
CAGTCTAAACCGTCACGTCCGGGGACGCTCGCGGTAGAAGAGCGTGATGGTCAGGCAGTGGAATTCCTTGTCGGAAGACTGCGTCACGATCTTGTCCACGATCTCGACCTGCTGGTTCTCGTGCAGCCAGCGCGTAATCGTGTCGCCCATGTGCTCCCGATCCCGGGCCAGCGTGGTGGAGAAGATCTTCATTCCAGTGAAGTTCGGATGGGTCATGAGCGGACCTCGCGGACGATCTGCGCCACTTCCGATTCGGTAAGGGTGCGGTTGCTCTCCTTGGCCCGCGCCAGCACCGCCTTGGCGAGAGGGTCGTCGGCGGGGATCTCGTGCCGCGCGAGCCAGTGCTTCACGTTGGAGAGACCGCTCATCGGGCCGATCTCGATCTCCTGCTGCTTGCCGAATTCGCCGGCCGGAACGCCGCTGTAGATGCGGTCGGCCAGCCATCGGTCGCCCTTGCGCTGCGCCTTGATGATGGCTGCGGCGTGGACGCCGGTCGCGGTGCGGAAGGCGTCGGATCCGGCCACGGGGTAGTTCACGGGAAGCTGGTGGCCCGTGACCCGGGCGGCGAGCTGGACGAAGCGGACGAGCTTCGACATGTCGCGCGGGCCGTAGACCGGATGGCCCATCAGCTTGAGGTTGACGAGGAGCTGGTCGCAGGCGGTGTTGCCCACGCGCTCGCCGATCCCGGCGGCGCAGCCGTGCAGCCGCGTGGCCCCGGCTGCTCCGGCGGCCAGCGCGTTGGCGAGCGCCAGCCCTCGGTCGTTGTGCCCATGCCAGTCGAGCCCGATGTCCGGGCCGGCCACCTCGCGGGCGAAGCGCACCAGCGCCGCGGACCCCTCGGGCGTGGCATGGCCCACGGTGTCGCAGAGGCACAGCCGCCGCGCGCCCGCGTCGATGGCGCTGCGGAACAGCTGGCGGAGATCCTCCGGCTTGCTGCGTGTGGTGTCCTCGGTGACGTACGTGACCCGGAGGCCCTGCTTCACCGCGAACGAGATCGCTTCGACCGACTGCTTCTCGATGAACGACAGGTCCCACTCCTCCGCGTACTGCCGGATGGGCGAGCTGCCGATGAAGGCGTAGACCTCGAGCGGAACGCCCGTCTCCTGCTGCACGTCGGCCGCCGGCGCGATGTCCGAGACCAGCGTGCGGCAGGCGACGTTCAGCCGGATGCGCAGGCGCGCGTCGCGCGCCTCCTCCGCCAGCCGCTTGACCGCCGCGCGCTGGTGCGGACCGGCTCCGGGCAGCCCCAGGTCGAGCTGCGCCACGCCCAGCTCGTCGAGAAGATGGAGGATCTCGATCTTCGCCTCGATCGCGGGATCGACCGCCGAGGGACTCTGGATGCCGTCGCGCAGCGTCTCGTCCAGCACCTCGGCGCGAGCGAGCTCGCCGAGATCCGCGCTCCCGTTCCAGTCGTGGAACAGCTCCTGCGGCATTCCGAAAGCCTACGCCGACTCGAGGAGCAGCGCGATGCCCTGGCCGCCGCCGATGCAGGCCGATCCGATGCTCCGCCGCGCACCCCGGCGCCTCATCTCGTAGATCAGGTGTGCGGTGATCCGCGCACCCGAAGCCGCCAGCGGATGGCCGACCGCGATGGCGCCACCGTCCACGTTCGTCCGGTCGCGCGGGAGGCCCAGGTCCTTCTCCACCGCGAGGTACTGCGGCGCGAACGCCTCGTTGACCTCGAACAGATCGAAGTCGCTCAGCTTCGTCTCGTGCCGCTCGAGCGCGCGGCGGATGGCCGGGGCGGGCCCGATCCCCATGATCGAGGGGTCGCATCCGGAGATGCCCCAGCCGAGCAACTTGCCGATCGGCTTCAGCTTCTTGCGCTCGGCGAACTGCCGGGTGGCGAGCACCAGCGCGCCGGCGCCGTCGCAGATGCCGCTGGCCGCGCCCGCGTGGATCACGCCGTCCTTCTTGAAGACCTTGGGCAGCTTCGCCAGGCTCTCGACGGTGGTGTCGGGGCGGTTATGCTCGTCGCGCGCGAAGGTCACGGTGGCGCCCTTCTTCCCGGGCAGCTCCATCGGCGCGATCTCCTCCGAGAGACGCCCGCCCTCCTGCGCAGCCGCGAAACGCTTCTGGCTCTGCACGCTGTACTCGTCGACTTCCTTCTGCGAAATGCCGTACTTCGCGGCCAGGTTCTCGGCGGTCATCGCCATCGGCAGGCCCGTGTAGCTGTCGGTCAGCGCCTCCCAGAGCGAGTCCTCCAGCTTCGGCGCCTTCCCCAGGCCGACGCCGAACCGCAGCCCGCGGGCGACGTGCGGCGCCTGGGACATGCTCTCGGTGCCGCCGACCAGCGCGCACTCGCTGTGGCCCGCCAGCATCTCGAGGGCCGCGTCGACCACCGCCTGGAAGCCCGAGCCGCAGAGGCGGTTGACGGTCAGCGCCGGCACATGTTGGGGGATGCCCGCCTTCAGCCCGATGTGACGCGCGAGATAGATCGCGTCGGAGCTGGTCTGGACTACGTTGCCAAAGACGACGTTGTCGATGTCCTCCGGCTTCACCCCGGCCTGCGCGATGGCCGCCTTGGCGGCGTGGACGCCCAGGTCGGTAGCGGAAACCTCCTTGAGGGATCCGCCGTAGGTGCCGAACGGCGTGCGCCTGGCGGACAGGAAGACGAGCTCCGTGGGGATCGGCTTCATCGAGCGCTCCGGGAAAGAGGCATCCCAGCATAACCATTTCGTCGGATAGGGGCGACTCCAGATCACCTGCCGGCGAGGTGGTCGAACATCCCGGCTTGACACGACTTCTTGCAGGTTGTGGTGACCAGGCACGTCCTTTACAACCCGGAGCGTGATCCGGCTGCTCTCCGCCGAGGAAGCAGAGACGTCCGCCGAAAAGCTGGCGGAGGTCCTGCTCGACTGCGTCGCCGGGGGCGCCTCGGTCAGCTTCATGCGAGAGATGACGCGCGACCAGGCGCTGGGGTACTGGCGTTCCGTCGCGGCCGGAGTGCTTGCCGGCACGCGCGTGCTCTTCGCCGCCGGCGATGTCGACGGCACCGCCCAGCTCCTGCTCGACATGCCGCCGAACCAGCCGCACCGGGCGGAGCTGGCAAAGATGCTCGTGCACCGGCGCGCCCGCCGGACGGGACTGGCCCGGGCGCTGTTCCAGGCAGCGGAGGCAGAGGCCCGCCGCCTTGGCCGGAGTCTCTTGACGTTCGACACCATCTCGGGAAGCGCGGCGGAGCGCCTCTACATCTCCTGCGGCTGCACGAAGATCGGCGAGATTCCCGAGTACGCGCTGATGCCCGACGGCGTCCCCGCGCCGACCAGCGTCTTCTACAAGCGGCTCTGAGCGGCCTTCTGCACGCGGGCCAGGAGCTCGTTGCCGACCTGCTCGGTGGTGGCGGCCGGGCCGCCGAGGAACGGCTCCAGATCGGGCGTGCGAGCTCCCTCGCGGACCTGCTCCTCGACGGCGCGGGAGAGGATCTGCGCCTCGCGCGGGTGCCCCAGGTGCTCCAGCATCAGCGCGCCGGAGAGCGCCATGGCCAGCGGGTTGGCCTTCCCCTGCCCCGCGATGTCCGGCGCGCTTCCGTGGACCGGCTCGAAGAGCGAGACGCGCCCGGGGTGGATGTTGCCGCTGGCGGCGAGCCCGAGGCCTCCGGTCAGAGCCGCGCCCAGGTCGGTGAGGATGTCGCCGAAGAGGTTGTTGGTGACGATCACGTCGTAGGCCTCGGGCTGGCGGATCAGGTCCATGGCGAGGGCGTCCACGTACATCGCCTTCGCCTGGATGCCGGGATGGCGCCGCGACACTTCGGCGAGCGCGCGGCGCCAGAGGCCGTGGCCGTGGATGAGCACGTTGGCCTTGTCGGCCATGCAGACGCGCCGCAGCCCGCGCTGCTCCGCATACGCGAAGGCCGCCTCCAGGATCCGCTCCACGCCCTTGCGCGTGTTGACCTCGACCTCGTGCGCGACCTCGTCCGGCGTGCCTTTCTTGAGCACGCCGCCCACGCCGGCGTAGAGGCCCTCGGTGTTCTCGCGGAAGACCACGAACTTGAGCTGTCCCCGGCCCTTGCCCTTGAGCGGGCTCAGGCGGTCGTCGATCAGAAGGCAGGGGCGAAGATTGATGTAGAGGTCGAGCTCGAACCGCATCGCCAGGAGGATTCCCTTGGCGTGCTCGTTGCCGGGAACGCGCGGGTCGCCCACCGCCCCGAAGTAGACGGCCGCGTAGTCGCGACGCAGCGTGTCCATGAATCCCGCGGGAAGGGTCGTGCCATCGCGGAGGTAGCGATCCGCGCCGAAATCGAACCAGTCGAGCTGCAGCGGCAAGCCCAGGCTCTCGAGGACGCGCACGCCGATGCGGGCGACTTCAGGTCCGATTCCGTCGCCCGGGATCACGGCGATGCGCTGGGTCATCGGCTGCGCAGACTACGCCAACTTGACTCCAGGCGGGGACGAAGGTGTGATGCGGGACCTCTATGCCCCACAGCCGTCCTTCACCAGCCGAATCGCAAGAGAGCAGCGTCCACTCGCCAGCGTTCGAGCGCACTCCCTGGCTCGCGCAGGAACGCGTGCTGGAAGAGCCCCGCAAGAGGCCGGAAGAGCCGCTCGAGCTCGCGATCAACGAGCACGTGGTGGACGTGCCGCTGGACGGCGAAGCGATCGTGCGCTGCGGTTAGCCGCTGCGGCCGAAGGCCGCTGTGCGGCTACGAAGTTGCGCCTACGCTCTTGCGCTGCCGCATCATCTTGTTCGCCTGCTTCGCGAGCGCCGTCCGCAAGCCCGCGCGCGCAGGCCCTCCGGTTGTGCAACAGTGCCGCCGCATGACCACCCTCCTCTTGCTCGCGGCCCTGATCTGCGCTCCTTCCGCTCCGGCAAAGACCGTCTCGCAGACTGGAATCCCCTACGTCACCGACGACAAGGCCGGCCCTCCCGATCTGATCGAGGCCATTCGCGCCCGCCGCCCCGGCCACCAGCTCTGGTACCTCGACCGGATGCTCCTCAACAGCCCCAACTTCGCCAAGGGCTGGAACACCATGTTCGGAGCCATCCGCGGCCAGCTCTCGCTGCCCGGCAAGCTGCGCGAGATCCCCATCATGGCCATCGCGGTGATGAACAAGGCCGACTACGAGTGGGTCGCGCACGAGCCCGAGTTCCTCAAGGCGGGCGGCACCAAGGAGCAGCTCGCCGCGATCCAGAAGCTGAATGCCGACCCGAAGCTCTTCGACGAGGCCGAGCGGGCGGCGCTGCAGCTCACCATGGAGATGACGCGCGAGGTGAAGCCGAAGCAGGCGACCATCGATCACATCCGCAAGCTGCTCCCGGACGCGCAGGTGGTCGAGCTGATCGGCACCATCGCGAGCTACAACATGGTCTCGCGTTTCTTGCTCGCGACCGGCGTCGACCTGGAGCCTACGCCGTAAGCTTCTCGAAGACGGAGGTCCCGTGGTGCTGGATGGCGGGCACGATCCCGCCCTCGCCCACCAGCGCCTGGATGATGCGCGACGGCTCCTCTGCGCGGAACTCTTCGCCCGCGACGCGCACGGCTCCCCGAGCGAGATCGACCTCGATCCCCTCGCCTTCCTTCGCCAGATCGTAGAAGCGGGCGTCCTGGACGACCAGGAAGGGGAGCGCCTCGTTCACCAGGTTGCGCTTGTGGATGAACGCGTAGCTCTTCGCCACGATCGCCTGGACCCCGGCCCCCTTGAGCGCGAGCACCGCCTGCTCCCGGGAGGAGCCCGAGCCCCAGGCCTCCCCGGCGATCACCACGCGCGCGCCCTCCTGGACCTTCCGGGTGAAGTCGGGCCGCACGAAATGGAACGCCTTGGCGCCCAGCTCCGGGAGCGCAGTGAGGTGGCAGAACTGGCCGGGGATGATCGCGTCGGTGTCCACGTTGTCCCCGAACCGCTGCACGCGCGAGCGGATCACGCCCGCGCGCTGCTTGTCCGCTGCGCGCGCCTGCCGGGCGGAAGCCGCCGCGGCTGCCGGCGCCGCGAGGTGGATCTGCGGCTCCACCGTCTGTACCTCCGGCGTGCGCCGCGGCTTCCGCTCGCCCAGGATGCGGCGGAACTTCTCCCGGTCGACGCGGGCCAGGAGCGCGCGCGGGTCGGTGATCCTCAGATCCTGCGCGCTCGCCGCCACCGTGGCCGCGCTGGACAGGTGCGCGAGCGAGCCGTCGCCCATCCGGTTCTCGAAGTTCCGGTTCTGCGAGGAAAGCCACTTCTCGCCGCGTCCCGCTTTTCGCGACGCCACGCCCAGGCACATCGAGCAGCCCGGCGGATCGACGCGAAAGCCGGCGCGCTCGTAGGCGGCCCAGAGGCCCGCGCGGCGCAGGTTCTCCTGGATGGTCAGATCGCCCGGGACGACGATCTGCTTGTCGTTGGCGGGCCGCGACACGCCCGCTGCCTCGAGCACGAGCGCCGCCAGCACCAGCTCCTCCTCGGTGGTGGTGCAGGCGCCGATGAACAGCCCCTGCAGTTCCGTGCCGGCGACATGGGTGACGCCTTTCACGTTGTCCGGCGAGAACGGGATCGCCACCTGCGGCTCGAGATGCGCCAGGTCGATGCGGAAGCTCTGCGCATAGGGAGCGCCGGGATCCGCGCGGAACGCGCGCATCGGCTCGAGCGCGTCCGGGTCGTCGGCGTCGGAGCGCCCCGCGAGCCAGGCCGCGGTGATCTCGTCGGCCTCGAAGATGCCGTTGAGCCCGCCGAACTCCGCGGTCATGTTGGCGATGGCGAACCGCGAATCGGTCGAGAGTTGGTAGACGCCGGGCCCGCGGTACTCGACCGACCGCTCCATCGCGACCGTGTTGCGCCCGAGCAGCCCCAGCGTGCGCAGGATCACGTCCTTGCCGGCGATGCCGAACGGCAGCGTCCCCTCGTACTCGACCGCGATGGCCTCGGGGACCTGGATCCAGGAGCTGCCGAGCACCATCGCGACCACGATGTCCGCCCCGCCCAGGCCGATGGAGACGGCGCCCAGGCCGCCGTGCGAGGAGGTGTGGCTGTCGGCGCCCAGGACCACGTCTCCAGGCCGGACCAGGTCGCGGTAGAACTTGGTGTGCAGGATGGTCTGGTTCGAGTCGTAGAAGTGCCGGATCCCGCTCTCCTTCGCGAAGCCCTGCGAGAGCTGGACCAGCTTCTGCGCCCGCTTGTCGGTGGCGAGCGTGACCGGGTCCACGGTGTGATCGACGGCGAGGAAGAACCGATCCTTGTCGTGGAGCCGGGGGCGGCCGAGCATGGAGTACGTCCGCTCCATCCCGTTCCAGGCCAGCTCGCTGGCGATGGTCCAGTCCACGCCGATCTGGAGGACGTCCCCCACCTGGACCCAGGGCCGCGGCAGGGTGCGCGCGTGCGCGGCCAGGATCTTCTGCGTGAGCGTCATCGGCCGGGAAGGCTGTGCGGGAGCCATGGAGGGCTGCTACATGCATCGGGTCGAGGCGGCGCGCAACTCCGCAGTCCCACAAAGTATGCTGGCGAGGGCATGGACACCTGGTACGAGCGCCTGAGCACCCTGGATTCGCTCTTCCTGGAGCTGGAGGACCGCAGCGCGCACATGCACGTCGGCGCGGTCGCCGTGTTCGAGGGGCCTCCGCCGCCGTACCGGGACCTGTTGGCGTTGATCGAGGCCAGGCTCGAGCACGTTCCCCGCTACCGGCAGAGGGTGATGGAGGTGCCGTTCAAGGGCGGCCGGCCGGTCTGGATCGACGAGACGCAGTTCGATCTCGAGTACCACGTCCGGCGCACGGCCCTGCCCTCCCCAGGTGGCGACGCCGAGCTGAAGAAGCTGGTCGGCCGGCTCTTCTCCCAGGCCCTCGATCGGGAGAAGCCGCTCTGGGAGATGTGGCTCGTCGAAGGGCTGGGCGATTCCCGCTTCGCGATCGTGAGCAAGACGCACCACTGCATGCTGGACGGGGTCTCCGGCGTCGATCTCGCCACCGTGCTGATGGACCCCGAGCCCGTGCAGGTTCCGCCGGCCCCGCCGGCGCCCTGGAAGCCGCGCAAGGCGCCGAATGCCTCGGATCTGTTGGTCAGCTCGGTGAAGGAGCAGCTTTCGCACCCCCTGCGGATGGCGCGACAGGCGCTGGAGCCGAACAGCGAGGCCGTGAAGCTCTTCGGCAAGGTCTTCAGCGGCTTCAAGCCGCTCATGGACGTGGTCTCGATGGGCCGGGCGCCCGAGTGCGCGCTCAACGTCCCGATCGGGCCGCACCGGCGATTCGAGATGCTCGAACTGCCGCTCGCCCGGGTCAAGGAGGTGCGCGCGAAGCTGCGCTGCACCGTGAACGACATCCTCTTGGCCACGGTCGCGGGCGCCCTGCGCAAGTGGCTCTCCGCCCGGGGCCAGCCGCCGGCCGCGGATCTTCGTGTATTGGTCCCGGTCAGCATGCGGACGCGCAGGGAGCGCGGCACCTACGGAAACCAGGTCTCCGCCGTCTTCTGCCCCCTGCCGCTCACCGAGCCAGCTCCCGTGGAGCGGCTGCGCAAGGTGCACGACGCGATGATGGTGGTGAAGAAGAGCGGCTCGGCGGTGGGCGCGCACACGCTCTCGCGCCTGGGCGACTTCGCTCCTCCGCAGTTGCTCGCGCAGGCCGCGCGGCTGCAGGCCGTCTCGCGGATGTTCAACCTGGTCGTCACCAACGTGCCGGGGCCGCAGTTCCCGCTCCACCTCCTCGGCAGGCGCATGCTGCATTGCTTTCCCCAGGTCCCGCTGGCGGCGCAGCAGGCCCTGGGCGTGGCCCTGCTCAGCTACGACGGCAAGATCGGGGTGGGGCTGCTCGGCGACGCCGACGCCGCCCGCGACCTGCCGGACCTGGCCCAGGCGATGACCGCTTCCCTCGAAGAGCTGCATGCCGCTGGTTGAGCGCGGCGGACACCGCCTGCACTACGAAGCCTTCGGCGACGCGGCGAAGCCACCGGTGCTGCTGATCATGGGCCTGGCGGTCTCCTCCCGCGCGTGGGACCGGCTGCCTCAGCTGCTGGGGCGGGACTTCCACGTGGTTGCGTTCGACAATCGCGGCACCGGCCGGTCGGGCCGCGCGGGCTTCGCCTACCGCATGGCCGACCTTGCCGACGATGCGGCGGCCGTGCTCGCCGCCTCCGGCCACGATTCGGCGCACGTCTTCGGCATCTCGATGGGAGGAATGGTGGCGCAGGAGCTCGCCATCCGGCATCCGGACCGCGTGCGCTCGCTCGCGCTCGGATGCACGTTCGCTTCCTGGCGGGCGCGGGCCGCGCCGTCCCTGGGAGTCAAGCTGGACCTCTTGCTGCTCAACCTCGGATTCGTGACGCCGGCGCGGATCTCGCGCGTGCTGGTCTCCGCGGAGTGGCACCAGGCGCATCCGGACAGCGCGCTGCAGTGGATGCGCCGCGCGGAGCGCACCGCGCTGCGATACGCGACGGCGCAGGTGCTGGCGATCGCGCGGCACGAAACCCTGCCGCGGCTCCAGCAGATCCGGGCGCCCACGCTGGTCCTCACGGGCAGCGCCGACAAGCTCGTCCCGCCGGCCAACTCCGAGGTGCTGGCGCGCAGCATTCCCGATGCGCGGCTCCTGGTGCTGCCGAACGCCGGCCACGTGTTCCCGCTGGAGCGCGAGCAGGAGACGGTCGCGGCGCTGCGCGAGCATTTCCTGGCGAACTGAGACTGTCCGCTTCCAGGAGACGTTGCGCGAGCGCGCCCGGACCGATCGGCGATTCACCGCGATGAATCCGCCCTGGTCTGTGCGAGGAACTCCGGCAGCCCCGACAGGTCCGGCGCATCCACCAGCGGCGCGGGAGCGCCCGCCGGGACAGGCAGCCTCGCCCGGTTCTGCCAGTAGACCGGCATGCCCACCGCGGGAGCCCCTTTCACGTCATGCGCGGAGCCGGCCACGAACAGGATCTGTTCCGCGGGCAGTCCGAGCGCGTCGACCAGGGCCTGGTACGCGCGCGGGTCCGTCTTGTACGCACCCGCCCGCTCCGCGGAGAGCACGAGCTCGAAGCGCCCCCCGGTGCCCTTGGCCGCGATGTCAGCCAGCCGCTGCGAGCAGTTGGTCAGGATGGCCAGCCGGCGCGACTCGAGGCGGCCGAGCGCCGCGGGCACCTCGGGCCACGGCTTGATCTCTCCCCACCGGCCGATCAGCTCGTCCGCCTTCGCCGCCGGAAGCCCGACTTCCCGGGCGGCGTCGCGGAGCACGTCCTCGTATGAACGATAGTCGCCGGCCGCGGTCACGATGCGCAGCGAAGCGAGCCGCCACGCGCGCCCGCGCGCGTCGTCTCCCGTGACCGCCACATAGACCGACCACGAGTCCACCAGCGCAGTGAGCAGATCGAAGCCGATCGCGCGGAATCCTAGAACCACACCGCCTCCACCGTGTAATCGACGGTCCCGCGCGGCCGTTCCACGGTCACGTCGTCTCCCGCGGACTTGCCGAGCAGCGCCCGCCCGAGCGGCGACTCCACGCTGACGGCGCCATGCGTCGGGTCCGCCTCGTCGGGGGTCACCAAACGGTACTCCGCCTCGTGCCCCTCCCCGTCCGAGACCTTCACATGCGCGCCGAGCCGCGCCTTTCCCTCTTCGCGCAACTGCTCCAGCGGGGGCGTCTCCGGAGGAGGAGTCTTCGCGCGCGGCGGGACCACCAGGTCGGGGATCTCGTCGTCTTCCTTGGTAAAGGCCTTCGACACGCGCCTACGGTAGCGCCAGCGCGCGCGGTGATCTAGGGTCCGCGGCCATGACCACCCCCGCGCCCATCGACGACAAGGCGATCGAGAAGGCCCTCGCCCACCACGCCTCCCACCAGGCGGAATACCTCGAGGAGCTGAAGAAGCTGGTCCGGATCCCCAGCGTCTCGTTCGAGGGGTTCGACAAGGAGCAGGTGCGCAAGAGCGGCGAGGCGACCTGCGACCTGATGCGGCGCAAGGGCCTGCAGAACGTGCAACTGCTCCAGATGCCCGGCGCGCATCCGTACGCGTATGGCGAGTGGACGCAGGCGAATGGGCGTCCCACCCTGCTGCTCTACGCGCACCACGACGTGCAGCCCACCGGCGAGAAGGAGAAGTGGAACCAGCCGGACCCGTTCGAGCCGGTGGAGAGGGACGGCCGCCTCTTCGGCCGCGGCGCTGCCGACGACAAGGCGGGCATCCTCGTGCACATCGCCGCCATCGACTCCTGGATGAAGGCGCACGGCTCGCTGCCGGTGAACGTGAAGATGATCGTCGAGGGCGAGGAAGAAGCGGGTTCGGGATCGCTGCCCGCGTTTCTGAAGAAGCACCGCGAGCTGCTGCAGGCCGACGCGATCGTCCTCACCGACACCGCGAACTTCGATACCGGGCTACCCTCCATCACCACGGCGTTGCGAGGCCTCGTCACCGTGCAGGTCGAGGTGAAAGGCCTCAAGCAGCCGGTCCACAGCGGCATGTGGGGCGGCCCGGTGCCGGACTCCGCGATGGCGCTGGCGAAGATCCTGGCGCGCCTCTCGAACGACGACGGCAGCATCAACCTGCCCGGGATCTACGACAAAGTCCGCCCGCTCAGCGCCGAGGAGAAGAAGTCGATCGCCGCTTTGCCCACCAGCGAGGAGCTGTTCCGCAAGCAGGCAGGCATGTTGCCCGGGACCAGGCTGCTCGGGGGCCGGCCCCCGTGGGAGATGAACTGGCGGCAGCCGTCGATCGCGATCAACGCGATCCAGGCCAGCTCGCGCAAGGACGCGCGCAACATCATCGTCGAGAGCGCGTGGGCGCGGGTGGGCATCCGGACCGTGCCGGACATGGACGTGAAGGAGGTCGGCGACAAGCTGATCGCCGCGCTCAAGAAGGATCCACCCTGGGGCGTCACCGTCGAGGTCACGCGGGAAGGCGACGGTGGCTGGTGGTACACGAAGGGAGACGCCCCCGCGTTCCGGGCGGCCAAGAAGGCGCTGCGGGACGGCTACGGGAAGGAGCCGGTGAGCATCGGCTGCGGAGGATCGATCCCGTTCGTGGATCCGTTCTCGCGGGAGCTCGGCGGAGTGCCGGCGCTGCTGATCGGCGTGGAGGACCCGTACACGAACGCCCATTCCGAAAACGAGAGCCTGCACCTCGGCGACTTCAGCCGGGCCACCCAAGCCGCGATCCGGTTCTACGCGGAGCTGGTGCGAGTCGCTTGAGCGTCAGCCGCACCTCCCGGCGACGCCACATCGATGCCGCCACCACGAAGTCACGTCACGCACCCGCAGAAAACAACGAACTACCGGTACACCCTCACCGCCTCCCCCTTCCGCCCTTCCTCGCGAAGCACCCTCCCGCTCCGCGCACATGCCGGCCCGACAAAGTACGTCACCCCACGCACCGGCGAGCTCTTCCGGTACCGCGCCTTGATCATCTCCTGCAGATCCCGCACGACCCGCAGGAAGTGCACGGGCTTCCCTCCGGTCCGCGCATTGTCCCCCGCCGCCTCCGTCTCCGCCCAGAAGTACCCGGACCGAAGCTCCCCGTCCTCATCCGGCAGCGACCGCGAGAAGTAGATCACCGGCGAGAACACCTCATCGATCTTCCGCCTCCCCCGCTCCTTCCCTCTCTTGATCGGATACCCGGTCACATCCCCGGCCGCGAGATAGTACGCGGGCTCCACCAGCCGGCTCTCCCCGTCCAGAAGCGGCGCCGAGAACCCCGCCTCGCTGAACACCGGCCAGATCTCCAGGCGCAAAGGCTCGAGCCGGCGCGCCAGCTCGCGCTCGTCCTCCTCCACCATGAAGAAGCGGATCTCCAGCGCCAACTACGGTGCCTTGGTCGGCGGGAACAGACCGTGGGACTGCGCGGTCTCGAACAGCCGTGCCACTTCCTCTTCGGAGAGATCGAACATCGCCTGCAGGTGCTTGAGAATGTTGAGCTCCACCGTGGGCGTCCGGCCGTCCACGATGATCACCGAGGCCGCCAGCCCGAACGCGAGCTCCCGGGACGCCTTGTCGGGCAGCCGGTCGACGATGGAGGGCAGGATGTGCTCCAGGCTGTGTGCCTCGGCCACCCGACGGGCGGCGTGCTCGATGGCCGCCTTCAGGTCGTCGGCCTGTATCCCCCGGAATTCAGGGCGTTCGAAGACGCGTCGATAGATCTCCTGCAGCTCGACCTTGTCCACCGCCCCGTCGGCCGCCGCGGCGAGGATCATCGTCTCGAAGAGCGCGGCCTGACGGCTGGAATCGCCGAACTGGACGTTGGTCGTGGTCATCGACATCCCCGGGCGCAGTTTCCCAACTGCGCGTCCGGATGTCCACCTGCACCGGATGTGGTACGGAGCGCGCATGCGCCGGGGCGGTCGGCTGGGGTGGGCGTGCTTGGGCGCCGGTTCGGTGGCGGCTATATTCGCGTGCAAATCCGCCGCTCCGCTCAAAACGACTCCGCCGCAGGCGCCCCCTGAAGCTGCTTCCGGTGGATCGGTAGCGCCCCTTCCGGCTTTCGTCGCCCAGCCCTCGACGCGGCTGGCCGATGTGGAAGGCATCGCGGTGCTGGCGCTCGCGGCCCCCCAGTTCGCGAATCTTCCGCGCGATCAGCGGCTGGTGGCGCACTTCGCGGCGCTGGCCACCGCGGCGGGCGACCGCATCGCCGTGGAGCAGGGCTATCGCCACAACCTGACGGTGATCCGGCTGCTGCGCGGAATCCTGGCGCGGCCGCAAGTCGTCTCCCAGCCGCTGCTCTCCCGCATCCGCGCTTTCGCGCGGCTCGTCTATCTCAACCACGGGCTGCACGATCCGGAGACCGGCCGCAAACAGCGGCCTCCGTTCAGCTACGCCGAGCTGCACAACGCGGCGCTGGCCGCGGCAGCCGCCGGAGCGGACCTGGGGATCTCCGGCCGGAGCATCGAGTACGGGCTCCGCGCCCTGGAAGGTCCGCTGTTCGATCCGCGCATCGATCCGGTGCGCACCGCCCATGGCGCCGATCTCGGCGCGAGCGCGGTCAACTTCTACGAGGGCGTGACGCTGCGCGACCTGCAGGGCTTCCCCGAGCGCGCGCCTTTGCACTCCCGCCTCGTGAAGCAGGGCGGCCTGGTGTCCGAGCAGGTCTATCGGCTTCCTGAGGCCGCCGACGCGCTCGAGCGCGCGCTGACCTGGACCGCCCCGCCCCAGCGCGCGGTGTTCGAGCCCCTGGCCGCGTTCTTCCGATCGGGCGACCCCGCGCCGTACGAAGCCGCGCAGCGGGCCTGGACCGAGGCCTTCGGTCCGGTCGATGCGTTCCTCGGTTTCGTGGACACCAGCGCCGATCCGCGCGGGCGCAAGGCGCTGTTCGGCGGCGTGGTGGGCATGGCCGACCCGGAGCGCACCGCGGCGCTGGAACGCGTACGGCTGCGAAACTCCGGCGAGTCGCTGCTGCTGCTCGGCGCCGCCGGCGCGCTGCGGCCGCCGCTGCGCTACGCGCTCACCCTCGACACCAAGAGCGCTCTCTTCGCCGCCGCCTTGGACGCTGCCGCCCAGGTCCGGGGCGAGGCCCTCACCTCCGCCCTCGCCGACCCAGCGGCGGTCCGCGACCTGCTCCGTTGTGCTCCGTCGCTGAGGTTCGCCGCGCTTGCCTTCCGCGAGCTGTCGCGCGGGCGCTCCGAGCTGGGAGGTTCCCTGGAAGAAGCGCTGGCGCAGGCCAATGCGCACGTTCTGGCGGAGACCACGCCCGCGCTGCTGCCGGAGCCGCGGTGCCGCGAGCTCTGGCCCCAGTTCGCCGTCGCCGATTGGCTCGCGTCGCTGGCGGTGGTCACCGAGGGAGACCGGATCGAGGACGACCTGCTGCGCGCTGTGCAGCTCCAGATCTGGTGGTTCTCCGACAAGGGCGCCGTGGTGGATCGGCGCACGGGCGGACGCCGCTCTCTGGTCGTGCCCGACACGGGCCGGTTCCGGTCCGCCGCGCGGGAGCTGCTGACCCAGCTCCAGCAGATTGGCGCCTCCGCGGACGCGACCCGCTGGCGCGACCTCCTCGAGCGCCACGCGAGCCGGATCGATCCGCAGTGGCGGGAGGAGCTGTCGGCCCGCCTGTCCGGCATTCCGCGGCGCGTCGCCGTGCTGCCGCCGCGCCTGGAGGCAGTGCTCGATGCCGAGGGGAAGGTGGTCGACGCGCAGGCCCTCCCCGTCGCGGACCTCGACGAGCAGATGATGCGCGACTGGGCGGCCTTCTAGGCGTTGTAGCGCACGAGCGCGACCGTGATGTTGTCCACCCCGCCGTTCTCGTTGGCCTCGTCGACCAGCTTCTGACAAGCCTTCTGCAGCTCGGGCTCCTGCGCGATGATCTCGGCGATCCGCGGATCCGGCACCATCCCGGTGAGCCCGTCGCAGCACACCATGCAGATGTCCCCGGGCTCCAGCTCCCACGCGGAGATGTCCACCTCCGTCTGGTCGGCCATGCCCAGGGCACGCGTGATCACGTTCTTGTGCTGGAAGTTCTCGGCCTCCTCCTCGGAGAGGCGCCCGGTCCGCAGCAGCTCGTTCAAGAGCGAGTGGTCGGTCGTGGTCGGATGCAGCTCGCCCCGCCGCCAGAGGTAGCCGCGCGAGTCGCCGACCCAGCCGAACCAGGCCTTCCTCTCGCGGACGAGGCAACCCACGAAGGTGGTGCCCATTCCCCGTTTCCCCGCCGCCTTCGAGCCGGGATCGGCCGCCTCCCGGATGCGCTGGTTGGCCCACTGCGCGGCCACGGAGAGGAGGTTCGTCCCCTCGTCCTTGTTGCGGTCGTAGCGGAAGGGCCAGGTGGCCTCTAGATCGCCCACCAGCTCGAAGAAGCGCTTCACGGTCTCGACGCCGATCCCGGAGGCCACTTCGCCGGCCTCGTGCCCGCCCATGCCGTCGCACACCACCGCCACGTTGTACTCGGGCAGCACGAGCAGCGCGTCCTCGTTGTGGTCGCGCTTGCGACCCACGTCGGTCGCACCTGCGAACTCGAATCCCATGCGCGGAGTGTAGCCGATCGGGGAGGGCTGCTGCTGCGTTCCGCCGGCCGTGCCCGGCTGCCGCATTGCGCCAAGCGCATGCGGTTCCTAATGTTTTCCCCACAACAGGAGGGAGTCGGTGGCCAAGCAGACAGGCAAGGGAAGTCGCCACCAGCGTCGCGTCTCGGCGCTGGAGCGCAAGGCGACGAAGCACCGCGAGCCCCGGACGGTCGACGAAGCGATGGAGATTGCCCGCGACGTCCCGGAGAAGCTCCGCGAGAAGGCCCGCGAGCGGATGGGCAAGCTCCCCGAGCCCGCCAAGCAGGCGCTCCGAGTGGCGGAGTCGGCGGTGGCCGTGCTGTTCGTGCCGATCCGCCTCGGGTTCCACATCGCCCGCGAGGCCGTTCTGCTGCCGTTCCACATCCTGCGGAGCCTCCGCCAACGTGAGGTCTGAGGTGGTGGAGAGCACGCGCTCGCGCGTCGTCCGGAGGCTCGTGCGCCACGTCCTCCGGCCCGTCGCCGGGCGTGGGCGCCAGGCGCGGGACCCGCTGCCATCGGGACGCCGGATCCTGCTGCTGCACCTGGACGGCGTGGGCAGAGCCCAGCTGGAGCACGCGATGGAGCGCGGATACGCTCCGACCCTGCGTGGCCTGGTCGAGAGAGGCCCGTACCGCGTCTCGCCCTGCCGGGCCGGGGCGCCGACCAGCACCCCGGCCTTCCAGGCCGGCCTCCTCTATGGTGTCCAGCCCGACATCCCCGGCTACACCTGGTTCGACAAGCGCCGCGGCCGGGAAGTGCGCATGGACCGCAGCGACGACGCGCGCGCACTCGAGGAAGAGCTGGAGCGCTCCGGCCGCCCGCTGCTCTGCGGCGGGTCCGTCTACTGCTCCATCTTCTCCGGCGGCGCCATGTCCCGGCGCTGGACGCTCTCCGGCTGGAAGGAGGATCTCTGCGCCGAGGACTTCGGCATGGAGGAAATCTCTCGCGCTCCCCTGTTGCCCCAGGCCCGCGACCTGGCAGCCGCCGCCATGGTGCACAGCGCCACCGCGGGCCGGATCCTCGGCGCGCTCGGGCTGGACATCGCCTCGGGTCTGGTGGAGACGGCGCGCTGGGTCCGCCACGTGGGCTCGGTGCAGCACGAGTCGCAGTTCCTCTTCCACCGGGTGCTCACCGAGTGCCTGTTCGCGGAGTTCGCCGCGAACTCGTGCGTGATCGACATCGCGCGGGGCACGCCCATCGTGTACGCGTGCTTCATCGGCTACGACGAGTATGCCCACCGCCGCGGGCCGTTCTCGCGCATGGCGCTGCTCAAGCTCTGGGAGCTGGACCGGATGCTCGGCCGCGTGATCGCCGCCGCCACCGCGCTGCCGGAGCTCAACTACGAGCTGTACCTCTTCAGCGACCACGGCCAGGCCGCGACGCGCCCCGCGGAGCTGGTCCTCGGCGAGTCTCTCGGCGAGCACCTGCTCGCCGACGGCCGCACCGCCGGCCCGCCCACCGTCGCCTTCGGGGGAGCGGGCGGAGGCGAAGCGGCCGCCGTGGCCGCGCGGGCCCGCTGGCTGCGCCGCGTCTCCGGCGCAATCCCCGGCGCCCTCGGCAAGGCGGCGCTGGCCTGGGCGCGCCACCTGGCCCGATCGCTCGACGCCGCCCGGCCGGATCGCGCGGACGGGCCGCTCCTGGTGGTTCCCGCCGGCGACATCGCGCACCTGTACTCCACCAAGGTGTCCGCTCCCTTGCGGGAGCCCGAGATCCGCGCGCGGCACCCCGGGCTCCTCGAGAGATGCGCGAGATCGCCCGCCGTCGGATTCGTCCTGGTGCGGGGAGAGAAAGGTCCGGTCGCGCTCCGCGGCGATCAGCGGCTCGAGCTCGATCGCCCGCAGGACGCGCTGGCCCTGGCGCACGAGTTGGGACACCCGCTGGCCGCGGTCTACGCGCGCGATCTGTTGCGGATGGGGAGCGCCGGCGACGTGATCCTGCTCGGCACCGCGGCCCCCTGCGGGGCGACGGTCGCGTACCCATTCGAGTTCGGCTCCCACGGCGGGCTGGCGCCGGAACAGCTGGACACGTTCATGATCCATCCCCAGGAGCTCGGCGAAGGCGCGTTCGCGTCGGTCGTGCGCCCCCAGGACCTGCACCGCTTCTTCCTCGAGCGCAGCGGCCTCGCCGTCGAGCAGCCGCGTCCGGCGAGGAACGAAGCGTCGTGCGGCTCGTGACCTGGAACATCCACGGCGGCCTCGGCCGCGACGGCCGCCGCGACCTTTCGCGCGTCGCGGCCCTGCTCGAGGAGATGCGCTGCGACGTGGCCGCGCTGCAGGAGGTGGGGGATGCGAACGGCACCCAGCGCGAGACGGAGCTGGCCGACCAGGCCGCCTGGCTCGGGCGGAGGCTCGGATGGTTCGTCGCCTACGGGCCCAACCTGGTCTGGCGCGGCCAGCCCTACGGGAACGCGGTGCTCTCGCGGTTCCCCATCGTTCACGCGCACAACTACGATCTCTCGGTTCCCAACCGGGAGCCGCGCGGCTGCCTGCGCGCGGATCTCTCGCTCCCCGACGGGAAGAGCCTCCACCTCTTCGACCTCCACCTCGGCCTCTCCGGAGGAGAGCGGCGCCGCCAGGCCGCGATGCTGTTCTCCGCCGACCTGCTGCGCGACACCGCGCTCGCGGCGCCCCTGGTGCTCTGTGGCGATTTCAACATGTGGTCGCCGCTGCCCGGCCCGATCTTCCGGCTGCTGCGCACCGCCCTGCGCGACGCGGCCGTGGTCTGCGGAACGCGCAGGGCCACGTACCCGTCGATCCTGCCGCTCCTGCGACTCGACCGGGCCTACGTCGATGCGTCAGTCGACGTGCTGGGCTGCGGCGTGGTCAACGACCCGCGGACGCGGGCGGCCAGCGACCACCTGCCGCTGTGGGTGGATCTGACGACCAGGGGCCCGGCCCGGGAGCGCCGATCGGCGGGGGTAGCCGTGCGAAAGGCAGGTGCCTAGGTTCGGCAAATCGGAGGGACCCCCAACATGGCAACTGAACAGCAGGGCTCGAACGGCCACGGCGCCGCCGCCCGGATCCTCAGGAATTTCAACCCGGAAGATGCGCAGCAGATGCTGGAGCAAGGCCGCGAGGCGATGGACCAGGCCTTGAACGCCGCCGAGGAGTTCATCCGAGAGCGGCCGATGGTGTGTCTCGCCGGAGCGCTGGCGCTCGGATACCTGATCGGAAAGATCGCCTCCCGGTAAGGAGACAACCGTGGCGACGAACTTCGAGAGCGAGCCAGGAGCGATGGATCACGCGAAGCGCATGGCGGAAGAGGCGCGAGCCTTCAAGGAAGCCGTAGCGAGCCAGGCGGAGAGCTTCACGCGCTCCATCGATCTGCGGGGCCGCGTGCAGCGCAACCCGATCGGGATGGTGCTCGCCGCGGCCGGCGTCGGTTACGTCCTGGGCGGCGGCCTGTTCTCATCGCTGACCGGACGGATGGTGCGCATCGGGCTGCGGCTGGCGCTGATCCCGCTGGTGAAGAGCCAGCTCTCCAACATCGTCGGTTCCGAGATGGGCGAGGGAGCGGCCGGGCCTTCGGTGTAGCGCGCAGGCCGCTGGCTCCCCGGCGGCTACGCAGTTCCAGGCATTCCAGGGCGTTCGTGTCCAGATTGGCCAGACGATTCAGGTGATGCGCGGCCGCGGGAGGCCGCCGTTGGAGGCCACCATGGTGAATGACATTCGCAAGCAGGGCCTCAAGGCCCTCAAGTACCTGCAGGACATCGACAAGGACGACGTGCTCGAGGCGCTCGGCCTCGAGCAGCGCAGCAGCGCCTGGGCGACCGCTTTCGGCACCCTCGGCATCTTTGCGCTGGGCTGCCTGGTGGGCGCGGGCATCGGCCTCGCGTTCGCTCCAAAGAGCGGCGAGGAGTTCCGCAACGAGCTCGGCGACCGCATGCGCCGCAAGGCCGACCAACTCGGCGTGAACCAGGACGTGATGAACCGGTCGCAGATGCCGGTCACGTAGTCGCGGCCGCCAAAGGCGGCTTGGCCGCTCCGCGCCGAAGGCGCGAAATTGCGGCTACGTTTTTTGCGTGTTCCTGCGAAGGCGGATTGGGGCCCCGGGGTCGCGGCCATGGCCGTGCCGGGGCCCGCGGTGTTTCAGGGCGCCGGATCCGCCAGCATCTCGCGCCAGAGCTCGTCGATCCCGAAGAGCTCGTGGGCAGAAATGCCGACCACCTTCGGCACCGCCAGCTGCCCGGCGATGCGGTCGATCTGCTGGTCCCGCCGGTTGCGCGACAGTTTGTCGAGCTTGGTGGCCGCGACCACGATCCGGTGATCCAGCGACTCGCCCCAGCGAACCATCTCCACGTCGCTGGGCTGGGCGCCGAGCTCGCCGTCCACCAGCACGATCAGGGCGCGCAGCACCTCGCGGCCACGCAGGTACTCCTCGATCATCTCCCGCCACTTCACGGTCTCCGCCCGCTTCCCGCTGGCGAACCCGTACCCGGGCAGGTCCGCGAAGACCAGGTGGTGCTCCGCGCCCCGCCCGCCGGAGCGTGTCTTTTCGGCGGCGCGGATGTCGAAGAAGTTGATCAGCCGCGTCCGACCCGGCGTGCGGGACACCCGCGCCAGCGACTTGCGCGCCGCCAGCGCGTTGAGCGCGGCCGACTTGCCGACGTTGCTGCGGCCGCAGAAAGCGAACTCGTCGGGGCCTGCGGGGGGCCACCCGCGAGCGTCGGTCGCTGACTTCACGAAGTCTGCTGAGAGCACGATCACGATCCCGATGCTCCGCCGCCGCTCTCAGGGGTGCGGCTTGATCAGGACGGAGACCTTGGGCTTGCGCGCGGCGCGGTCCGCCGTCCAGTGGTCGATCCGCTGCATCGCTTCCTTCGGATCGAACGGCTTGAGCGACGGGGCCTGCCCAGAGTGGCAGACCAGGCAGCTCTGCGGCGTGGGGTCGATCAGGCCGAAGAGCCGCGAAAGCTCCTTGTCGCGCATGACTACCGCGGGCTGGTAGAAGCGTCCTCCACCGTGGCAGGTCTCGCACGAGACGCCCTGGACGTCGGCCTGGCCCGCGCGCTGCTCGTCCCGGGAGTGGCACTGCAGGCAGAGCGTCTGCTTGCGCTGCTCGGGCGTGAGCGTCTGGGCGGCGCGGGCGTGGGGGCCGGCGGCCCAGATCCGGTAGGCCTCCGCGTGGCAGGCGCGGCAGGAGGCCGGCCCGACGAGTTCGGAGGCGAGGGCCGCCGGAGCGGCGAGCAGGAGCAGGACGAGGCGGTTCATCCGGGGCGCGCAGTGTACACTCTCGCCGTGCGGATCTGGGGATTAACTGGCAACATCGGGTCCGGCAAGAGCACGGTCGGGCGGATGCTGATGGCGCGCGGAATTCCCGTGGTGGACGCCGACCGGGTGGCGCGGGAGGTGGTGGAGCCCGGTCGTCCGGCGCTGCGGGAGATCGCGTCGCGCTTTCCCGGGTCGGTCCGGGCGGACGGATCCCTGGATCGCAAGGCGCTGGCGGCCCGCGTGTTCGCCGACGCCGCCGAGCGGGCGGCGCTGAACGCCATCGTCCATCCCCGCATCGCCGAGGAGGTCGCCCGCCGGATGGCCGCGCTGGCTGCCTCGGGCGAGAAGGTGGCGGTGTACGAGGCGGCGCTGATCGTGGAGAACGGGCTGCACCGGGGCCTCGAGGGATTGATCGTGGTCACCGCGCCTCCGGAGGTGCAGATCGAGCGGCTGCGGCGGCGCGACGGGATGACCGAGGAGGAGGCGCGGGCGCGGATCGCCTCGCAGCTCTCCGCGGACGAGAAGGCCCGCGCGGCCGCCGTGGTGATCGAGAACGGAGGATCCGAGGCGGAGCTGGTCGCGCAGGTGGAGCGCCTGATCGAGCGGCTGCGCGAGGAGCCCTGATGGTCCTGTTGACCGGCTTTCCCAAGCTGCTGGCGCGCCGGATGGCGGAAGCGCTCTGGCCGCGGGGGCCGGTGACGCTGCTGGCGCAAGAGAGGCACGCCGCGGACGCGGCGACCTTCGCATCCACGCTGCGGGACGCGCGCGTCCTCACCGGCGACGTCGCGGCCATGCACCTGGGGCTCTCCACTGCCGAGTACCGCGGGCTGGCGCAGGAGTGCACCGACATCGTCCACGTGGCCGAGTGGGGACACGTCGGCGCCGACAAGCTGACGCTGGAGCGGGTGAACGTGGAGGGCACCCGGGCTGTGATCGAGCTCGCCCATGACTGCCGGAAGCTCCGGCGCCTCACCCACTTCTCCACCATCTTCGTCAGCGGCGATCGGGTGGGAGTGGTCGCCGAGGACGAGCTCTCCGCCGGCCAGTCGTTCCGCAACTTCTACGAGCAGACGAAATTCGAGGCCGAGCTCCTGGTCCGGCGGGCGATGACCCAGCTCCCCAGCACCGTGCTGCGGCCTGGCTACATCGTGGGCGATTCCAGGACCGGCGAGATCGACCGGTTCGAAGGGCCCTATACGGTGGCCGGGCTCCTGCTGTCCCGCCGGTTCCAGGTCCCGCTTCCTCTGCCCGACGACGGCGTGGCGCCGTTCAACGTCGTGCCGATCGACTTCGTGGTGGACGCCGCGACCCTCATCCACGACGACGCGCGGGCGGTGGGGCGGACCTTCCACCTGGTCGATCCCAATCCCTCCAGCTCGCGGCGCGTCTACGAGCGCGTGGTGGAGCGCGAGGGCAAGAAGCTGCCGCGGCTCTCCCTCGGGTACAAGCTGACCGACAAGCTGCTCAAGCTGCCGGGGATCGAGAAGCTCACGCGCGAGCAGCGGATGGCGTTCTCCACCGTCAACCACCTCAGCTTCTACTCGAACCGCAACACGCTGGAGCTCCTCGACGGCACCGGGGTCTCCTGTCCTCCGATCGAGAGCTACCTGGACCGGCTGATCGAGTACGCGCAGAAGTCGCGGCCGAAGGACGCCTCCACCACCTAGAAGGCAGTCTCTATGAGCGTGTTCGCGCCTCCGCGCAAACACGCAGAAAAGGCGTAGGCGCAACTGCGTAGCCGCAGAGCGGCCTTCGGCCGCAGCGGCTAGAGCGGTTTCAGCGATTGCTCGCCATTGAAAATGGACTGACTCATTCCGTCGCGACGCCAGTCACTTGCGTTCAGTTCGTCCGGTCTTCCTGCGTGGCCACCCTGCTGCGGCGCCAAGGAGCGCAAGGAGGCAACCATGATCTGCTCGCTGCAGCGCGATAGCCGTCACGAACGCTGCGCGCGGTCACCAGGGGCCGAGTGCGGCGCGGGCCTCCGGAGCGAGCGCGGTCCATTCGCGCTCCTCCGCGGGCGTGAGCCGGCGGTCCTGGCGGAAGCGCCCGGTCGGCTCGCCGTTGGCGGAGGTCGGGACGAACCAGAACCACGCCGGGCCCCGGGCGGCGATCCGGCGGTCCCCCGCGAAACGGCGCGCCTTGTTCTCGTCGCCGAAGACCTTCCAGTAGCTCCCGCGGGCCCAGCGCCGCCGCAGTCGCTCGCGCAGGATGCCGTGCTCGTCGACGAAGAACGGATACCCGTCGATGAAATGCAGCATGTGGCAGAACACGACGTGGCGCCCAGGCACCGTGCGCGTGTCGAAGCGGCGCACGAGCTGCGAATACACGTCGTCCCACCGGTCGCCCACGTGGCTGCGCAGCCACCGCTCCGCCGGACCCAGCTTGTCGCGAAACCACTTCCCGACGCCCTCCAGTTTCCTGGGAGAATCCTCCTCTGCGAGATCGGGATCCCGCAGGATGGCCTTGGCAAACGTCCGCTCGGCGCAGCGGACCGGCCGGTGGGAATGCCGCCGTTCGTACCGATTGCGACGCGTTCGACCGCCTTCAATGACGGTCCGCGCCAGATTCTTGGTAGCCAGACAGGAACCCCATGCTCTCGGCGGACGGCACTCGTGCCGTCCGCAGGTCAGACGACTCCCTACGCAATCACCGCCGTATTCGCGGTTTGGGAGTTGTCTGCAGCAGGAGCATGGCGGCGGGTTGGTATTCCTTTTCGCGTGTCGATGTCAAATCGGGAGCGCAATGCCGCGAATCGGCTCGATCTAGTCGACCCGTCGGGAATAAGCGGCCCGCTGCCGCCATCTCCAGTGCATGACGCACCGGAGCCACGAGGTCTTGCAGCTGCTCGCGCTGCTCGAGCTGTGCACCAGTAGGGAAGCTTCCGTAACCGCCAGGCCGAGGGCGACGAAACGCAGAGGCCGCGCCGTGCCTGACCGGTCCTCGCTGCGCCTGCGTTTGCCCTGAACAGGGGAGGCCAGGCGGGCTGCGGGACTCCAGAAATGGGGCATGCCCAAGAGAGTCCAGGTCAACCGCGCCGCAGGATCCCGCAGATCTCCTCGGTGGTCCCGAAGAGAGCGTCGCCGAGGAAGCGCAGCGTCTCCAGCGACCGATCCGCGGCCTCCCGGTGCCCGGCTCCGCAGGCATCGGTCACCACGATCGGGATGTAGGCGAGGTCGGCCCCGTGCCGGACGGTGGGCTCGATCCCGATCTCCATCGCCACGCCGGCGATCAGGAACGTCGTCACCCCGCAGTCGCGCAGGGCGATGTCGAGCGGCGTGCCCTCGAAGGCGGACATGGCGATCTTGTCGAACACCGCCTCGGACTCCAGCGGCGCCACCTCGGGAACCAGCTGGAAGGCGGCCGAGTCGCGCAGGAACCACGGGCGGACCTGGTCGAAGGTGCCGACCCGCTGCCAGGCCATCGCCATGCGGATCTGGAAAGCGCCCATCAGCTCCCTCGGCAGGGACATGTGGCGCGTGAAGAACACCCGGACGCCCGCCTCGCGCGCCGCGCGGAGGACCTGGACGACCTTGGCCAACACCGCGGCTCCATCCTTCAGCTGCCGCAGGATGCCGCCCTGCATGTCGTAGACGATCAGGGCGGTGCGCGACGGGTCGCAAGCCTCCTCGAGCGTCTGCGGAATCTCCACACGATTGGCCCGGATCATCGCGAGCTCCTCCTGGTCCACCGGACGGCCACCCGCGAGGGCGTATAACGGCCCCGTCCTGGGACCGCACGATCCGATCCCACAGGCCGCATCCTTGCGCTACAACCAGCCCATGACGAACCAGGAACTGGTCCAGCGCGCGCAGTCCGTCCTCTTCCAGAACTACCGGACGCAGCCGATCGCGCTGGTCCGCGGCGAAGGGAGCTGGGTCTACGACGCGGATGGCAAGCGCTATCTCGACTTCATCGGCGGGATCGCGACGGTGAGCGTCGGCCACGCCAACCCGCGGGTGCGCGACGCCCTGATGAAGCAGGCCAGTCTGCTCTGGCACGCGTCGAACCTCTACGTCACCGAGCCGCAGATCCGCCTCGCCGAGAAGCTGACCGCCCAGACCAGGACGCTCAAGCGCGCGTTCTTCTGCAACAGCGGCACCGAGGCGAACGAGGCGATGATCAAGCTCGCCCGGCACTACCACGTCGCCAACGGCCAACCGGAGCGGATCGAGATCCTCTGCTTCCACAACTCCTTCCACGGCCGCACGCTGGGCTCGCTCGCCGCCACCGGCCAGCCCAAGTACCAGCAGGGCTTCGGACCGCTGCCCCAGGGCTTCCGCTTCCTCGACTACGGCGACGCGGGCGCGCTGGAGGCCGCCATCGGAAGCCAGACCTGCGCGGTGATGCTCGAGCCCGTCCAAGGCGAGGCCGGAGTGCTGCCGCCCCCGCGCGGCTATCTCGCCAAGGTGCGCGAGCTGTGCACGAAGCACGGTGCGCTGATGCTGCTCGACGAGGTCCAGACCGGCATGGGCCGCACCGGCGCCTTCTTCGCCCACCAGCACGAGCGCATCGAGCCGGACGCGATGACGCTGGCCAAGGGCATCGCGGGCGGAATCCCGCTCGGGGCGCTGCTCGCGCGCGAGGACCTGGCCAAGGTGTTCACGCCGGGGACGCACGCCAGCACCTTCGGCGGCAACCCGCTGGCGACGGCCGCGGCGTCGGCGGTGATGGACATGCTCTCGGAGGGCCTGCTGGAGCGGGTGCAGCGCGCGGGTGCGCGGCTGTCGCAGCGGCTCGCCGCGGTGGGCGGCCGCAGCTCGGGCGAGCGTGGCGCGGGGCTGTTGCGCGCGCTTCTGCTCTCGGAGGATCTGGCGCCGGCGGTGGTGGCGAAAGCGCGCGAGCTCGGGCTTCTGGTCAACGCGATCGGGGATCGTGTGGTACGGCTCGCACCTCCGCTCACAGTATCCGACGACGAGATCGACCACGCTTCCGGGCTGCTCGCGGAGGCCGTCCGAAAGGCGTGACTGTCTCTTTGTCGGCCCTGAACCGTGGGATATCTTGGAATTACCGGCGGACATGGTGCGTGCCGGGAGGGGGACCCCTTTTGGTCGCGGCACCGAAGCCCGGAGGAGACATCGATCTTCCGGCGGACATGCAGCGAGAGCTCGACGAGCTCGAGACCAAGGGTCATCGCCTCACGCATTACCAGCTGCTCTCCGTCACTCCCGACGCCGACGGCGCGACCGTCCGCCGCGCGTACTTGGAGGCGTCGAAGCGGTTCCACCCGGACGCGTGGTACCGGAAGGACCTCGGTCACTACGGGCCGCTCCTCTCCAAGTGGTTCCAGCGGCTCACCGGGGCCTACCAGCTCCTCTCGAACGAGGAGTCCCGCGCGCAATACGACCGGGACCACCGCGGCGAGCTCTCCCAGAGCGAACGCGCCGCCATGGAGCGGCGCCAGCTCTCGATGCAGGAGGAGGAGCGCCGCGCCCGCGAGCGGCGGGAGCGGATGCTCCGGACCAAGGGATTTGCCCGCATCGGCGCCGCCCGCAAGCTGTACGAGGAGGCGGTGGAGCACGCGCAGAACGGCGAGCGGATGCAGGCGATCTTCGCGCTCACCGCCGCGCGCGAGCTGGACCCGAACCGGAAGGAGATCTCCGCAAAGCTGACCGAGCTGGAGCGGGAGCAGGCGCGAGCGCGAGCGCGCTCGGCCCTCTCTTCCGCCCAGGAGCGCGAGGAGAAGAAGCTCTTCGCCGAGGCCGTGACCGTCTACGCGGTCGCCTTCCAGAACGATCCCACCAGCCATCCCGCCGCGGTCGGCGCGGCGCGCTGCGCGATGCAGATCTCCGACAAGCGCGCCGCCACCACCTGGGCGATGCGCGCGGTGGACCTGAGCCCGGACGATCTGGCCGCGCGGATGATGCTGGCGCGCCTGCTGGCCGAGGCGGGACTGAAGTCGCGCGCCAGGACCGAGCTGACGCAGCTCCTGAACCGCAGTCCCGACCACAAGGAGGCCAAGCAGCTCCTCCGGACGCTGTAGGCAAGCTTGGGCGAACTGGTCATCGGCATCGATCTGGGCACCACCAACTCCGTCTGCGCCACGGTGCGCGGCGGCACGCCCACCGTCATCCCCAACCGGAGCGGCTACCGGATTACGCCGTCGGTGGTGGCGATGGCGCGAAACGGGAAGCGGCTGGTCGGAGCGCTGGCCCGCCGCCAGGCGGTGACCAACGCCGAGCGCACGGTGGTGGCGGTGAAGCGGCTGATGGGGCGGCGCTGGTCGACCAAGACCACGCAGGAGACGCTCCAGCGGATGCCCTATTCGGTGGTGAAGGGCCCGCACGACGACGTGCGCATCGCCCTGGGCGAGCAGGAGTACTCGCCGCCGGAGATCTCCGCGATGGTGCTCACCGAGCTGCGGCTGGACGCCGAGGCGTTCTTCGGCGCGCCGGTGAGCAAGGCGGTGATCACCTGCCCGGCCTACTTCAACGACGCCCAGCGCAACGCGACCAAGGACGCGGGCCGCATCGCGGGCCTCGAGGTGATCCGGATCATCAACGAGCCGACCTCCGCCGCTCTCGCCTTCGGCTTCGGCAAGGCGCAGGCGGAACGGCAGATCGCGGTGTTCGACCTGGGCGGCGGAACGTTCGACTTCACCGTCCTGCACATGTTCAAGGGCGTGTTCGAGGTGGAGGCCACTGGCGGCGACTCGCTGCTCGGCGGCGAGGACTTCGACAGCCGGATCATCGACTCGCTCGCCGGGCCCTTCCAGCAGAAACACGGCGTCGATCTGCGCAAGGACAAGATGGCGCTGCAGCGCCTGCGCGACGCGGCGGAGAAGGCCAAGTGCGAGCTCAGCTTGGTCAAGCAGGTGGAGATCAACCTGCCCTTCATCTCCTCCACCCCGCAGACCGGGCCGCTGCATCTCCAGTCCACGCTGACGCGCGATCAGCTCGAGCAGATGACCGGGGATCTGGTGCAGCGCTGCATGAAGGTTTGCGAGCAGGTGATGGGCGAGGCCAAGGTGCTCCCGGCGCAGCTCGGCGACGTGCTGCTGGTCGGCGGCCAGACGCGCATGCCGAAGATCCAGGATGAAGTCAGGCGCCTCTTCGGCAAGGAGCCGGCCAAGACCGTCAACCCGGACGAGGCGGTGGCGCTGGGCGCCGCCATCCAGGGGGCGATGCTGCTGCACGACGAGCAGGAGATGCTCCTGCTCGACGTCACGCCCCACAGCCTGGGCATCGCCATCGCCGGCGGCTTCTTCCAGAAGATCATCGAGAAGAACACCACGGTGCCGACCAGCGCCCACCACGTGTTCACCACCGTCAAGGACGACCAGACCTCGGCCAAGATCACCGTGCTGCAGGGCGAGAGCGAGGTCGCGGGCGACAACGAGCTGCTCGGCGAGTTCATGCTCACCGGCCTGCGCGCGGCGCCGCGGGGCCAGGTGGACATCGACGTGATCTTCGACATCAGCGCGGACGGCATCGTCTCGGTCTCCGCGCTCGACGTCCAGACCGGCACGCGCCAGAGCATCACCGTCACCGCCTCGTCCGGCCTCACCGAGGACGAGATCAAGAAGGCCGCGCGGTCCAACGAGGACTGGATGCTGGGCCAGAAGGAGGACCCGGACTTCCAGGACCGCAAGGCGCGTGCGGAGGAGATCATCCGCGAGTTCGAGGCGCTCTGGCCGCGGCTCACGCGCGCGGCCCAGAACGGGCTCGGCCAGGAGCCGCTCCAGCGGGCGCAGGCGGCGCTCTCCGTCGCCCGGCTGCAGCTTGCGCAGAGGGAGAGCGAAGCGCTGGCGGCATCGATCGACCGGCTGGAGCGCATGCTGCAGGCGCTGAAGGGCGCGCTGGAGCGCGGCAAGGGAGCGCCCTAGATGCCGGCCCAGGTTGGCAACCGCTTCTCGGCCCTGCTCCTCGAGGGCCTCGACCACTACCGCAAGGGGCGGATGCTGGAAGCGGTACGCGCCTGGGAGGAAGCGTATCTGCTGGAGCCGAGCAACCTGCGCGCGCGCGAGTTCCTCCGCTCGGCGCTGGAACGGATCCACGCGGTGATGTCTCCCGGCAGCAAGCCTGCGGCGGCGGGAGCGACGGCCGCGGCGCCGCATCCCTGGCTGCCCCCTCAACGGCCTTTGGCCTCCACACCGGCTGCGGCTCCGGCCTCGGCCCCAGCTCCCGCGCGAAAGCCGGCCGGCGCCACGCCCGGACCGGCGAAGAAGCCCGCATCGGCGGCGAAGCCCGCGGCGGCGCCCGAGAAGAAGCCCGCCGCTGCTGCTCTGCCGCGCAGCCCGTGGGACGACGGGCCCTCGCTGGCCATCCCGCAGCCCGAGGTGACCGGCGAAGGCGGAAACGCCGCCTGGTCGATCCACAAGGACAAGGTGCCCGCGGAGAGCGCCCCGGACGACGAGACCCAGGTGTGGATGCGCGGAGCGCGCGAGCTGGTGGCGCTCAACGACTTCTCCGGTGCTCTCGAGCTCCTGAACAAGGTGCTCGACCGCAAGCCGGACGACGCCGACGCGCAGAAGCTCCACGCGAGCTGCGAGCACAATCTGACGCTGATGTTCGAGAGCAAGATCGGCTCGATGGACGCCCGCCCCAGGACAGCCATCCCGCCCGACGAGATCATCTGGCTGAACCTCGACCCGCGCGCCGGATTCGTGCTCGCGCAGATCGACGGCGAGGTCTCGTTCGACGACCTCTACGCCATCTGCGGCCTCAAGCGCCTGGACACGGCCCGCATCCTCTGCGAGCTGCTCGAGCAGGGAGTGGTGCGGGTGGAGGGGCGCGGCCAGGCCGTGGCCAAGCGGGCCGTGCCCCGGAGCTGAGCCTCATCCCACGGCAGCGCGCGGACTACCGCGGCGCTGCGGGACAGCCGGCGCGACCCCGCGCCGGGCTAGTCCCACGGCAGCGCGCGGACTACCGCGGCGCTGCGGGACAGCCGGCGCGACCCCGCGCCGGGCTGGTCAGAGGATGTAGCGGGAGAGGTCCTCGTCCTTCAGCACGCGGTCGAGCTTCTCCCTCACGTACTGCGCGTCGACGCGCACCGTCTTTCCCGCGTACTCCGGCGCGGCGAACGAGACGTCCTCCAGCACCTTCTCGAGCACCGTGTGCAGCCGCCGCGCCCCGATGTTCTGCGTGCGCGTGTTCATCTCCTGCGCCACCTTGGCGAGCTCCTCGATGCCGCTGGGGTCGAAGAGCAGCTCCACGCCTTCCGCGCCCAGCAGCGCGGTGTACTGCCGGGTGAGCGCGTTGCGCGGCTCGGCGAGGATGCGCACCAGGTCGGCCTGCGAGAGGGCCTCCAGCTCTACGCGGATGGGGAAGCGCCCCTGCAGCTCCGGGAGCAGGTCGCTGACCTTGGCCACGTGGAAGGCACCCGCGGCGATGAAGAGGACGTGGTCGGTCTTCACCGGCCCGTACTTGGTGTTCACCGTGCTCCCCTCCACGATGGGGAGCAGATCGCGCTGTACGCCGCCGCGCGAGACGTCGGGGCCGTGCGACTGTCCCGCTGGGAGCGCGACCTTGTCGATCTCGTCGATGAAGACGATGCCGTTGGACTGCACGCGATCGAGCGCCTCGCGCACCACCGTCTCCTTGTCGACCAGCTTCTCGGCCTCGTCCTGCGCCAGCAGCCGGCGCGCCTCGGGCACCGAGAGCTTGCGCTTCTTGCTCTTCTTGCCGAAGGGCAGGTTGCCAAGCATCTCCTGGAGGTTGAGGCCCATCTCTTCCATGCCCTGGGTGCCGAAGATCTGCATGGTTGGAGTGGCGCGCTCCTGCACGTCCACGTCCACGGTGCGGTCGTCGAGCCCGCCGGCGCGCAGCATGCCGCGCAGCTTCTCGCGCGTGCTGTCGCGGGAACCGGGCAGGAGCAGGTCCAGCAGGCGCTCCTCGGCGAGCTCCTCGGCGCGCGGCTGTACCTCCTTCTGCCGCTCCTCGCGCACCAGCGCCACGCCCGCCTCGGCCAGGTCGCGGATCATCGAGTCCACGTCCTTGCCGACGTACCCGACCTCGGTGAACTTCGAGGCCTCCACCTTGACGAAGGGAGCGCCCGCAAGCCGCGCCAGCCGCCGCGCGATCTCCGTCTTGCCAACGCCGGTCGGGCCGACCAGCACGATGTTCTTGGGCATCACCTCGTCGCGCATCTCGGGCGCGAGGCGGAAGCGGCGCCAGCGGTTGCGCAGCGCGATCGCCACCGCGCGCTTGGCGGCGTCCTGTCCGACGATGTAGCGGTCCAGCTCCGCGACGATCTCGCGGGGAGTGAGATCCCTGCCGGAGGTCATAGCTCCTCGATGGAGATCTGGTCGTTGGTGTAGATGCAGATGCGGCCGGCGATGCGCAGGGATTCCTCGGTGATCTGCCGGGCGCTGAGCGGAGAGTGCTTGAGCAGCGCCACCGCCGCGGCTTGCGCGTAGGGACCGCCGCTGCCGATGGCGGCCACGCCTTCGTCGGGCTCGACCACGTCGCCGGTGCCGGAGAGGATCAGCGTGCGCTCCTTGTCCGCGACGACCAGCAGCGCCTCGAGCCGGCGCAGGAACCGGTCCGTGCGCCAGTCCTTGGCCAGCTCCACCGCGGCGCGTGCCAGGTTCTTGTTGAAATCCTTCAATTTTCCTTCGAACCGCTCGAACAGCGTGAAGGCGTCAGCGGTCGCGCCGGCAAACCCGGCCAGGACCGAGCCGTCGCCCAGGCGGCGAAGCTTCTTCGCGCCGTGCTTCATCACGGTCTTGTCGAGCGTCACCTGCCCGTCGGCGCCCAGGGCGACCTGGCCCTCCTTGCGCACGCACACCACGGTCGTGGACCTGATCCGCATTCTTCGCATGCTAACGCTGCGCGGTGGCACCGGCGATGCTACGTTGGCGGGCAATGTCGGGCTCGGGCGTCAGCATCCTCTTCGGCGGCACCAGCAACGAGCGGCGCGTCTCGGTGGCCTCGGCGCAGAACGTCTCGAGCACCCTCGACGAAGCGGAGGCCTGGTTCCTCGCTCCGTCGGGGGCGGTGCACCGCGTCGCGCGCGAGGAGCTGGCGGGCTTCGAGCGGCCGTTCGAGCGCGACTTCCAGCCCGCGGCGGCTGCCGAGTTCCCCTCGGTGGTCGCGGCGTTCGACCAGCATCGCTCCCGGGTCTTCTTCCTCGCCCTGCACGGCGGCGAGGGCGAGGACGGCACCATCCAGCGCATGCTGGAGGCGCGCCGCATCGCCTTTACCGGGCCCGGAGCGGAGGCCTCGGCCCGCGCTTTCGACAAGGAGGTCGCCAAGCAGGTGGCGAACGCGGCCGGCGTGCGCATCGCGCACTCGGTGCACCTCTCGAAGGACCCGGCGAAGATGCGCAGCGAGCTGGGGGAGATGCTCGCCATCTACGGCCGGGTGGTGGCGAAGCCCGTGGCGGGCGGCAGCAGCGTGGGATTGCATCACCTGCTCTCCCCCCACCAGATCGAGCCGGCCGCCGTGCGGATGGAGGAATCCGGCGAGCCCTACCTGGCCGAGGAATTCATCTCCGGGACCGAGCTGACCGTGGGCGTGGTCGACGGTCCCACCGGCGCTCGCGCCCTGCCACCCAGCGAAGTCCGCCTCGAGCAGGGGCGCGCCTTCGACTACGAGGGCAAGTACCTGGGAAGGGGCACGCGCGAGATCACTCCCGCCGAGGTCCCCCCCGAGATCTCGCGCGCGGCCCAGAACCTCGCGCTCGCCGCCCACCGCGCCCTCGGGTGCGAGGGCTACTCTCGCACCGACATCATCTCCAGCGCGGAAGGCCCCGTCTTCCTCGAGCTGAACACCCTGCCCGGCCTCACCCGCGCCTCCTTCCTCCCGCAGCAACTCGCCGCCGAAGGCACCCCGATGCTCTCCTTCCTCGAGGGCCAGCTCACCATCGCCCGAACCCGCCGCGACCGCCCCTGAGTTTCGGGGACACCCTACGCAACTCCGTGCCAACTCTGACGCGCGAGGTCAGACTTGGCATGGCGGGTTGCGTAGGGTGTCCCCGAAACTATTTTTTGGCGCGGGGGTGGGCGTCTTCGTAGGCCTGCAAGAGGCGCTCGGCCGAGACGTGCGTGTAGCGCTGGGTCGTGGAGAGGGAGGCGTGGCCCAGGAGCTCCTGGATGCCGCGCAGGTCGGCGCCCATGTCGAGCAGGTGCGTGGCGAAGCTGTGGCGGAGCGCGTGGGGATGGACGTGGCGGCGCGCGCCGGCGATGAGCGCGTACTTGTCGAGGTTGCGGGCGACGCTGCGCGAGGTCAGGCGGCTGCCGCGGCGATTGACGAACAGGGCGGATCCTGTGGGGCGGAGCTCGCCGCGGCGCGAGAGCCAGGCGTCCAGCGCGGCGCGGGCTTTGCGTACCAGAGGCACCATCCGCTGCTTGTTTCCCTTTCCGCGCACGCGGATCGCCTCGGCCGACACGTCGGCGAGATTGAGGCCCACGAGCTCGGAGACGCGGAGCCCCGCGCCATAAAGCAGCTCGAGCGCGGCCCGGTCCCGCAGGCCCGCGGCCGTGCGGGCGGAAGGAGCGCCGACCAAGGCGAAGCAGTCGTCCACCGAGACCACGTTGGGCAGCGAAATGCGCCGCTTGGGAAAGACCAGCCGCCGGGCAGGGCTGTCCGCGATGTGCCCCATCCGCACCCGATGCTCGTAGAACGCGCGCAGGCTGGCCTGCTTGCGCGCGAGCGTCGCGGCCGAGTTGGTCGAGTAGCGCGAGGCGAGGAACGAGCGGAGATCGTCGCGCGTCGCGGCGTCCAGGTCCGTCCCGCGGCGCTCGAGGAATGCGGCGAGCTGCTCCAGGTCGGAGAGGTAGGCCCGCCGCGTGTGCGGCGAAGCCCGCTCGACCTGCTCGAGATAGGCCGCGAACGACGCCAGGGCCGGCTGCATGGCGCGGATTGTGCCGGCCTCAGGGCACGTCCGCCAGAAACACGCCGCCGCGCCCGGCCGCCACGATCGCGTAGACCACGCGCCGGCCGGCATCGTCGGCGAAGCGCGAGCTGGGATCGACTTCCTCGACGAACCCGTTCAAATGATCCGGCGGGGGCCCCGCCGCGGAGAGGACCGCCAGGTCCACGGCCCGCGGCGCGCCTCGATGCGGCCGCTGCGCGAGGATGCGGTGGCCGTCGCGCGAGAGATCGAACCCCGCCACGTCGGGCGCCAGAAGCTCCGGCGCTCCGCCGGAGAAGGGAACGCGCAACAGCGAGCAGCTCCTCGGCCCGCCCGCGCACCGCGCCTTGTAGAAGACGGTGCCGCCGTCGCGCGAGAGCTGCCAGCCATAGGTGCCCTCGTCGATGCGGCGGGGCGCGCGCTGCGGTTCGGCCAGGTCCACGGCCCACAGCTCGAGCTTGAAGTCGCCCTTCTGAGGAGCCTGCACCAGGTAGAGGACCTTCCGCCCGAACACCGAGAAGGTCTGCACCCGCCAGGCGATCTCCTGCGCCGCCGCCGCGGGCGGGGAGACGATCAACGTTCCGGCCCGGGCGCGCAGGTCGAAGCGGGCGAGAGCGAGCAGATCGCCGCCGGCGCTCCATCGCCACTCGGTCACGCGCGCGGCGACCAGCCGGGGCCCGCCGCCCGACCTCGGCATCCGGGACAAGTCCCCCGCCGACTCTCCGGGCTGCTTCTCCGTGGAGAGCAGCGCCAGCTCGCGGCCATCGGGCGAGAACGCGAACGCCGTGGCGGCAGCGACGCGGGCGCCCTCGATCAGGAGCGGACGATCTCCGCCCTTGGGCGACGGCGGCCCGAGCGCGGCGACGGCGCCGTCGGGAGCGAACGCGAAGTCGGAAGTGCCGGCGGCGATCTCGCGCGCACTTCCCGATCGCGGATCGATCGCCCAGAGCTTGCCGCCGGCAACGGCCGACGCGCGCGCGGCCAGCCGGTTGCCGTCCGGCGACCACGCCACGGCCTGGACGCCGGAGAGCGCCACGCTGCGCTCGCCGAATCCCACGCGGTCGTCCGCGACGAACGCCAGCTCGCCACGGGGCGACCAGGCAAACGAGCGCGCCGCCTCCGCCACCCGGCGGGGCTTCGCGCCGCGCGGCGCTACCCACAGCTCGCCCTCGCCCTGGCGGAAACGCCACGCGCCCAGGAAGGCCAGCTCCCCGCCGGACGGCGAGAACGCGTACGCGCCGTCCAGAGTGGAGACTCCGCTCCCGACCTTCCGGTCGTCCAGCCAGAGATCGCCCGCGAGCAGATCGTCGGGGACGCTGCGGTCGCCCGGATGGGCCGCGTCGAGCAGGTACGCCACGGACCCGCTGCCCGCGATCAGTCCCCGGGCGATTCCGGAAGCAAGCTTCTGCCCGGGCGGCGCCCGCGTGCAGGCAGCGCAGAGGAGCGCTACGGCCGCAGTTCGCTGGAGGGCCATGAGGCAGGTTCGGGTCCCAGCTTCACGCCGCTCTCCGCCGCCCAGGTCACGAGGTCGCGGCGGGCGCGCGCCATCAGCCGCTGCTTGCGCTCGTGCTTGCGGTGGCGCTCGTCGAGCGGGGGGAAGAGCGCGTGGACCACGTTGGTGGGCTGGTAATCGTAGTCGGGCGGATGCGCTTCGCCGGTCACGTGCCGGAGCAGCGCACCGATCGCCGTGGTCCCCGGCGGCGGCAGCAGCTGCCGTCCCTGCAAGCGGGCCAGGATGCGACGCGCGCAAATGTGCCCCGACGCCGCGCTCTCGACGTAGCCCTCCACCCCGGTGATCTGTCCCGCGCAGTACACGTGCGGCCGGGCCTTGAGGGATCCGTCCCTCGCGATCACCCCGGGCGCATTCAGGAAGGTGTTCCGGTGCACCTGGCCCAGGCGGATCCACTCCGCCTTCTGCAGACCCGGGATGCAGCTCGAGAAGATCCGCTTCTGCTCCGGCCAGGTGAGCCGCGTCTGGAACCCGACCAGATTCCAGGCCGTGCCCGCCCGGTCCTCCCGGCGCAACTGCACAACCGCGTGCGGCCGGGCCCCGGTGCGCGGGTCAGTGAGCCCGACGGGCTTCATCGGGCCGAAGGCGAGCACGTCGCGACCCCGCTCGGCCATCACTTCGATGGGCAGGCATCCCTCGAAGTAGCGCGGCTCCTCGAAGCCGTGCGGCTTGACCTTCTCGCCTGCGAGCAGCTCCGCGACGAACCGCTCGTACTCGTCGCGCGTGAGCGGGAGGTTGAGGTAGTCGGCGCCTCCTCCCTTGCCATACCGTGAGGCGGCGAACGCCACCGCGCGGTCGACCGAGTCCCCCGCCACGATCGGCGCGATCGCATCATAGAACGCGAGCTGCGAGGCGCCCACCGCTTCCGCGAGGGACCGCGCCAGGTCCTCCCCGGTCAGCGGCCCGGTGGCGACGATGCAGAGATCCGGCGGCGGGGGCAGCTCGCGTACCTCGCCGCCGATCACGCGGATGTGCGGATGTCGCGAAACCCTCTCGCTCAACCCGCCGCTGAACGCGACACGGTCCACCGCCAGCGCGTCGCCGGCCGGGACCCGCGACGCGTCCGCCTGCAGCAGCACCGGCGACCCGAGGCGGCGAAGCTCCTCGTGCAGCAGACCGACCGCGTTGTGCGGGTTGTCGGATCGGAGCGAGTTGGAGCAGACCAGCTCCGCCAGTCCGTCTTCCTTGTGGGCAGGCGATCGACGTTCGGGTTTCTGCTCGTGCAGCGCCACCTGTACGCCGGCGTCCGCCAGCAGCAGCGCCGCCTCGGTGCCCGCAAGCCCTCCTCCGACGATGTGGACCTCTCGCTGCACGGGGCCCCGTTGCTATACGGGGGACGCCGCGGTGGCAAGCGCAACCGCCTGCTCGTCTGTTGCCGGCGCGACGGCGATCCTTAGCTTCTTCCCGTTCCGCAGCCGTGCCGGTTGCTCGCGGCGGGGGTTCGCTCCCTGCGGTCACGGTGGGTTGGTCGTCGGGTCGTGGGCTTTGAAACCGGCCCGACTGCGGGGCGCCAGTCGCGGCCGCCGAAGGCGGCTTGGCGACTGACGGCGTGATCTTCAGGAAGCCTGCGACTGCGTGTTCTCGCTGCCCGGCTCGGGAGCCTCGCGGCGATACCCGCATTCCTTGTCGGGGCAGGCGATGAACGCTCCGTCCCGCTTCGTGTACTTCTGGAGCAGGTACGGCTTGCCGCACTGCGGGCAGGGGCCGGGGATGGGCCGGTCCCACGCGGCGAACTTGCAGTTCGGATAGTTCACGCAGCCGAAGAAGCTCTTGCCGAAGCGCGACTTGCGCTCGGCGAGACCGCCGCCGTCCTCGGGGCAGACCACGCCCTTCAGTGTGATGGGCCGGGTGGTCTTGCAAGCTGGATAGTCCGAACAGGCGAGGAACCGTCCGAACCGGCCGCGCTTGTTGACCATGGGCTTGCCGCAGGTCGGGCAGGTCTCGGCGGTGGGGAGGTCCTCGACCACCCTGATGGCGCCGTTCTCCTCCACGAAGTCCTTGGTGTTCTTGCAGTCGGGATACCCGGAGCAGGCCAGAAAGCGCCCCATCCGGCCCCACTTGATCACCATCGGGCTGCCGCACTTCTCGCAGACCAGGTCGGTGGGCTTCTCCTCGCGCTTCACGTCGCGCATCTGCGCTTCGGCCGCCGCGAGGCTCTTCTTGAAGGGCTCGTAGAACTCGCCCAGCACTGACTGCCACTCGATCTTGCCTTCCTCGACCTCGTCGAGCTCCTCTTCCATCCGCGCCGTGAACTGCACGTCCATCACACGCGGGAAGGCCCCGAGCAAGAGCTCGGTAACGATCTTGCCGAGCTCGGTGGGGAAGAATCGCCCCTCCTTCTTCTCCACGTACTCCTTGTCCTGGATGGTGGAGAGGATGGCCGCGTAGGTCGACGGCCGGCCGATGCCCTTCTCCTCCAGCTCCTTCACCAGCGACGCCTCGGTGAAGCGCGGCGGCGGCTGGGTGAAGTGCTGCTCGGGTATCAGCTCGATCAGCTCCAGCTTCTCCCCCGCCTGGAGCGGCGGGAGCTGGCGCGAGACGTCGCCCTTCTCCTCGTCCTCGCCCTCCATCTTCTCGGCGCCAGCCTCGTCCGGCGGCTGCTCCGCTTCCTGCCCGTAGACGGCGAGGTAGCCGGGGAACTTGAGGATCTGCCCGGTGGCCCGGAACGTCGCCCGGCCCGCCTGGATGTCCGCGATGGTCTGGTCGAACACCGCCGGCACCATCTGGCAGGCGACGAAGCGGTTCCAGATCAGCTCGTAGAGCCGGAACACGTCCTTCTCGAGGAACGGCTTCACCTTCTCGGGCGGGTACTCCAGCGAGGTGGGCCGGATGGCCTCGTGCGCGTCCTGCGCGCTCTTCTTCGTCTTGAACTGCACCGGCTCGGCAGGCAGGTAGTCCTTGCCCCACCGCTCCGTGACGTACGCGCGCGCTCCGGCGATCGCGTCGGGCGAGAGGCGCACCGAGTCCGTGCGCATGTACGTGATCAGCGCGGTCTGCCCGTCCTCGCCCAGCTCCACGCCCTCGTAGAGCCGCTGCGCCAGCGTCATGGTCTTCTTGGCCGTGAACCCCAGCCGGTTGGCGGCCTCCTGCTGCAGCTTGGAGGTGATGAAGGGCGGCGGCGCGTTGCGGCGGCGCTCCTTGCGCGTCACCTCGGCGACCACGAAGGGCTGCTTGCGCAGCTCCTCCACCAGCGGCGTGGTGATCTCCGCGTTGGGCAGCTCGATCTTCTGCCCATCCAGCTTGATCAGCTTGGCGCGAAACTGTGGAGGCAACGCCGCGCGCAGGTCCGCCTCGATGCTCCAGTACTCGACCGGGACGAACTTCGCGATCTCCTCCTCGCGCTCCACCACCAGCCGCACCGCCACGCTCTGCACGCGCCCGGCGGAGAGCCCGCGGCGGACCTTCTTCCAGAGGATGGGCGAGATCTGGTACCCCACCAGCCGGTCCAGCACGCGCCGCGCCTGCTGCGCGTCGTAGAGGTCGCGATTGAGCGCCAGCGGCTTCTGGATCGCCTCCTGGATCGCCTTCTTGGTGATCTCGTTGAAGAGGATGCGCTGCGCCGGAACCTTGGTGCGCTTGAGCTGCTCGTAGACGTGCCAGGCGATGGCCTCGCCCTCGCGGTCGGGGTCGGTGGCGAGCAGCACGAGGTCCGCGGTCTTGGCGGCGGCCTTCAGATCCGCCACCACCTTCTTCTTCGCCTCGATCACCTCGTAGACCGGCTCGAACCCGTTCTCGATGTCCACGCCCATCTTGCTCTTGGGCAGGTCCATCACGTGGCCGACCGACGCCTTCACCACGTAGCCGGAGCCCAGGTACTTCTTGATGGTCTTTGCCTTGGCCGGCGACTCCACCACGACCAGCGTGTTTCCCTTGCCGCGGGTGGCGACTTCCCCTTCCTGGACTGCCTTCTTGCTGGTCTTGCGGGCCTTCGTCGACTTCGCGGCTGCCTTGCCTGTTGCCATTGTTCCCTCGGGGCGGCGGTAGATGCCGGCACTCCCAAATGGGTTCGAAAGCTCAGCGGCGCAGGAAATATTTCCCGGGCCTCTGCACGGCCATGCCCTTGAGCTCCAGCTCAGCGAGCTTTCCGAGCGCTTCCCTGGCAGGGATCTGCGCCCGGAGGGCGAGGTCGTCTACATGAGCAGGGGTCCTTCCGTCCAGCAATCGCCACAGTCTAACGCCCTCCTCGTCGATCACCGCCCGATCTGACGTGCCCGGGCCGGGAACCCAAGTGTGGAGATCCGCAGGCGGAAACGCCGGAGGCGCCTTCAGGACCTCCGGTACGGGCCAGCCCAATGCCAAAAGCACGTCGGCCGGCCCTGTGGCGACCTGGGCCTGCCCATCGCGCAACAGGACGTTCGGCCCCTCGGCTCTCGGGTTCGCCGGGTCGCCCGGGACGGCAAAGACCTTGGTCCCGCAGCGGAGCGCAAGCCGGGCGGTGATCAGCGCGCCGGAGCCTGCCTGGGCTCGGACCACCACCACAGCGTCCGCCAGCCCCGCCACGATCCGGTTGCGCCGCGGAAAGTTCGAGCGCTGCGGCCCGGCGCCCGGGGGCAGCTCGCTGATCACCGCTCCCGCGCCGCCGGCCAGGCGGTCGAACAGCGGCGCATTCTCCGCCGGGTACGGCACGTCGATGCCGCTCCCCAGCACTGCGATGGAGCGACCCTCGCCCCAGAGCGCTCCCTCGTGCGCGGCGGTGTCGATGCCCCGCGCTCCGCCCGAGACCACCTCCACGCCGGCGCGCGCCAGCCCATCGCCGAAGCTCTGCGCCAGGTCGCGCCCGGGCTCGTCGACTTCGCGCGAGCCCACCACCGCCACGCGCTTCGCCGCCGCAGGCAGGTGCCCGCGGACGTACAGGAGCCGCGGGGGAGTGGACATCCTGCGCAGCCGCCCCGGATACTGGTCCTCGCCGAGGAGCACCACGCGCGCACCCGCCTTGTGCGCCGTCTGCAGTGCCCAGGTCCCCAGCGCAGGCAGGTCCGGCCCTCGCGAGAGGTAGTGCCGCGCGGCCGGGTCAAGCTCGAGGTCTTCGCAGGCGAGGAGCCTGGCCGGACCCTGGCGCACGGCTTCCTGGAGCGACTGGAAGCGCTGCTCGATGCGCGCCAGCGTCGCCGCGCCGACCCCTGGAACGGAGGCGAGCGCGCAGACTGCGACCGCCTCCGGATCCGAGCGCGGTGCTCCGCCGGCTCTTGCCTGGCCGGGTTTTTTCAAGGCTACTGGAGGCCGCCGCCGGAGCCCGAGGCACGCATCTCGACGAAGTCGCCCGCGGACAACTCGCGGATGCTCTTGATCACCACCGCCGTGCTGACGCGATCGCGTACGTCGATCACCAGCAGCAGCCCGACGTTCTCCTCCGGCACGTCCGCCTTGGCCGACAACTCCCCCTGCCTCCCCGCCGTGAACGAGCCGACCACCATCGCGTTGCTCAGACCGTCGCCCTGGCGGATCACCGCGAAGGTGTTGCCCTCCTGCACGCCGTCCGCCGAGCCGCGATCGATGAAGACCTCCGTGGCCTCGCCGTACTCCGAAAGCCCCGGATTCAGCGCCTGGACGATGCGGCCGAGCACGTCCGCCGTGTTCGCCCGCGGGGCCACGCGCTTCTCCTGCGGTTCCCAGGGCCGCACGCGGTCGCCGCGCTCCACCTCTTCGAAAGTGCGCTCGATCTGCACCGTGGCCTGCCGGCCCTGGATCGAGAGGACCTTCACCACGCCCACCGTCTTGGTCTGGCGGGCCAGGGTGCGGCCCGAGACCGGGTGCACGATCGGACCCTCCGGACGGAAGATCAGCAGCTTGTCGCCGGGCTTCGCCGGCACCTCGTCCTCGAACCGCGCATACGCGGTGTCGTAGTTGGCGAGCATCTGCTTTTCTTCGAACGAGGCCTCCAGCGTGCCGGACTCGCGCATCTCCTCCGGAGAGACCAGTCCGCTGCTGCGGACCGAGAGCACCGGTGGCGGGGCGAAGGCGAGCTTGCCGCTCACGCTCACCATGCTCTGCGCGGCCTGCGACTCGCGGACGTTGCGCCCCACCACGTCGAGATCGTTGGTGGTGGGCAGCGAGACGTTGGTTTCCGTCGTCAGCGGCAGCGGCTCCTCCGGCGAATTGAGCGCGGTAGCGTCGATTCCGGCCTCCGGCTGTTGCTCCTCGCCGGCGACCTGGGCCGGCGCCTGCGCGCCGCCTTCCCCGGGCACGATGCGGAGCTTGTTGCCGGGATAGATCCAGTGCGGGTTCTCGATCGAGGGGTTCAGGCTCCAGATCTTGGGCCAGTACCAGGGGTTGTTGAGGAACTTCTGCGAGAGGTCCCAGAGCGTGTCGCCCTTCTGGATCGTGTACTCATCGGGCGCGCCCGGCACCGGCTTGACGTCCTTGTCCGGAGGGGGCCGCAGGCTGTCCTCGGTGATCGACATCGCGGCGTTCTCGGGTCGCTGCGCCGGCTCGGGCTGCTGCGCCGGCTCGGCCTGCTGCGACGTCTTCCGCAACGTTTTCGCGGCCCGCAGCGTCGCCGGCTGCACGGGCTCAGCCGCCTGCTGCGGGACCGGGACCGGGGGCGGCGGATCTTGCTGCGCGCGCCCCGGCGAAGCCAGCGTCGCCGCCAGCATCCCGGCCAGTGCTGCCCTGCGCCACCGCGCGATCGTCCGCGTCCGCATGCTGCCTCCTCACAGGCCCTGGAGCAGCTGCCGCGACTGCGCCGTCTCCGACGCGTGCGGGTGCTCCAGGGCAAGCTGGTTGAGAACCGCCTTCGCTTCTTCCTTGCGGCCCAGGATCCGCAGGCAGCGCCCGCGCTCGAGCTGCGCCTGGGGAACTGCGTCGCCGGCGGGATACTTGCGGGGAACGCTCTCGAAGAGCTCCAGGGCGCCGGCGCAATCCCCGCGTACTTCGCGCACCAGGCCGGCGAGGACCAGCGCGTTGTCCGCGGCGCTGTGCCGGGGGTAGGCCGCGACGAACGCCAACAGCTCGGTCTCGGCCTCCGCGTGGTGCCCTTCGTTCAGCTTCCTCACCGCCTCGGCCCAGGTGTGGTCGGCGTCGAACTCGCGCGAGACCTCAGGGTCCGTCTCGAGCCGTGCCAAGGCCTCCGGGTCCGGCTCGCGCAGCTCCACGATGCTGGGGATGGCCGGGGCACGCTCGACGGGGTTGAACCGATCGGCGCGGCGCAGCCGCCCGCCCGTCTTCACGGTCTTCAGCGGCGGCCGCGGATCGGTTCGTGCCGGGGAAGCCGGAGCGACCGACGCGGCCTTCGCCGCGAGAGCGGCCAGCTTCACTTCCAACTCGTCGATCCGCCGCTGCTGTTGCGCCACCAGCGCCGACTGCGCCTGGAGCTGGCTGCGCAGCTCCTGCAGCCCGTCCGCTTCGGCCGCCGGACGCGGGGGCGCGCCGGCACATCCGGCGAGCAGCACGGTGGCGGCGAGAAAGCGGAAGCGCAAGCGGATTTCCCCTCGCGCGGCGGGCGCGCCGCGTCGATCGATCATCTACGTGGGGGGGCTGACAAGTCAAAGAAAGAGCTCAGGAGACAAGAGGTTGGATGAAGGCAAGATGCCGACCTGTGCGTCCCTTGTCGCGGCGGTGGCTGAAGAAGGAGCCCGTGTCGCAGGATGTGCACCCTTCCACCTGCTCGATGCGCTCCGCCGGAACGCCGGCCTGCGCCAGGGCCTGCTCGACGCAGTACCTCAGGTCGAGGTGCGGCCGCGCGCTGCGAGCGGGATCGTCCGCCGCCTCCGGCCCGAACTGCGCCCGGAACGCGGCGGCGAGATCGGGCGAGACCTCGTAGCAGCAGCGCCCGATGCACGGGCCGATCGCTGCCAGGATCCGCGCGGGATCGGCGCCCGCCGCGTGCTGCAGCGCCCGCACCGCCCGCGCCGCGATCTTGAGCCGCGTCCCGCGCCAGCCCGAATGGACCGCGGCCACCCCGCCGTCTGCGGCCAACAGGATCGGAACGCAGTCCGCGACGCGGACGCCGACTGCGGAATCGCCGAGCGCCAGCAGCGCGTCGGCCGTCTCGTCCAAAGGACCCTGCTGCGGCCCGGTGGGCGCGAAGATCTCCTGGAGGCGCGCGTCGACCACGCGGTCGCCATGGACCTGGTGAGCAGTGGCCACGCGGCCGCGCAGGCCCGCCGCCTCGCGCAGGCGGTCGTGGTTCTCGCGGACCGCGTCCTCCGCGTCGCCGACCGAGACGCTCAGGTTCAGGGACGAGAACGGGCCGCTGGAGACGCCGCCGGTCCGCAGGGAAAAGCCGTGCGCGACGCCCGCCGCGGAGAGCAACCTGGAGGTGACGAAGAGCTTCACCCCCAGGATTGTAGTCGCTCTTAGAGATCGTGCAGGTACTCCTGGATCTCGCGCGCCGCCTGCCCCTCGGAGGTCCGATCCACCGAGCGCCCCGCGAACTCGGGCGCACGCAATACCAGGACGATGCGCTCTCCCCGGGCGTCGCCGACCACGTTGCCGTGCACGTCCACGTCGTTCACACCCTCCAGCACGACGCGGCCGCCGCTCGTGAGCACCTGGTACACCGTCCGCGTTCCCGACCCGCTCGCGTCGCCCAGAAGGAAGCGGTTGCCCTCCACGGTCCAGCGGCAAGCGCGGTCGGAGACCCCGGGCTCCTCGCCATCCACCGAGACCGCCAGCGCCAGCCTGCAGGTGCCGTTCTCCACCAGCACCAGGGCGCCCCGCTGCGTCAGCACGTGCTCGGCGCCGGTCGCGTCGGTCATCTTCGTGCCGGTCTCGCTGATCTCGATCAGCTGCTCCACGCCGTCGAGCTGCGCGCGCGACCGGATGGACTCCACCGAGTACTTGCCCGCCTTGAGTGCCGGCGCGTCCAAACGCGACGTGCCCACGTGCGCGCACCCGGTTCCCGCCGCCAGCGCCACCGCCACCGCCCCTGCGCGCATCGATCCCTCCCGCCGCCCGGTTCCCGGCGAGGGGTTTTGCAAGCGGGCGGCCAACCTGCCGGCGCAGGGCGGCGTGAGAATCTGGGCAAAGCCGTTCCCAGCCGGAGAAGGCTGCCGGTCAGGAGAGCGCGCGGCGCGCCTTGATCTGTTTACGGACGAACCAGACGACCACGACGAGGCCGACGGCCACCAGGACCGCGTCGAAGCGGTGGAACCAGGGCTTGATCTCGTCGATGTTCTCGCCCAGCTTCATGCCGACCCAGGCGAGCCCCAGGCACCAGGGGAACGATCCAACGAACGTATAGACGATGAACTTTCCCATCGGCATGCGCGCCACGCCTGCCGGGAAGGCGATGAACGTTCGCACCACGGGAAGCAGACGCGCCACGAACACCGTCAGGTCTCCGCGGCGGGCGAAGAAGCGATCTGCCCAGTCCAGGTGCTCCGGCGAAAGCAGGATGTAGCGTCCGTACTTGAGGATCAGGGGACGCCCTCCATAGGACCCCAGATAGTAGGCGGGGACGCTGCCGAGCACGCACCCGATCGCGCCCGCGAGACCGCAGCCCATGAGCGTGAACCGGCCCGACGGCACCAGGCTGCCGGCGAACGGCATGATCACTTCGGAGGGAAGCGGGATGCAGGCGCTCTCGATCGCCATCAGCGCGGCGATTCCGCCGTAGCCCATCGCCGAGATCACGCCCTGGATCCAGAGCGCGACGGCCTCGAGGACCTGCGCGATCACCGCAGCACCCGCAGGCGGGGCGCGCGCGCGGGTTGCGCGCCGTAGAAGACCTCGTCATACGGCACACTGCAGTCGGTCTCCCGCGGCTCGGGATAGGCGAACCGCTCGCCGCGGTAGTTGCGGAAGACGGTCTCGCGGGCGCGCTTCTCCACCAGGTAGTCGGGCTGCACGGTCACCTTCCCTCCGCCGCCGGGAAGATCCACCGCCAGGTGGGGGACCGCGAGGCCGCTGGTCCACCCGCGCAGCTCGCGCAAGATCTCGACGCCCCGCGCCAGCGGAGTCCTCAGGTGTTCCAGTCCCTCGGCCACGTCCATCTGGTGCAGGTAGTAGGGCCGCACCCGCATGGTCAGGCACTTCTGCATCAGGTCCTTGATCGCCGCCACGCTCGAGTTCACCCGCCGCATCAACACCGCCTGGTTCTCCACCGGGATCCCGTGATCGACCAGCCGCTCGCAGGCCTCGCGCGCCTCGGCCGTGATCTCCTTGGCGTGGTTGAAGTGCGTGACCACGAACAGCGGCGCGAACCGCCGCAGCGCCCTGGCCAGCGCGTCGTCCACGCGCATCGGCAGGCAGACCGGGATGCGGGTGCCGATACGGACGATCTCCACGTGCGGCACCGCGCGAACCTGCTCGAGCAGCTCGACCAGCCGTGGCGTCGCCAGCAGCAAGGGATCGCCGCCGGAGATCAGCACGTCGCGCACCTCGGGATGGCCACGCAGGTAGCGGACGGCCTCGTCCAGCTCCTCGCGCGAGATGCCGCCCTCGTCGCCCGAGGTGATGCGCCGGCGCGTGCAGTGGCGGCAGTAGACCGAGCAGTGATCGAGCGCGAGCAGGAGCACGCGGTCCGGGTACTTGTGCACGATCGCCCGCACCGGCCGGTGCTGGTCCTCGCCCAGGGGATCGCGCAGCTCGCCCGCGTGCTTGTCGGCCTCCGCGCGCACCGGGATCGACTGCATCCGGATGGGGCAGAACGGATGATGGGGATCGATCAGGCTCAGGTAGTAGGGCGAGATGCCGAGCCGGAACACGTCCCGCGTCTCCAGGCAGCCGCGCCGTTCCTCCTCCGTCAGAGGAACGAACCGGTCGAGCTCGGCCAGCGAGCGCACGCTGTGGCGCAGCTGCCAACGCCAGTCGCGCCAGTCGGCGTCGCTCGCGTCCGGGAACAGCTCTGCTCTACGCTGCATGAGGGCGCGCAAGATGCTTCGGCCTCCCACTCAGGTCAACGCAAAAACACCCGGGCGCACTCGCGTCGACATCGCCTGCGGAGATGGTTTTCAGAAGTGAAATCGTAGTGACACGTTCCGGCTCTGCCGAGAGGTCACACCCGAGCAACTCCGGGAAGTTGAACCTGTGGCGTTCTTCTTGCTCCCCCCGAGAGTCATGCTCGCCCGCGGACAGCATGGCTTCACGTTGATGGAGATGCTGATCACGGTCGCCATTGTCGGCACCCTGGCGGGCATGTCCGCGGTCGCCCTCAACCGGATGAAGACCCGCGGCAGCTTCGCCTCGGCGAGCGGCGACTTCCTCGCCACGCTCCGCACCGCGCGCGCAGAAGCGTTCGCCCGCGGCAACCCCACGGTGGTGATCGTCGACTCGTGGCAAGGGAAGTGGTGGTCGATCGAGGACGTCAACGGCGACTTCTCGCTCGCCTCGTTCAACCCCGTAACGCCTGCGCCCAGCCCGGATCGCCTCATCTACGCCGGCCAGCTTCCCGTCAACACCAGCTTCGGCCCGCAGGGCGGCTGGGGCGCCGCGCTTCCGCTCCCGTACTCCGGGATTCCCACCGGGTTCGTCAACATCCTGCTGCCCGACGGCGGATCGGGCGGCGTGGCCGACATCTTCGCCGACGGCGGCAGCAGCGCGCCCAACCTCAAGTACTGCAGCTTCTGCGAGACCGGCAGCGGGATGGGCGCGATCACGTTCCTTCCCGCGGGCGGAGCCTCCTTCAACGGTGGACCGCTCACGGTGGGGCAACAGATCAGCCTGCAAGAGATGTCCCTGACGCCGGACGGCGGCGTGCCCGGCAGCCCGAACGGCATCATCGACTTCGCCATCGTCGCGGCGACCGGAACGTCCGAAGCGGTGACCGTCCGATGAGCGCGCAACCGCTCCGACGCCCGCGGATTGACCGCGGCTTCTCGCTCATCGAGGCGATGGTCGCCTCGGTGGTCATGCTCATCGGCCTGCTCGGGCTTGCCGGCCTTCAGGTCACCGCGTTGCGCTCCAACCACCTTGGCAAGCGCATGGCGCAGGCGTCTCTGCTCGCCCAGGACCTCGTCCAGAACATGCAGGTCTGGCAGTACGCCGACGCGCGCCTGACGCCGCAGGCCGGGGCCGCGCCGGCCCACACCGGCTCGTACTCCGACACGAACCACGCGGACATCGCGAAGTTCTGGGATCTGCAGAACGCCGCAGCCCCGACCAGCAACGTCGACGGCTCGGGCGTGACCTTCGACTTCACCGACGGCGCCTCCGGCGCGGCGCAGGTCAACCAGCTCGCCGCCAACTACGGAGGAGTGCTCTCGCCGGTGGACGCGACGCTGCCCGCCGGAGAGCAGATCATCTTCCAGCGCTACTGGAACGTGTTCCTGATCGATCTCAACGGCTCCGGCACGCCGCAGGGAAAGCTGGTGCAGGTGGTCGTCCGCTGGAAGGAGCCGAAGCTCGGCTACCGTCAGGTGAACGCCAGCTTCTACAAATACGATCCCTCGGGGTTCAACCTGTGAGCCCCCGGCAGCCGCGAGGCTTCACCCTGATCGAGGTCCTGGTCGGCGCCTCGGTGGCGCTGGTGGTGATCGGGATCGTCACCGGCACCTTCATCGCTCAACAGCGCGCGCTGCAGGCGCTCGACCTGGCCCGCGAGGCCAGCAACGGCGCCCGCGACGCGATGCTCTCGATCCAGGACTCCCTCGGCCGGGCGGGCTACGGCATCGACCCGCGCTACGTGTTCGATTTCCGCAGCTACGGCTGTCCGGCCTGGAACGCCGCGGCTCCCTGCCGCGACTCGAAGAGCGGTCCGGACGAGATCGTCTTCGTCATGCGCGACCCCGGCTACTACTGGGCGGGGGGGCCGACCAGCACCATCCAGGGCTGCGATCCGAGCGTGCCCTGCACCGGCCATGCCTGGCAGGTGCTGGGGTTCGACGCCAACCACCTCACCGTGAGCGCCCAGATCGGAGACACCTTCCTGCAGGGCCAGCTGCTCGAGATCACCTGCACCAAGGGAACCAACCCGACCATGGGCCGCGTGGCCGCCACCGCCAAGGCGGCTGCCGCGGGGGCGCTGCAGGTGACGCTCGACGCCGCGGTCGCGGGCAATCCGTACCGCACCAACCTCGGCGCCGGGCACGACGCCTGCTTCGACGGCGTCGGCGCCCCGCCCCTCGCGAACGCGGCCCCGGGCGTGAGCGCCTTCTTCGTCAGCCGGTACCGCTACCACATCGCCTCCGTGAACGGAGAGCCGTGGCTGATGCTCGACCGCGGCCTCGACTACAACCAGAACGGGACCACCGCGGAGAAGGTGGCGGCCGGCACGCCCGACCTCGCCGACGAGATCCCGATCGCGCGAGGTGTGGAGGACATGCAGATCTCCTACCTGCTGCGCCCCAGCGCCACCGGGATTGCGGCTCCGGACAACGGCGGCGACTGGGTCGTCGGCGATACGCCCGGGACGCTGGAAGAGCCGGACCCGACCGTGACGGCCCCCCTGCAGGCCACGGGCGACACCGATCCAGCGCGCTATACGCTGCACCCCGCGAACATCCGGGCCATCCGCGTCCAGCTCACGGTCCGGTCGCTGCGCCAGGACGTGACACAGCCCACGCCCTGGGCGGGAGACCCTGCGACGCCTTCGGGCAGCGCCTCGGTCGAGAACCGCACCGACTACACCGCCGTCACCCTCGGCCGGTACCGCCGCTACTTCAGCTCGGTGGTGGTGTCCGTGCCCAACCTCTCCTCCAAGAATCCGTTCATCTTCTAGAGGCCCACCGATGCGCCCCGCGCACAACAAGCACGACCGCGGCTCGGCCCTGATCTTGGCGATGATCCTGATGATCGCGCTCGCGGTCATCGGCGTCGCCATCGTCAACCGGACCTCGCGCGAGGTGGACGCGGTGGCCTCGAAGCGGCACTGGGACCGCTCCAGCAGCTGCGCGGAGGGGGCGCGGCAGATGCTGCTGTCGCAGTTTCGCGCCTACGGCGTCAGCCTCGTCAATCTCCAACTGCAGAAGCGGGTCGGCGACCAGCAGTACGCGTCCGGCCACTACGACAACTTCAACGTCACCTCCATCTCGGAGGCCGGAGGCACGCCGGGCGGAGCGGTAGGAGGGGATGCCGCGAACCGGATCACCAAGCGGTCCGGAGGGCTCGGCGGCAAGGGCTACCGCCTCACCGTGGTCTGCCGCGACAACGCGCTGGCCACCCACCAGCAGGAAGTCGAGTTCCTGGTGAACTTTGGATTCTGACGAGGGGGGATCATGAACCGGACCGCCACAACGCTGATCCTCTGCGCCGCGCTCGCGCTGCCGGCTTCCGCCGCCACCGACAACGTGTGCTGGAATCGCGACACCGAGCGGATGGACTTCTACACGAATCCCCCGACGCGCGGAGACAACAGCTTCTTCTCCTTCACGGTCTCCGGCACGGCGAACGTGACGATGATCTATCCGTCCACCGCGACGATGAGGGCGCTGCCCATCTCCCTCTACGAGCTTCGCCAGCCGGGCGTCGCGGGTATTAGCGCCGTGGTCGCTCCGAACGGCCAGGGATGCTCGAACGCCTTCCTCAACAGCCTGAGCTACTTCATGCCGTCCAACGTCGAGGCGCCCGCGGCGTCGCCCACCTATGCCGGCGGCTACGACAAGACCAAGCGATACCCGGAACCCGAAATCACCTATGCAGGCATGGGCGGCCTGGCCGACAACTTCGAGGATGCCACCTATCAGGACAGCAAGACCTCCAACGGCGTGAACAACGGCGGCAAGGCCTGGCGCTACATGCTCTGGCCGGCGAACACCGCAGGATTGCCCGAGACCATCGACACGGCCTGCACGAACGCCACGACCGGCGCGGCCTACGTGGCCGCCGACACCGCCGACTGCTCCCTCTGCGTCCAGACCAGGGGGTACTGGATCAACTACAAGCGGCCGCAGACGGACACCAACCCCGCGGCGATGGTGGTCAAGGGCAACTGGCTCAACTTCTTCCCACCGAAGTGGGCCATCCTCCGCCTCGCTTACAAGCGCCTGGTGAATGGGCCGCTCCTGAACTCACTGCGCGAAGGCATCGGCACGACCAACGGCGCGCAGGGATTTTACCGGCTGCAGAAGATGCTGCCGCAGTCGTGCAACGGCCAGGGCCGCCCCAACCAGCGCATCGGCAGCGTCGACCCGGTCACCTACACCGGCGCCGCGAACTCGCTGGCCGAGACGCTCTTCAACGTGGCCTGGACGGTGAGCTCCATCGACTCGAGTCCGCCTTCCACCTGGAGCTTCTTCGCCAACCAGAGCGCGCACCCGAACAGCGAGGTCGGCGCCAGCGGCGAGACGAACAAGAAGTCGGGCTTCTGCCCAGGCTGCAACGCGGGCTTCTCCGTGCTCTTCTCCGACGGGCGCGGGATCGACGGCTGGACCCGGTGCGATGGCGCGGCAAACGTCGCTGCGAACCCGTACTGCAACGGCTACGACTCGCACAACGCGTGCTCGGGATCGAACCTCACGGGCAACCCCGGACTGGGGCTCGGCGGCGAGAAGGACGGCGACGACTACCTCGATCCGAACATGGCGAACGGCGCCGGCAGCGTCATCACCAGGCCGGGCGCGCCCTACTACACCACCTCCTCCGGCGTCTGCCCGAACGACTTCCTGCCCAGCGTGGCCGCCTGGATGTACGCGACCAACCTGGGTGGCGCGCCCGGAACGAACCTCCGCCTGTACACGATCGGCGTGGGCGACAACTACTTCGGGGAGCTGGAGCCGCTGAGGGCGGCGGCCTTCGCGGGCCACGGGCTCCACTTCTCGGCCACGAACTTCTTCCAGCTGGAGATGAGCATCAAGCAGGTGTTCCTCGACATCATCTCCAACGCCACCTCGTTCTCGGTGGCCGCCATCACCACCGTGCAGACCCGCGGCACCACCTTCGCGTTCATCCCGCGCTTCCGCCCGCTGGGCGGCTCGCAGTGGGAGGGCCGCCTCTACCGGTTCAAGCTCTTCAACGAGTTCGCCGCCGGCTGCAGCATGGCGGACCTGACCTCGGGGCCCGACGGCGGCCCCTCCAGGACGCCGGTCAACCCGAACGGCAACGCCTCCTGCACCGATCTCTACCTGCAGGACCGGGACGGCGGTTACGTGGGAGAGGACGATGGCGGGACGTTCGTGCTGCTCGACGACTCGCAGCCTTATGGCGACGCCGGCTGGCCGGTCCGCAGTCCAAAGGTCCCGGCCACCCCCATCTGGGAGGCGGCGGCGCTCCTCTCCGACCGCGAGAACGCCGTGCTCACCGGTGGGGCGGGCGCCACGCCGCGGAACATCCTGGTCGCTCCGATGGACGCCGGAATCCCCGGCCCGGGGACCGCGCTGATCCCGTTCAACGACTACTCGTCGGGCAACGTCGCCAGGATGACCGACTACATGAAGCTGTCGGGCATCAACTCCGACTTCTGCGTGGGCATGGCGTCCACCTCGCGACATGTGTACGCGAGCGAGCAGGACTGCGGGGCGGATCTGATGAAGTTCGTCGAGGGGCAGGACGTGCTCCGCCAGACCACCGACGGCGGCGTGGTCCGTCCCTTCATCCTGGGCGACATCTTCCATTCCTCGCCGATCCTGGTCACGCCTCCGGTGCCGACCTTCCTCTGCGACACGGGCATCATCTCCCAGTGCGTCCGCACCTTGTACGCCGAGGACGTCCCGGGCCAGTTCACGCCGGGAAGCAACGCTGCGTACGACACCTTCTACAACGGCAAGGTCCATCGGCAGCAACTGATCCTGGTCGGCGCCAACGACGGCATGCTCCACGCCTTCCATGCGGGCAACTGGCAGACCGATGCCGGCTTCGACGACGGCACCGGCGCGGAAGTGTGGGCCTTCATCCCGGCCGATCTGGTGCCGAAGCTCCAGCGGTATGCGCTCAGCGCCAACCACAGCATCCTGCTCGACGGGTCACCCTGGGTGCGCGACGTCTGGAAGGACGGCTCGGGCTCGAGCAGCGCCGACCGGCGCAAGCAGCCGGACGAGTTCCACACCATCGCCATCGTGGGCGAGCGCGAAGGCGGCCGGCATTACACGGCCATCGACGTCACCGACACCTCGGCGAATCCCCGCTACCTGTGGACCTGGCCTCCCCCCGGCAGCAACTACGAGCTGGCGGCTGGTGAAAGCTGGAACGACACCACGCCCAACCCGGCCCCGATCGGTCCGGTGCTGATCCGGGACGACAGCGGCCCCATCAGCCTCACCGTCAACGGCTCCTCGGTGAAGGCCAGCGAGCGGTGGGTGGTCGCGATCTCCGGCGGCTTCGACCCCAACCTCATCCGCGGCCGCGCCATCTACCTGCTCGACGCCTGGGACGGCACGCTGCTCTACAAGTTCAGCCGATACGACACGTCCAGCACCGGCGACCCCCGCTACAACCTGGGTTCGGTGCTGGCGCCGGTCTCGCTGATCGACTCCAACTACGACAACTTCTTCGACATGGCCGTGGTCGGCGACACCGACGGACAGCTCTGGACCATCGACATGCTCAACCCTGGAGACCTCTCCAGCGGGCCGGTCAACAACTGGTACGGCGGGCTGACCTTCCAGCAGTTCAAGGGTGCCGCCCTCTCGCAGCGCGCTCCCTTCACCACCATGGCGGGCGCCCGCGTGTTCGATGACGCCAAGGGGGGCGTGCGCGTCTACCTCGGGTCCGGCGACCGCGACCAGATCAAGGTGCGTGACACCGACACCTCGGACGGCGGCACTTGCGCGCTCGACAACCTGCGCGGCTGCATCCGCAACAACTGCACCGTGGACGTGAACCAGACCGCCTACCAGATCGGCTCGGCCGGCATCGCCGAGTCGCTGACCGGCCGCTGGAAGTACACCGCCGGCGGCACCTCGCTGACGACCAACAGCTTCACCCTCGGCTCGAACACGAACACCGCGGGGGCCTGCAACGATCCGGCGCTGGTGAACATCCAGTACCAGATTTCCTGCGCAGGAACCGTCATGAGCGATCCCAACGACGGCGGCACCATCATCTCCAACCGGATCAACTGCGACTTCGACGGCGGCTCCGACGCGGGCGAGGAGTGCCTCGACAGCAGCGGAAAGCCGGTCGATCAGCCGGGCGTCGCCTTCACCTCGACCGGCGTGACCAACACGCGCTTCTACTCGATCATGCCGTTCGACCCGCCCGCCTATGCGAACCGGCCGCGGATGATCTCGTCGGTCAATCAGACGACCTACAGCGCGCATACGCTCACCGAGACGGACCTGACCAACGTCAGCACGGACGCGGGCATGTCTTCGATGGCCGCCGGCTGGTTTCTGCAGCAGACGAACGATCTCAACGAGAAGACGGTCACGGCCCCGCTGCTGTTGGGCGGCTGCGTCGCCTGGAACACCGAGGTCCCGAGTTCGCTCTTCAACGGGGCCCTCGCGGATGGCGGTTCCGTCTGCAACGGAGGGATCGTGCCGGCAGACACCGCGTATCTCTACCAAGCCAACGACGAGACCGGCGTGGTCCAGTGCGGCCTCCAGGGCTCCAGCACGGCGCTGGCGACCTCGCGGTACCAGGCCCGGCCGGTCACCGTGACGCCGCAGCAGCCCACGCCGGTGGTCTCGCTCAACGCCAAGACGGGCCAGGCGGGCTACAGCGGGGTCTCGCTGGAGCCCGGCGGCAAGGTCCCGCTGCAAGTGCAGGTGGGCGCGGCGGCAGTGCAGGGCGACGTGAGCTGGCTGAGCGTCCCCCGGAACCTGCACGCCTGCCGGCACCCGGCCGGCGGCGGGGCGCCCACCTGCAACTGACGGCGAAGAGGCTCTCCCTCAGAGCCGGGAGATCTTGAGCTGGAGCCGCCGCAGCTCCTCGTAGCTCTTGATCGACTGCGGCCTGCCTTGCTCCTGGGCGAGCTGCGCTGAGAGCCGCGGCGCGACTTCTTTCAGCGCCGGGCGCGCGGCCGGAACGGCGGCGAGCCAGTCCAGCGCGCGGGTCGCGGCCTCGCGGACCAGGAGCTGCTCCTCGCCGGCGGCCTTGGCGAGCGCGGGAACGGCATCGGCCGCTCCGGCCCTCCCCAGCTCGTAGGCCGCGCGCGCCCGGACCACCGGATCCTGATCCTGCAGCTTCGGCAGCCAGCAAGGGACGTCGCTGGCGCAGACCCGGGCCGCCTCGAGGGGCTTGGACAGCTCGCCGAACTGCGTGGCGAGCAGGTCGCAGGCCTGCCCCGGGTCGTCGACCGGCATCGTCAGCTCGACCAGCTGGCGGAGGCAGCTCTGCCGCGCGCCTTTCGACTCGCGCAGGGCGACGTTCAGCACGTCGTTCCCGAGCACCGGCTCGCCCAACATCGCCGCCGACTGCGCGACGGTGAGGCGGAGCTTCAGCACGCCGGCCTGGGCCTTCTTCATCAGCTCGCGCGCCTGGGCGCGGTCGCCCATCCAGACGAGCGCCTCGGCCGCGGTGGTGGTGACCTCCTCGTCCTGCGCGCTGGCGGTAGACACCAGCGCTTGCACGGCGGGCGCCGCCTGCGCGGCGCGCATGCGCCCCAGGGCGCTGGCGGCGAACATCCGCACGACGTTCGAGAGCAGGCGGGAGGTGTCCGGAACCGGATCCGGGTCCTTGTACTTGAGCTTCGCGATCAGGGGCGGGACGGCCCGCGGGTCGCCGAGATCGCCGAGCACCAGCGCCACGCGGGCATACGTGCCGGCCGGCGCGAGGTTGTTCTCCTTGGCCCATCCGGAGAAGGCGGGATCCTGGTCCTGCAGGATCCGGATCAGGGGCTCGACCGCCGGAGCGCCGATGGCGAAGAGCGCAAACGAGCTTTCGGGCAGGAACGAGACGCCCTGCCGCTCGATCACCAGCCCGTGCGCGAGAGCGGGGATGGCCGCCGGATCTCCGATCTTTCCCAGCGCGTCGATCGACCGCTTGATCAGGACCGGAGGCGCGGCGGGATCGTCCACCAGGTGCGCCAGCTCCGGCACCGCCTCTTTCGACCGGACGTTACCGAGCGCTTCCACCGCCGCGACGCGCACGTCGCCGTCGGTGGCCCGCGAAAGGCGCAGGAGCGCGGGGGTGGCGCGTGGATCGCCGACGTTGCCCAGAGCTTGCGCGAGCAGCGCGTTGGTCCGATTCGCCGCGCGGGCCGCCTGGTCACTCCCGGCGCCCACCGTGGTTTCGAGCGCGCCGAGCAGGGCGTCCACTTCCGCCTGGCCTGCCAGATCGCGCAGGTAGAGGGCAGCGTCCTGCTTGACCAACGGGTCCGAGAGGAGCACGGCGACGCGTGGCGCGGCTTGCCTGGCCTTGAGCTTGTGCAGCTCACGAACCGCCTGGACCCGCGCCTGCGGATCCCGATCCTCGAGCATGGCGAGGAGGCGCTCCGGATCGCTGCCCGCCGGCCTGCAGGCGAGCAGCGGGACGACGAGAATGAGCGGGAGCGCCCGCAAGGATCGAGCTGCGGCAGTCAGGTCGGCTCTCGCATCCGCGCGCTATGGCGCGTTTTGGCCGACCTGACCGCCGTGGAACGTGGCTCCCTTCACGTTGACCACGCCGATGCTGGTCTGGAACGTGGCTGGAGCACCGCAGGTTCCACTCGTCGCGTTGCCGTTCACCGCCTCGAGCGTGCCGCGGAAGCCCAGATCGAAGGATCGGAAGAGCAGCCGGAGCACGCAGGCGGTGGGAGCGGTCGGGGAGGCAGGCGCCGCGCAGGCTCCGCCCGAGGGCAGCACGGGCCAGTAGTCGAAGTCGAGGCCGAACTTGCCCATCGCGCCCCAGTTGTCCATCTCGTCGAAGAAGCCATGCTTGACCGCCGTGATGCTGGTCCCGCGGTCCACCTTCGCGTCCGAATAGGTGGTGCCCGCGGGAGGGCTGTTCAGGTACTCGTCGTACACGTAGATGTCGGCGAAGCTGCTCGATTTCTCCGCGACGCAGGCCGGGCTGTACGAGATCGTGGGCGGGGGCGGGGGCGGGGGCTGGGGCTGTCCGGCCGGCACTGTGAACGGAGCGGCATTGTCGCTGAAGACGACCCAGGTCGGCACCCAGATGGTGGTGGACGAATCCCACTGGCCGTTCGGTCCGGTGTACGTCGAGCAGTTCGTGCCCGTGGTGTTGCTGCAGAAGCGGAGCTCCCAGG